>CAJXQA010000033.1 GCA_913058475.1 uncultured Nitrosomonadales bacterium
AGTTACGTTAAATCATTTATTTGATTAAACGCGATTTAATCATCAGGTTTTAAAACAAGAAGACTTTTGGTCATGAATTGTTTTTAGAAGACTTTTGGTCATGAATTACACTGACCGTGGTTAACAATGGATAATGTTATGTGAACGATCTTAAGTTTAGTATATAGCATTAATTGAGATTCATCAATAGTGTAACTAGTTGTTTATAAACAATATTTTTTTAATAAAACCTTGTGTTAGCTTAATTTCTATAATTTAGGATGCCTTTTATTCAGGGCGATACCCAAAAATCCTCTCGCTCATTTTTATTCAAAATACTTTTAGCTCTTCGATGTCCGTTTGGAGATAATTCAAGAACATCTAGAGTTTTAAAGTGAATAGATATTACTTCAAACCTATACTCAGCACTGTCATAACTATAGCCATCAGCGGAGGAAATTTCTGTCCCTGGAAATGGATTAATTACATAGTCTTTTTTCTGATTTTCATTCAACTTATCCCAATATTCCGCCTTGTTTTCTAAAAAAGAAGCTTCTCCAGCTAACTGAACTTGAAGTCTTTTTTTTGGGTCCCAAAAAAGTAAGGAGCAGGAAGGATTGGTTTTTAATTGATGATATTTTTTACTTTCATGGTCGGTATATATTATTAAAGAGTGATCATGCTCGTTGTATCTTCTTGCAACGACAATTCTTTGATGAATATTATTATCAATAGAAGAAGACAGAACAGGAAGCTTGAATGGAGATTTTCGGTCAACGGTTCCCCGTTGTATTGTTTTAATTGCGTCATCAATAAAAATAGATACATTCATAAAGTGCTTATAATTACTCCATAGCTCACATCGTCTTTTATAAATTAACTAGGAATCTGCTTTCTTCATTAGATAGATACTTAAAACTAAAAATAAAGAAACCGTGACCTCAATAGCTATTGCCTTAATTAGGAAGTCTGCGCCATGAACTAATCCGGCATAAATTCTAAAAATTGCAGCAGAACCCAACAGGCTTAATGTTGTATAGAGCCAAACATGCTGATTTCTGTATGCACCTATGCAAGCCATCAATCCTGCAGTAAAAAAGAAAGCAGTAAAATCTCCTATTTGTGTGTTCATGCCCATAGTCGTATCTCCAGGTCCTTCAACTAATGTCATCGCTAAACCCGCTGCGGCAGTTTCAGGATCTAAAGTCCATCGAAATGCTGAGCTAAGTAAAACTAAACCAATCGACGCAGATATCAATCTTGCAATCATTACATTCTCCTCTTATTTAATTTTGTTAATTCATCTAAGCTTAATAACTTTAGTATAGCGTTTAAGGCTCTATTACTTTTCCTGAAAAATCAAAACATTTTCCTGAGTCTGTTTGGCTGACTTTACTTATCACCTGCGTCATCAAATCTACACTTTCTTTTGGGTTAAAAATATCATGTTTCACATGCCTTAGGAAAGGTTCTGATAAATGACTTTTAACTGTACCTGGATGAATCCCAATCACAACATGTTCCTTATTCAGCCTTTTTAATTCTATAGCAAGGTTCTTAATCATCATATTGAGTGCAGATTTTGAGCTACGATAGCTGTGCCAGCCACCCAGTACGTTATCGGAAATACTCCCTACTCTTGCAGTTAAGAAAACAATTTTCACTCCTTTTGATTTCTTAATAAGAGGTATAAGCTTCTTAACTAACAAGATCGGTCCAAATACATTGACTTGGAACACCTGCTTCATATCCTCAGCAGCAATGCTATCGATTGATTTCTCTGGCTTGATTTGGTCTGTATGCAGAATACCTGTTGCAATGATGACTTTACTAATGGAATCTAACTTTGATATTTCATCTAGGTTTTTAAATGTTGCTTCATTGCTGTAATCAATTTTAATTGACTGAATTTTTTCATGATTAAGGTTGTTTACATTTCTTGATAGCGTTACAACTTTTTCAACATTTGGGTCATCAGTATATTGCTTAGTAAATTCCCCACCAATAGAACCGGATGACCCCGCTATGATTATATTTTGTTTCATTTGGCTAATCGCTTATTTTTCATTAAAAGAAGTTTTCAGTAAGTATAGCTCTATATCTAAAAGTCAATATCTATCCTGCCCCCATATATAACATTCCTGATCCATAAAGAACACCTGTTAAAAGGAATATAACAAAAGTGTAACCGAGTATCTGTCGCATATGAAGACCCGCAATTGCCAAAATTGGAATAGTCCAAAATGGTTGTATCATATTCGACCATTGGTCACCGTAAGCCACACCCATCACAACTACTGAAGGATTAACCCCTAAAGATAAAGCAGCCTCAATCATGATTGGGCCTTGAACTGCCCACTGACCACCCCCCGAGGGGATAAACATATTAACTAGACCTCCGGATAAAAAGGCAAAAAATCCGAGTGTTTCTGGAGTTGAAATTGAAATAATCCAGTCAGTAACTACCTGCATAAGGCCTGTCGTCGCCATAATTCCCATAATTCCTGAGTAAAAGGGATACTGTAAGATTATCGAACCCACAGTACCAGCTGCCGTATTTATTAAGCTTATGAAGTGAATGGGAGAGCTTGCCAATAACAACCCTAAGGATAAAAATGTCCAGCTAACTATGTCTAGATTTAGAGAAAATCCATTTTGGTGGTAGGTAATACCAATATAAATAACTATTAATAGACCCAGAAATATATTCAATGAACGATGATTTTCAAAGCGTTCGACCATATTCATTGAAGCTTTTTTTTGTATAGTTGGCTCATTATCTTTTATAAGGTCTGGATCGATTTCAATTACATCCTCCTCATTTGGTTTCATTAGAGGGCAGATAATGGTGATTAATAGCAAACCTAAAAGAGCCAGAGTTATATTGGTTGACGATAGAATTGTCTCTGTCACCGGTATAACCCCCACTCTACCCTCAAGTAAATGTCCGGGAGTAGCAACAAATAATGCAGATGAAGAAGAATAACCCATGTGCCATATAACAAATCCTGAGTAAGCAGAGGCGACTAAAAGTGGATAGTGGACTTTAAATGGTTTTTTTGAACATTCTATTGCGACACTTCTTGCTACAATGGCACCAATGATAAGGCCAAAAGACCAAGCACCAAGACTTGCTACTCCTGCAGAAAATGCAACCAATGCATAGGCTTGGTTCGCTGTTTTTGGAAGTCTGCCGATATTTTTTAATAAACATTGAACAATGCTTGTATGAGCAAGTGCATGCGCACCGACCATGATAATTGTAATTTGAGCGGTAAATTTAAATAACATAGGTAGCCCATCTCCCCAAGCAACAATTGTTGAGGTTACCGTAGCATCTGTAAGTGAGATGGCAGCCAGAAAAGTAATTACAGAAAGGACTATTACAAATATAAAGGCGTCAGGATAGTAGCGTTCGACAAACGATATAAACGGACGGGAAATAATTTGAAAGATTTTCATGAAATATTAATTATTTAAGAAAAGCTCATGGCAAATATTAAACCCATGAGCTTTCTTCATAAATTTAATTTATTTAATTTCAAAGGCTATTAATTTGCCACTGCCATTATCTATGTTCATCATAGGCAAAATTAATAAATTCTTATCATGGATGACCTCATGATCCGCAGCTCCTTGAGTCAGGGTTACAAGAGTCTTAAAGCTTCCGTCAGGTTGAATATAAAGTAATTTACCGCCAACCCAATCTGAAACAAAATAGTTACCATTTTTATCAGACTCAATACCGTCCAAAGTACCAACAGGCTTGCCATTTCCGAGAGATTTAATTTCTTTATCTTTCAATGAAATGCTTTTCAGGTGGCCAACAACTGACGGTGCGAAACCATTAGTAGGATGACCCCAACTAGCTACAATCAATTGACCTTTTTCATAATGTAAACCATTTGGCGCTTCTAACTTTGGGCTATAAAGCCACTTAGTTAACTGACCAAAGTTATCAAACTTATAAATAGTGTCATTGAACATATCGGATACGTATATATTCCCATTGGTATCAACAGTTGCGTCATTAAGAAAAGTAGCTCCAGCTGCCTCAAGTTTTTTTGTGATCTTGCCTGTCTTTATATCTATTTCAACTAACTCATTAACATCGGCAGCGTAAAGCTTACCCTTTGATATGGTTAATCCCTTTGGTGCATTTAAACCCTCAATCCATTTTAATTTGATAATTTTTCCATTAACGTCGACTTTTGAAATAAAGCCATTTTTATCTTTAGTGAAAGGGTCCCCTTGCATGTTTGATACATATAAAATGTCATTTTCTTTGTCATAGATTACTGATTCAGGCAATTTAAAATCCGCTTTTGTTTCCCAAAGCTTACTTAACTGTGGCTCTGCAAATAATATGCTTGAAAATGACATAAATAAGATACTTAAGAAAAGCTTATTCAAAGTTAATAATTTCATAATTTAGATCCCTTAAAATAATTAAACAACAAACTGCGCGACGCCATCTTTGAATGAAAAATCAACATCGTGATTTTCAGTGATGGTAATAAAAACATTCTCAGGTTTAATGCCTACCCTTTCATGCAAGTACTCAACAACCTTCTTGTAAAAGGCTTGTTTTGCTTTATTTGGGCGCCCTGAACGCATCACAAGGTGCATCATAATTCTTTCCTCTTGCCTGCTTTGGTATTGCATGCAATCTTCTGATAATTGATTAACCACTTGATATCTATCATCATCCGGAAAGGCCATTGTTTCGATTACCGCTTCATTCACACTGTCAGAAACTTTTTTTATGTAATCCTTGCCCTTCCCCTCTAGAACATTAATTGTTACAAATGGCATATCCTCTCCTTTAATTAGTAATTCATTAACTTATTTCAATATTATCCTTTAAATTTATGCAGTACAATGAAGATTAACTGCTTTTCATAATGCAATTTTGCATTACTAATTTATTTCTTAATTTTTAATATTAAGATGGCATAAAAAACCATAAAGGAGAATGCTTATGCTTAATTGGAGCGACCTAAGATCTTTCCTTGAGCTATCACGTCGGGGTAAATTAACCATGGCAGGAAAAAGATTAAACGTTGAGCCTACAACTGTAGGAAGACATATTACAAGGCTTGAAAAAGAACTTGGGGTACAGTTATTTAACCGGTCACCCAAGGGCTATTCACTCACTGAAGATGGGCATAAATTAGTCCCTTATTCTGAAAATATTGAGACTAAGGTTAATTCCATCTACCAGTCGATATCGGGAAAAGATACAGAACTTAGTGGCATTGTGAGGATGGCTGTCCCTGAAGGTTTAGGGATTGGGATTATTTCGAAATATATTAGTCACTTCAAAGAAAAGCACCCATCCATTGATCTTGAGTTAGTTGCTGATACGAGAGCACGAAGTTTATCAAAACGTGAGGCAGATATCGCAATCACATTGGCTAGGCCTACTATTGGTAGATTGGTGGCATGGAAACTTGGAGATTACAATTTAGCGCTATATGCAAGTAAAAGTTATATCAATAAAAATAATAAAATAAAGACAATTAAGGATCTATCTAAACATCAATTTATCAGCTACATAGAAGATTTGATCGAATTTCCTCAGTTGAAATATATGCAGGATATTTTTAAAGAAGTAAGTATCGTGTTTAGAAGTAACTCCCTTCAAGCTCAATATCAAGCTGTAAAAGACGGGGTTGGCCTTGCTTTTCTTCATGGGTTTATTGCTGCAAAAGATACAGAATTAAAAACAATCTTACCAAAGCAAATTTTAGCTAAAAGAGAATACTGGATGGTTGTCCATGAAGATATGTTTCAATTAGCTCGTGTCAAAGCCGTATGTAGTTTTTTTACTCAAGTACTTAAAAACGAGCAGGCTAATTTGTTACGAATTATTTAGCCTTGAACGTTAAGAAACTTTTTAAAGCCTAATAAGTCATAAATTCATGAAAAATTTAGTTTTTATCGCACTCCTTTTTGTAAGCCTTTCTTCAAATGGCAATGATTCGAATTATATTTTTGGATGGACTCAGTTAAAAGACGCCGAATTAAAAAAACCCAGGGGTGGAACATCCGTTGGTGAGAAGGTCACGCTAGATAAAGAGCCAAATGATTTATGGAAAGAGCTACAAAACACAAAGCTAACAAAATTTGAAAAAGATAGACTAGCAATTCTTTCGATGGAGGGAAGGTACAGAGTTTATTTTGATTTCATGGAGACGATGGGATTTGTAGAAGATTATGTTCCATCCCAGCCCTATCAATCATGGGCTACTGAATACGTTAAAGTAATCGAGGATGAAAAAGATTTCATTAGCTTACAACACATCACGGTCATGTATTTCAAGCAGGCCGATGGCCAAACCTCTGAGCCAATGGTGATGAAGCACTGGAGGCAGGATTGGAAGTATGAGGATAGCGAAATCAACATATACGCTGGGAATAACACATGGATATACAGCAAAATTCCATTTGAAGAAAAAAAAGGTAGTTGGTCACAATCCGTCTATCAGGTTGACGACACACCGAGATATCAGGGTTATGGTAATTGGATGCATCAACCTAATTTTTCCTCCTGGGAAGGCAATGAAACATGGCGACCACTGCCGCGAAGAGAATACTCAACCAGAAATGATTATGATGTGATGATCGGAACCAACACACAGACCATTACGCCAACAGGTTGGGTCCATGAACAAAATAATAAAAAAGTAATAGCAACAGAAAATCAAACTGTGCTTGCCAAGGAAATCGGTATTGCGAGATATGAAAGAATTAAAGACTTTGATTGGCAGGTAGGCTTTGATTATTGGGAGGAAACAAGCGATTTCTGGAAAAGAGTAAGAAATATTATAAATAACAAATTAGATAATTCCTCGACCTTTAAACTAAAACCTCCACAAAATGGTGAGCCGCTTTGGAGTAAGCTCTTCATGATGGCAGACCAATATATTAATGGTGAAATAATCGAAGATAAAGACATTGAAAAAATTATTAACGACTATTCACTAAATAACTAGCTTGCTTTGCATAAAAAGTCTACATTTTTAACTTAATAATAAACTTTAGATTACTTATATATAACACTGTTTTTATTAAATTTTTAAGCATATTTTACCAAAATGTTGGTTAGTTTCCTGGTACTGAAAAGCTGAGACAATATCCTCTAAATCAAACACGCGATCGATGATTGGAAAGAGTTTGGTCTGGTTAATATAGGCAATCATTCTCTCCTGATGAGCCCTACTGCCAACCAAAATGCCCTGTAACGTCACTTGCTTTAATAACGCGTTAACAAAATCTAAATTTCCTTGTAGCCCCGATAAAATTCCGATAACTGATATATGTCCGGCTACTTTAACTGAATTGATTGATTCATTTAACGTTTCAGGGCCACCTACTTCAATTACAAGGTCTACACCTCTGCCCTTTGTGAAACTTAATACCTCCTCAGACCACTTCGAATTTTGTTTATAATTGATGCAATAATCAACTCCTAATGCCTTGAGTTTTTCAATTTTTTCGTCCGATGAAGTTGTAGCAATTACTTTAGCTCCTATCGATTTTGCAAACTGTAACGCAAATATGGATACCCCTCCCGTCCCTTGTATCAGAACGGTATGCTTTTCTGTTAGATTATAATCCTCAAATAAAGCACGCCATGCAGTGAGTCCAGCGGTGGTTAAAGTTGCTGATTGCTCGTGAGTCCATTGATTAGGTGCCGATGTTAATGAGCCAGTCGGAAGGTTTACAATTTCTCGTGCATATCCATCGATACCGTCTCCCGGCACTGTCTCAAATCCTTTAACATTCGGTGCACCATCCAGCCAGCCAGGGAAAAAGGTGGTGCAAACATGGTCGCCCACTTTAAGTTCTTTTACAGCCCCACCGACCTTAATAACTTCGCCTGCCCCGTCTGCCATTGGGATGCGTTGCTCAGTAGGTCCCCAAATACCTGATACAACTGCGTAATCATGATAATTTAATGAGCTTGCATGTAAGCGGACCTGGACCTCATTCGTCTTGGGATCAGAAATCTCCTGATCGGCCAAAAATATATTATCGTATCCTCCGCCTGCTTTTAAATAAATTGCTCTTGTCATTGTCTTTTACCTCAAATAATGATTATATATAATAATGTTTAAATTTGAGGTAGATTTATTATGTCTGCGTATAATCAAAAAGAGCTAGAGCAATGGAAAAATGGGTTACTCGGTAAATCAGGTGGTGGTTCAAAGAAAATCCTACTTGTTGTAGTGATTGCAGTCGTAGTCGTGGTTGCTTATTTATACCTTCAGAAGTAAGTACCTTAAATAGGCTTTGGCCTATTCAGACTCTCGTAAAGCATAATCATGAGAATTAGATCAAAATTGTGCTTTAGTTGTAATTTTGAGCACAGAATACTCTATCGTTGTAAATATGAGCAAAATGATTGGGTATTTTTATGCCAGCAATGCTTGCTTGATATTAAATCAAAACATGAGAGCACTTATCAATATGGTGGAACGTGGAAAAAATTTAAATAATCATTACGCTTAATCATATGAACAAGCTTCTCATCATACTAATGTTGATCATTCCAAATAGTTTATTTGCTCAAAAATTGTGCAATTATGACTACCTCAAAAAAGAATTCCCACCGCTTTATAAAAAAATTGTAGAAAAGACGAACTCAATCCCCAAGATCTTTACTTTTTGTTCAGGGGAAAATCATTATTTATTCAATGTCACTATGTTTCAGCAGTTTAATAATGGTGTTGGGATAAATAGAGCTTTAGAGAAGGACTTGTTTAGCTATCTTCTGGAGGAATATGATGCTAATAGCTATTCAAGGACGAGTCTTGTTGCAGGCAAAGATCAGCAATTGCAACTGGTCAGCAATTTCACAAACAAGAAGCCATTTGAGGCGATAGAATTAAGGCAAGAGGTTTTTGTAGAGACAGCTGAGCCACAGGTTATCAGTTATGGCAAGACGGTGACATACATCAGAAGAAATAACTCAGAATTTGCCCAATACTTTAAACCTACTGAATTATCCGAGGAAGATAGAATTTACCTAGAAAAATTTAAACGGTTTGTTGGGCTTCAAAAGTTAAATTAAATGTTAAAAGAAAAGGTACTTTGCAAATGCACAAATACCTAATACTAAAAATACAGCAGCAAGGTAAGACATCAACATAAGGGGCTTACACTTGTGTGCAGGACATTCTTCTTTTTCGTTTTTACCCACCATAACAATTTTCCTATCTTAATAGTAATCAGTTAAAAGACTATATTAAAGTTAAAAAATTCATTTTATACTAGGATTTTATCTATTTGAACTTAATGTATGTTTAAAAAACATTTAAACGAAGCGGGAAAAAGTTATTGGGAGCATTTTAAATTTGGCTTCATCGCAGGTTTTATTCTTTTATATGCAGGGATTACCTCTATCATTCATGCCATATTTCCATGCTTCTTCAAATTCACTAGCTTAAGGATTGTAAAATCTTTAATAAAGAAAACAGAATAATGAGTAATCGTGCATAACCAGTCTTATAGAAAATTAGGTTTTTGGATTGGTTTACTTTTGTTCTTTTCTATTGTTTTAAATCCAACACCAGAATCCTTATCTATCGAAGGCTGGCATGTAGCAGCCGTTGCACTTCTGATGGCCGCTTGGTGGGGAACAGAAGCAGTCCCCTTACCTGTCACAGCGCTCATTCCGCTGGCTGCCCTTCCTCTATTGCAAGTTTCGTCTCTTAAAGAGACGGCCATATCCTACGCAAACCCTCATATCTTTTTATTCCTAGGCGGCTTTATTCTGGCATTGGCTATTCAAAGATCAGGCCTTCATAAAAGACTCGCCTTATCAGTCGTATCAAAAGTGAATGCATCGGCTGGGAGTATTGTAGGTACTTTTATGTGCATCTCATTTTTTATCAGCATGTGGGTGATGAACACCTCAACGACTTTAATGCTTCTTCCCATCTGCCTGGCTATCTGTGTCAATATAAAAGAAGCGCTGCCGGGGTTATCGAATAAACAGATAAAAAACTTTGAAATTGCCTTGTTCTTAGGTATTGCATATGCCTCTTCAATTGGTGGCATGTCAAGCTTGATTGGGACAGCACCCAATATTGTCTTCGCAGGCTTTATGCAAGAAAATTTCAATATCGATATTTCATTTCTGGACTGGATGAAAATTGCACTTCCAATTGGATTAATTATGCTGGTAGCGTCCTTCATTATTCTGACAAAAATTATTTATCCATCCACGTTTGAAATTAATGCTGCGACCAAAAATAAAATAAAAAAGTCCTTAGAAGAATTAGGAAAAATTAGTCGAGATGAAAAAAAAGTCTTTATTATCTTTTTAATTGCAGCGAGCTTATGGATAGGCAGGCCATATTTGAAATATCATGAAATGCTATTAGGACTGACTGACGCAGGTATTGCCATTTTGGCTGCCATTATTTTATTTATCTTACCGTCTGATAACAAGAAAAGTAATCTTTTGGAATGGGATGAAACAAAAAAATTACCCTGGGGACTTTTACTTTTATTTGGCGGTGGCCTCTCTTTGGCAAGCTCTATTAGCAGCTCAGGGTTAGGTCAATGGCTTGGAACGTCATTTAGTTTGTTAGTCGAACTCAAGCCTTGGTTAATCATTCTTCTAATCACGACCTTCATCGTCTTTCTCACCGAGCTAACATCAAATACAGCTACCACATCCACTTTCTTACCGATTGCCACATCCATTGCAGTTGCAATTTCAGTTGCCCCCATATCGATTGCCATTCCACTCGTCATGGCATCAAGCTTGGCATTTATGCTACCTGTGGCGACACCGCCCAACGCGATTGTTTATGGCTCCGGAAAGATTACCATTGCTAACATGATTAAAGCTGGGTTTATCTTAAATTTGATTGGTATTCTAATTATTTCACTGGTAAGTCACTATCTCTTACCGGCCTCTTTAGAAAAGCTTTTTTAACTTACAACTAAAACTATTTATCAATTTTATTTATTTTACTACCTTCTAATGTGAGGTTGTACATTAACCCTTTTGGAGAAAATACAAATGCGACAACAGGCTCTTTAATGGAATCTACGTTAGCCACGCCACCTGCACCCCAGACAGCCACAGCAACACTGGCATCTCCACCACCACTCCACCCACTTGAATTCCTGAATTCTTTAAGTGCGTCTTCTTTAAGGAACATATAAACCTCAGATCGCTTCTCTACGCCTAACTGAAAACCAATAGAACCAGAAATATTATTGTAGTACTGAACCTTTTTACCCCCAATAAGCAAAGCTCCCTCACCATACGCACCACCAATTACAAGCCCTGCTTTTACAATACTTGGAAAAACTAGTATTCCCTTAGCTTTAGAGGCAAGTTCTTTTGCAGCAGGTGTTGTTTTATATAGCTCATCAAGAGCAGCTTTTATTTCTGCATCTATTTCTGCTTTGGAGGCGGTGAAGCCAACTTGGGAAAATACCAATAAAATTGCTGCAATGAAAGGTGTTAATTTGTTCATGGTTTAAGCCTTACTATGTAATTTGAGTGATTTAATTCTACACTAGAAATTTTAAAAAAATTTTATTTAAGAAAACATTTGGTATAGTCAATTTAATATGACAATTGATCAGATAATTAATTGGATGATGGGTTTAAACACCATTATCCTCAGTTCTGCTGGGTTTTTCCTAGTTATCGGATTTTTATTCCTTGTGACCGCAATTTATTCCCTACTTTACGATAAAGCATTTCGGAAAAAATACTTATTGAAGCTAGGCACCATATTTTTAATCCTACTGGGTATTATTATTGGTATCTTTTATCTTTCAATAAAATATGGCGCATTAATTCTATAACACTAATCGTAATTAAAGCCTTTCAATAATTTTTCCATCCTCATAGATTACCTCAGATTTGATCGTGCCATCTTTTTTCCAATTAACCTCTTTGCCGGTTTTTTTCCCATCCACAAATTTAACATTTTTTTTCACTTGTCCGTCGTCATACCATTGCATCCATAGGCCGTTATACTTCCCCTTAATATAATTAACTTCGATCTTCTTTTGCCCATTTGAGTACCACTGCTGCCACAGACCCTCCTCATGGTTATCTACGAAGAAACTTTCCATCATTTTATTACCGTTTTCATACCAAAAAATTTCTTTTCCATTTTTTTTCCCATCCTTGTATGTCACCTCAAATTTAGGTTTTCCATTACCAAAGTATTCTTTTTGAGTGTTGATTTTTTGATCGTCAGCAATAACAAGAAAGGACAAACAAAGACCTATCAAAATGATTAAGTATTTCATAACATAACCTGCATTCATTTAATTATTTGTATGGCAGCTTGAATCATCAAAAGTTTCTAAAAATAGGATTAATTTGAGCTAGTTTTTTTGATACGTGCGCGTAAGAAAGAGATAAAAAAACATTACTAATAAATCATAAATTACCCAAATAAAATCTCTTAAGTTTATGATATATATAGGGTTATCTATCAACAAAAATATAAAAATGAAACCAATATAAATACGGCTAAGAACACCCCATCTTACGAAAAGCAGCGCTATCGTTAACAAATACATGATGATTCTAAAGTATGCATAAAATGTCTCAGAATGAGGAAGTGCAGCATTTAGATAGAAAAGTGCTAAAACGATCTCTAAGTAATTCTCTTTAAAATAACTTACCTTAATCAATGTTTAGCTGCTCTGGAAATGGTTCAACTGAACAAACTCCCCTGTATTCATAGGGCTTTTGCCATCTACTAATAATTTCAATTTGACCTGTTTTCCTGTCTATAAAGAAAGAAAAGCCTATGGAGCCATCTGAATCTAATTCTTCTAAACTGACAGAGCTTGCATCAACGTTTAAAAAGTGATTCCCATGAAGCTTATGGATAAGGGTGCTGCCTGATATTTTAATTTTTTCGGTGGCAGGCTCTTTTAAACAAGGAGAACCATCCTCGCAAAATAATGTCACCTCACCCTCACATACAAGATCCACACTTAAGGGTTCTGCATAAATAATGCTTGGGATAAGCAATAAAAAGAATAATTTTTTCATATTTTGGAGTTCTTAATGATGATGTTAACATTCTAACCTTACCATTGATCATATAAAAATAAAGGATAAAGTCAGATGAAACTCAGATTTGCACTATTAATACTCTTAGCTTCAGTCGCATCGATATCTGTCTCTTATACACATCTGACGCTGCCGACGAATA
>CAJXQA010000034.1 GCA_913058475.1 uncultured Nitrosomonadales bacterium
GCACCTTCAAATCCCTTGCTACTAAAGGGTTGTAAAGAGGCACTTTTACAAAGTTACAAACTAGCTAAAAACTCCTATTTTGCCCTTCTGAGAGCCACTGATATCAAGGGTTTCAAAGGCATAAATTTAAGGAAAAATTAGTCGGTTGGGATGATGAGATGCGCCCACTCTTCCATTGTTAAAAAACCAAGAGCTACAAATACGAAAAGCCACCAGTATCTAGAGATGAGCTGAAGTATTAGTTTCTTTAACCAATTAAATATATTCTCTAATGACATATAACCATCCTTTTTTTTAATTTCTTTTATTTTAAAAAAAAATCATCTACAAACTTGTAGGCTCATTCCTGGCCTGACAAACCTAACCCTTGGATTCATTTCTCGAATTGAATCAAGCTTTAGATTAAACTTCTTTGCTACTTTAATTAAAGTATCGTGTTGTCTTGCTTTGTAAAATTTTTTATTACAGTTAACGCTATTTTTTGTATTTATATTCTTGTAAGTAAATTGAGTATCACTTAGTGAAAAGAATTCTTTAAAAACTTTAGTCGGCACGAGGATACTTTTATTTACTTCTATATCACTATTTACATCAAATCCATTGATATGTAGTAAAACATCTGGACTTATATTCGCTAAATTATTCGCAACTAGATAATTTCTTAAATCTTTTTGCTTAATAATTTCCAGATAATTTTTGTTAGGAAATTTGTCGAGAATCTGTCTTTTATAATTAGTTTTTATTAGTCTATTTAAGTGATGAAAAGCTAACAAATACCTTCTGGTTTCTTTTGGCAATAAATCGATATTAATTTTTTTGTTTCTAACTAGGCCTTTTTTTAAAGATTTTTTAACATTGCCGATTCCCCAATTATAAGCAGCTAAAGCAAGATTCCAATCGTTTAGTTCGTTATGTAAATATTTGAGGTATTTGATTGCAGTTTTTGTAGATTTAATAACATTCCTTCGCTCATCGTTATCAATATTATTTATAAGCCCCCACTCTCTAGCTGTTGGTGGGATAAACTGCCACAAACCTAAAGCATCTTTGGGTGACTTTGCTTGAGGGTTATTTCCACTCTCCATTAATGGGATAACTGCGAGATCTATCGGAATATTTTCTTGATTAAGCATATTAATATAAAACTTTATTGAAGGCGTTGAGGAGGCAATTAAATCTAAGTTATAAAAACTATTAATATTTTTATTTAAGTTTGAGCTAAGTTTAGTGTGAGAAATCCTCTGATTTTTTGAATAATATTCATAAAGAGAATCTGCATAGGATGAAAAAGAAAAAAAAATTAAAAAAAAATAATCTTTGTCATACAGCGCTACCCATTAAGAATATGGGTTGATACATCGCTACAAGAATAAAACCAATCACAATACCTAAAAAGACAATCATAATTGGCTCAAGCATTGAAGAGAAAGCTTCAACTGATGAATCAAATTCGCCTTCATAATATAATGAAACTGTAGTTAGCATATCATTCAGTTTACCCGTTTCCTCGCCTACCTCTATAAAACCGCACATTGTTTCTGGAAAGTCTTTCGTTTCTCTTAATGCCACTGAAAAAGGTCTACCAGAAAATATTTCTCTTTTTACTTTTTCGATAGATGCTTTTATTTTTGTATTTGCAATTGAGTTTTTTGTTATCTCTGTCGCCTCAATTAAATTTACCCCACCAGCTATTAGGTTAGCTAAAACCATTGAAAATCTTGCCATAATTGCATCCCTGACTAAATTACCAATAACAGGCAGTTGCATTAATTTCTTATCGAAGGCTTGCTGAAGTTTATTGTTTTTTCTAATGATGATTTTTATAACCTTCATTATCGCGTAGCCTGAAAAAATTATAATAGGAGCCATCCAACTTCTTAAGAAATCACTGATGGCCATCACTAACTTTGTAGGTCCTGGTAATTCAATATTTGCATTACCAAAGATTTCAACGAATACAGGTACCACAAAAATCATCATAATACCGACAACTGATAAAGCAACCGTAAGAAGAATTATTGGATACATCATCGCACTTTTAATTGCCTTTTTAATCTTTATTGTTTTTTCCAAATTGATACAAATTCTCTCTAAAAAAGTGTCTAGATTACCACTAGCCTCCCCTGCTTTAATCAAGTTCACATAGACTATATCAAAGAGATTTGGGTAAGATTCTACTGCTTCGGATAATGTAACGCCTGCATTTATCTTTTGTAATAAATCATCAATGATTGGAGTAAATTTTGGATTCTCTGATTGCTGCTCTAACATTTTAAGAGCGGGCACTATCGCAAGGCCTGCCTTCATCATGGTTGTTAATTTTTTTGTAAAGAGCAAAAGCTCTTGATCTTTAATTTTGAGTTTTGATGATGCCTTAATTACTTTATTTGTTTTTTTCTTTTTTATATCCTTGGTATTTGAATCAATTATTTCAATTACGATGACGCCATCTTTTTTTAGTGCAAACATCGCCTCATCTTTGTTTTCTGCTTCAATTTCACCATCAACAAAAGCGTTGAGCTTTAGGCCCTTCCATTTAAATTTCATTGTGCTATTTTTTTTAAATTAATCATCTTGTGGAATTACGCGTAAGTATTCTTCAACTGACAATGTTCCATCCTCAACAAATCTCACCGCCGATTCAGCCAAGCTCATAAATGAATTTTTTTTTGCAATCTCAATGATTTCTTGATCTGATTTGTTTTCAGTAATGGCTACCTCTATTTCAGGTGAAATTGTTAAAATTTCATGAACCCCCTTCCTTCCCTTGTAGCCTGTTTGGTTACAAACCTTACAACCTTTACCTTTCATAAGTTTTGCTGTGGCACTTATATTGTAACTTTTGATAAAATCTTTAACTTCAGCGTTATCTTTTTTTATTTCTATCTTACAACTTTCACAATTAACCCTTACTAACCTTTGTGCGATGACCGCAGTTAATGCACTTGATACAAGATAAGCAGGTAGGCCCATATTGACTAATCTACTGATAGCTCCAACAGCGCTGTTTGTATGAAGTGTACTTAACACTAAGTGCCCTGTTAACGCTGCTTTTGACGCTATATCTGCCGTTTCAGCATCACGAATCTCTCCAACAAGTATTATTTCTGGATCTTGCCTTAAAAAAGACCTTAGCGCACTAGCAAATGTTAAGCCGATATCCTCTTTAATTTGCACTTGCGATATACCAGCCATTGTATATTCAACTGGATCTTCTGCAGTAAGAATATTAACGTCAGGTTGGTTAAGGAAGTTCATCGCTCCATATAACGTTGTTGATTTACCACTACCTGTTGGTCCAGTCACTAAAACCATTCCCTGTGGTGCTGAGACAGCAGAAATAAATTCTTTTTCCTGGTTTTTTGTAAACCCAATAGCACTGATTGTTACCGCAAGTGATGAGGAATTTAATATACGTATAACAACTCTTTCCCCTAAGCTTGTTGGTAGGATTGATATTCGAAAATCAACCTCAGTATCATCATTGGCGATGTATGATATCTTTCCATCTTGTGGAAGTCTTCGCTCGGCAATATCAAGATTAGCAAGAATCTTTATTCTTGCGATCACAGCATTATAATTTTTTTCTATAAAGGATTTATACTGACCTTGGGCAAGTAAAGTACCTCCATTCCTAAATCTAATTTGAGCAAAATCCTTAAATTTCTCTATATGAACATCACTTGTCCCATCAATTACCGCCTCTGACAGCATTTTGTCAACAACAGAGACTACGTCACCCGTTATATCAGCTACTATTTGATCAGTCTCTTTTTCAACCTCTTTTTTTACTTCGTTAGGTTCTTTTTTCTCAATAACTTTATTTTCTTCATCTGGTAAATTCAATTCAATAATTGGAGATTCTGTCTCAGGCATTTTTGTTGTAGATTTTTTTGTTTTACTTGTATCGTTTAGAAGGTCAGACATATCTAGAATATCTCCACTTTTTACTTTTTCATCATCTTCTTCAGGCACTTTAAGTTCGATTTCCTCGTCTTTTTTTTGCCCTAAATTACCCTCTTCCACTTCGATCTCAAGCTCTATTTTTTGTGGTTGGTCATTGTCTTCTGTTTCAGTTTTTTTATCCACAACCAAGTCGGATTTAGATACATTTACTTTAGTATGGATGTGTTTTTGCAAAATTGCCTCAAAAATATAATCCGGCGAAATAAATTTTGCTGAAGTCTTTTTTCCAATCATGATGCTTAAATTTTTTAACACATTCAATGAATTGGGAATGCATATACCAAATTCTATCTCCTCATCTGACTCTCCAATTGGAATGATTGCATTTTGTAAGCAATATTTTAGAGGAAATTTTTTTATTTCTGGCAACATCGGTTCAGGATTTAATTCTGATTTTACTGCATATTTTTTTGCTAGCGCATTTAAAAGATCATCAATTTTGAATGCTTTTTTATTTAACAACACATCATAAATTAGTTTATTTTGGTTTTTGGCATTTTTTAATTGAGTGTCATATACTTTTTTCTCTACTAAATCGAACTTATTTATGAGTTCACCAAGCTCTTCCTTTATAAATTGAACTTGATCCTTAGCCACGGGTTATATAACCTCAGGCGCTATAAAAATATATAAAGTATTCTTATTATTTTTATTTTTTTTGGATTTAAAGAAGTTTCCTATGAATGGAAGATCTTTTAGGAGTGGAACGCCATCCTCAGCATTTGTCTTTTCAGTTTGTGTAATGCCACCAATCAATGCCACCCCGCCATCCTTAATCAGCAATTTAGTTTTGAGTTGTTTTGTTGAAATCGCAGGAGGGCTAGTTCCTGCTAATGGCGTGTCTTTATTAACCTCAACATCTAAGTATATATTGCCATCATCAATAATTTGCGGTGTCACTTTGAGTGTGAGTGCAGCAGTTTTAAATTCTGTGGTTGGGGTTGAACCTGCTTGAGCAACCGTATTATAGGGAACCTCTGTACCGTCCTCAATAAGTGCCTCTTCATTATCAACAATGAATATTTTTGGGTTAGAGACTATCTTAATTAAATTTTCAGTTTGCATTGCTTGCAATTCAACTCTTAGGTCAAAAGAGTTCCCTGATAATACACCCGCAATAGCACCTGTTGGATTAGCAATCGGATTATTGGAAACTGAACCTCCGGTGGTGGCTGTCGTTATCTCACCTACCCCAGTTGGTGTTGCCCCGCCTAGAGTCCCTGCAACGGTAGCAGTATCATTACCTATTTTATCGCTGTTAAAGATGCCAACTCTTGTACCGAGCTCTGCAGCAAAATTATCTGTAGCCTCAACTATAAATACTTCCACTTTGACTTGTTTTGTCGGTTTATCAAGGGTGTCGATAGTCTCTTTAATCCATATCATATCGGAGGCGGATGCTTGAACAATTAATGAATTACTTCTTTGGTCAACTACAAATGAGGCTGTAGCACCACTATCTGATTCAGCACCTGCAGCGAGTGACTTTACTACATCATCGAGTTGTTGAGCCAATGTCTCAGGTTGAGCATAGTTAATTTTGTATATGGCCGTCGTTTTTGTCTCAAGCGTAGCAAGTGAATTAATTACTTTGATTTTTGCAGTCAGAGCTGTATCAAATGAGGCACTTTGTTTTTCTACCCACTCATGTGTATGAACTGTAATTACATTTCCAGCAGGATTAACATCATGTATTAAATTTTCTTCTTTTAAAACCATCACCATGACTTCATACCAATCAACATTTCTTAGCTCAATACTAATATCTCCATTGACCTCATCTCCAACAATAATATTATGTCCTGTTAAATCTGATAGCATTTTAAAAAACGTCCTGATTGGAACGACATTAAGATTAAGCGTAATTGGATAAAACTCCCATGACGAATCCTCAAATTTCAACCCCCTTTCCTTGCCAGCAATTTTTAAAATCTCTCTTGGCTGAAGCGTCTTTTCATTATCATCCTCAGAACCATAATCTTCTGGAGTAATAGAAGAATCATCCCTCATTTCCATGACATCATCTTTAACCGAATCAGCTGGTTTATCAATATCATCCTTCTGAACAAATTCAGTTAAGCAGCCACTTAAGAATAAAGTTAAAATGATTAAAATAGATGTCTTATTTAATCTCATCACCCACCTTAATTAAATCGAAGTTTTTGCCCACAAAAATTTGATCGGCTAAAATTTTATTAATAACAATTTTCTTATTATTTTTTGTGATGTAGTCACCTTCGACATAGTACTTAGAGTCACCTTCGGGTGATATGATGATGCAAAACTGTTTTTTATCAGAAACCAAAGTCCCTGAAAGAAAGTAAGTTTCATCAATTTCATCATAATTATCGCTACCTTTCTTTAACGCCTTAGGTGTATTATTTGGCTCAGCAAATGGGTCTCGTAAGTCAGAAGATGGGTCTGTTTCAGCATCAACAAAACCAACTTTTTTAAAATTATCTCTACTATGGTTAACCCTTGGAATGTCTGACCAGGTATAGCTGTCGCTTAAAAAAGTTTTATTTTTAAAAATGGTTTCTAATTTAAAGTTTGATGATAGCGGATTGACTGGGGGTGGTGAAAAATTTATCTCCACTTTTAATAGTAATAAGTTTGATTGTCTTACTTTTGAGACTTTTACTTCATTAATTTGAGTAGCTGCCAAAAGATTATTTAATTCACTATTAAAGCGAATGATATTTAAGAACTTTCCCTTAACTTCAAAGGTCATTTTAGGATTGGATGAAACACCACCTTGGTTTGTTTTTAAATTCATATTCTTTATTTCTAGCCCATAATTACCAATCAATTTTGTGATTTTTGAGGATAGCTCTGATTTAGTTTTTGAGGCTTTTGAGAGCTGCTTAATGTATGTTTTGTTTTTACTGTTTAAACTTTCAATTTCTTTTTGTGTATTGTTTGCTTTGTTTGAAGCAATGTTAAATCGTTGCTTTTGTGATTCATATGCATCTTGATTCACGTAAAGCCCGTATATCAAGTAGGACAATATAAAAAAAAGAAAAAATGAAGCGGCTACATAAACATATGATTTATTACTTAAAATAGACCTAAAATTTACCTTGCTAAAGATATCTTTTACGTCAAGCTGCGATAGGTTTTTTTCTTCTGCCATAAACTTATATCATTTTTATCATTGGATTAATTTTGATCAATTAATTATACATATCAAATATACTTTAAATAACATATTCATCTTATAAAGAAATTGATAGATATTGTATTTAAATCTTTATTGCTTGAAGGTGACTTAATTTCTTTAAGCGTCACATTTTTAAATTCGCTACTGAGCGCCTTAATCACTAGTCCTGATACCGCTGGATCTTTGGCTCTAAAAACAAGCAATGAAGGTTTATTTCTTTGATGAATAATTTCAGTGACGTATATAACACTAGGAAAGCTTGCCGTGTAACTTAAATCCAATAGTCGTGAGTTGATTAGTCCTGAGGTTTGTGTCCATTTTTTTAATTCAGCTAGCTGATTTGTTTTTTTAGACAATTTTTGCTCAGCAACCACTGCTTTGTTTTCCATATCAATTGTGTCATTAGCGCTATACATTGAAGTTGCCATGAAAATATATAATGCAAAAGATGGCCATAGCAATAATGACGATATAACCATTAACTTCTTCAACAATCCATTCGTTTCTATCTTTTTCTTCTCCTTCTTCTCTCTTTCTTTTTTATTTGGTAATAAATTAATATTGCTTACCGCTGTAACAAACTTAAAATAACCAAAAATATCAAGTTGCCTTGTTGCTAGGCCTAATGCCACAGCAAACGAAGAATTGTTTTTTTCAGACTGTAGTGAATCCTTTAAGGCGCTAGCTACATTAAGATGTGCGAAAGGGTCCATCAATTCAACCTTATATTCAGCTAATTCTGACTTAAGTTGCTTGAATATTGTTTTTACAAAGGGTAACGAACTAGATAGCTGAATATTTTCTAAACTAGGAATGCCAGATTGCTTTAAACACGAGTTCATTGCAGTCCTCATTTGTGCAGCGACTCTTTGAAATACTTCATCGGGTACTTTATCACCATCTTCAACAAGCAAATTAGCATCATCTTCTGTCACATAAATATCGTATATAAAAGGTAAACCATCTTGCATACAAACGGCATAATTTTCTTGCCCACTAATTTCTACGAACACTTTAGTTGAAATATCGGCAACTTCTGGCATCGTTTTAAGTATATTTCGTAGCGCAAAACATCGAACATCTACTACAATAGGATCAAATCCTGCCTTCCTCACCAAGTCACAATTTTTTTCGATTTCTTCAATGCGTGAGGCGACAAATAAAAGTGAAAGTGTATTTTTTTCTTTATCTTTTTTTATTGTTTGCCAAAAAATTGAATACTCAGAAATTTCTCCAGATAAATTAATTGCTGTATCCCAAAGAGAGCCATTCTCTGCTGCCTCATTCAATTCATTATCCTCAAGATATGGTATTTGTACCACTTGAACAATTGCAGAATTTACAGGAAGAGAGATAGCCGCTTCATCAAACTTTATTTTTTGTTCTAACTTTATATTCTTTAATTGGGTAATGATTGCTTCATTTCTTTTGTCTTCATTCTCATATGACTTAGCAAGTACCTTTGAGCTTGCTTTAAGTAATGACCAACCTTTTCTCTTTTTTTCAAGCTGAACAACACGCACAAAAGAATGAGAGATATCGATGCCAACAATGGGTTGTTGAACAGGTTCGGTATCTTTGTTTCTTCTTAATAAATTTCTAAACATTCAAATATCATCAATAATTAAATTCATCTTAGTAAGTGATTTCCTGCCATGCCTTCCAATCGGAACCTTCTAAACTTTCTTCGACATCACCTATTCTCGTTATATTATCTCTACCATCCCCACCTATCTTAGTTCCGTCAGCCAAATTACTCACCCCAACATATATATTTCCTCGATTATCTATAACGGGTGCTGTGATCAAACCTTCTCCTACATTATATTGTGAAACACCTCCACAGCCATCGCTTATCTCAATTATTTGACTAGTCCCTGTAAGGGGACAGGCAAGATCTTCAGGTCTGTAAATTGAAAAAAAGATACTTTTATTATACAAACCTGCACGTCCAATCACCTTAGTCCAGTCATTAGTTGCTGCGCCTGGGCTAGGGCTGAGTGTACTTTTTGCATAAGTATTGCTGTGCCAATTCTGCGTGATATCGGTGACACAGTCGGGATCATCAATATTCTGGCTGGTTGCTGCATTTTTTGCAGTGCCCGTGAGAGTTAGGCCATTATTTGGAAAATCTATATCTCTGATACCGAATATTCGATTGTTGATTGTGGAATCTCTGCGTTGGATTCGAGATTGATCACCCGTCCCAAAATAATTAATTAAACTACTTGCCCCACTGTCATCCTGAACAATAGTTGTCGCCACTTGGTTATAACCAAATCGATCATTTGCAAGCGTGCCTTCTGCACGATAGGCTAAATTCAGTTCAAACAAATTATCATTATCTTCATCAAGAGTAGCTTTACTCAAATTGTATTTCCAGAGTTGTCCTTGAAGATCTGTAAAGTAGGCAATGCCCCCGTAATAATTAGCCAATGCCGTGCCATCTGATGTTACGACACTCATATGTGCTGTGGCTCCATTAGGTATATCGCTTGATGGGTCTGATGGGATAGGAATTGCTGAAATAATTTGACCTCCCGAGGTGTTAGGCGAAAGTGTTGTATCCGGCTCAAAGTCAAGAACAAACACATAAGGTCCAAAACCACTCGAAGCCCCACCTCCATACCCACCACCAAAGACCATCGTCCACCTTTGTTTTATTTTTCCATCAGTTGACTGATAAGGAAGTAACATAATAGAAGGCCTTGACCAAGTATCACCTAACTTTTGATAATCAATATGTTCAGGGGCAGACAGGTAAGGATAGCTTGATTTTGTGCCATCTGCTGCCCAATAATTGACTGTTTTATTGGTATCATTATTAGAAATTGTAAACATATGTTGCGGGTCATCTGGATCTGTAATATCTAATACATAGTAACTTTTGCCGCCATAACCCAGCCCACCAACAAGCACTGTTTTCCACTCCTTTGTGGCGTGAATATAAATATCTTTGACCGCAATTGGTCCATCAACATTAAATACGCTATTAGATTTTCCCCTACCTCTAGTAGATGATACCTCACCCAACATATCTCTTAATTTTGAGGTGACTGATGGAGGCACAAAAGCCCATCGTTCATTCAAATCTTCATCAAATGCATGGAGCATGCCATCATTAGCACCGACATATAATTGTGGCCTTCTAGATTGATTTGCCTCAGAAAAAAGACCATACCCATTCACATATCTAAAATAAGATTCAGATTTACCAAAACCGGTAACATCTGAGCTATAACCTGCTCGGGGTGGTCCAACAAATACCATTTCTGAGTGAAATGTATCGCCAAGTAAACCTATTCTGGGTCGTTGCCATCCCTCTCCTCCCAAAGAGTCTTCATTATGAATATCTGCGCCTCTGACAAATCGAACTAGCATCATGGCGTTGTCGCCAGGCTGTTCTTCACAATTAAATAAAAATTGTTCTAATTGATCAGTGTTAACTTTTATAAAGTTATTATTGTTTGATGGCTTAGTTAAAAGACCGCCACAATCGGGGTCATTCCCCACCGTCCATATAGATCTACCTCCATCCTCATAAGGAGTATCACTTTCCAAGCGGGCCTGCAGAAGTGCTTTTTGAAGCTTAAAATTAGCGCTCCCAGGTGGGCTTGTAGATATAGATCCGTCGTCGTCCAGTGAATATTTTAATATATCGCCTTCCCATTGCTTATCTTTTCTAAATTTAAAGATGGCCTGGTATAAAGACTTGCCATAAAGGACTGAAGAGGCATATGTTTGAACAATATCCTCATCCGTTTCAATACCACCAGGTAAAATTGCTGTTTTGGTGGGCAGTGATGGAGCAATGGCAGAACCGCTCAAACCTTTAAAACCAAAGCCATAAGATACGTCACTAGGATCTACTCTACGCCCATATCTATCTCGATTAGCTGATTCACCTATCGAGTATAAAGGTACATCCTCGGTGACAAAAGCAGCTTCCATAGTAGGTCTATCTGCCGCTGCGCCATAATAAATCATAAATGTGTGCGCTTCGCCGCAAAGTAACTCTCCTAGTTTAAAGGTAGCAGTAAAGCCATGATCTGTTGGACCACCTCTATCAACATCCTGGTTACGGTAGGACCCATAAGACCCACTAGAGCTAAATGGATCTGGTGTCATAAACCCATTATCACCAGAGTAGAGAATCTTCGGCGTATTAGGCGATGCTGCAGAAGCTGCAGCACCTTTAATAGTCACATATTCATTAAACTCTGTTGGTGGTACATCCCAATCCATTGTTCTGTTATATCTAACATCCTGGAGACTGTCTCCAGATATGTTGGTCATAGTCACCAAAGCTTGAAACAGTGCGCCCGGGACCTTAGCGGCCGGTCCAAAACGATGAGTTACTTCAAGCACAGTCTGGTCTAAACTGTCCTTTATCCATACCGTTGATGTAATGCTGGTTTCATCAGAAACAAAGCTTTTGACCTCTATATTTTGTACACCCCCCTTAGATTCATTAGCTCTTCCATGACTCTGCCTTCCCACCCTGTCAACAAATCCTGCCCCCCAACCCTCACACAAACAACCCGGTGTTGTTGCATCTTGCCAACCTGATTTATAACCTTGTGAATAAGATCCATCAAACTTATAAGCAATACCTGTATCGGAAGCGTTCTCAGCAATGTTTCCAGACCGTGAGCCCATTTGACCTTCTTTACGAATACCCAACGCAATCTGTTGTTCTTCCACCGTGGTCGAATTATAAATTATCGCTGATTCTTCGAAACCTATAACCCCAATGGGGGTTAATAAAAACATCATAAAGGTAAGGTATTTTTTAATTTGCATGAATAAAGTTTAGTTGACTTTAGTGAATTTATCTACAACTAAAATGAGGTATACCCTACATGAACTTCGACATCGACAATATTCGAGGTGCTATTCCAATTATCAAACTTGATAGCGGTTCCAGATGAATTTAAAGGAACGTTAAATACACCACGTGCTTCAATTTTTAAGGCGTACTTCAAGACCGAGGAACCATAAGAAGTTTCGGATCCAATTTCACCACCATCCCGCTCACCCCTAGCAGACTCTGAAGATACCTTCGTTAAAATGACCTTTGTGCAAGAGGATTTTTCAAGCACCCTTGAAAACATATCTCCCCTTGTAACTCCCTCCATCGTCGTATCCTCTAAGACTGTTTTTTTATTTAATGGATTTCCTTCAGCGGCCAAGTCAATGGGGGTGTCACCATTCAACCAACTTGCCCCATCTGAAGTATCTAACCAATCAAGCGCTTGATCAATACAGGAATTAGCTGCTTCCATCGCCTGTGGTCGAGAGGATATATTATCAATCGTTTCAGCGTATCTATTAACAGTCATAAATATAGATGAAGCGAGAATGGTTAAAGTTAAAAGCAATATGAGTGTAATTACCAGCGCCATCCCATCCTGATTATTGTTCTTATGATCAGTCTTCATAGCTTCTGATCATAGATATGTTTCTAGCCCTTATGGAAAAGTGATATATCTTTTCGATCCCATCAACGCCTTTGGATTTATCTTCACCGAATAGGATTAACTTGATTCTTAAGACCTGGGGAAAGCCATCATAAACAGTCTCTGGTAGATCTTTAAAATTATCCCTCGTAATAGAAAATTCCTTCACACGAGTAATTTCGGTCTCTTCTTTTAAATCTGTGGCAACATCAATGACGTTACTGCCAAAAGAAAATGCTCCAATACAGGGGCTTGCAATACACTTCGCAACGGTTTTTTGGCATTGAAATAAATCTGAAGCGCTTGCACCGGATAATTTTTTACATTGATATCTCACATTCTTTCTGTATGTCACATCAGTATCATCTCTGTCTCTTATACACATCTCCGAGCCCACGAGACCAGAGAGG
>CAJXQA010000035.1 GCA_913058475.1 uncultured Nitrosomonadales bacterium
AAAAATACGAAAAGCAGTTTTCACATGATTTACTGCTTGAAGAAATGCAGCAGTTGCAGAACTTAGTCGAACAGGAAATTTCGGCACCTGAAGATATTAGTAACTTAATTAATACCCAGAAGGAGTTGTTGTTTGACTCATATCAGTCAGGCCGCTCACTGCTGTTTTATTACATGTATGGGACTGTGAATTATGCGAATGCAGTGTTTACAAAACTTTCGTTTTCAAACCAAAATTTATTCGAAATACTACGTTTTTTTTCAGCAACGCTGAGAAAAATCAGATTAGCTTTGTCACTGAAGGTTAAGATGTTCGATAACTCTCATTACAAAAATGAAGTCAGAGAGGTCAAACTATTTCGAGCGTTTTCAGAAAATAAAAAAATGTACATCATGACGGACTGTCATGATTTCAGACAGTCTGCAATGCGTGCAATGACAACTCACTATTCATGGATAGAAGTACATTTTATTGATGTGCAAACTGGCAATGAGCTTAAAGGCATCGAAGACATTGACGATGAAGACTTTGCAATCATCTATATCAAACCAAAAACTAAAGAGCAGTATTTACATATTTATACTAAAACAGGCGGCCAAAAGAGTTCAACTAGCAGTTTAGCTCAAATAGTCTCACTGCCTTGGGATGGCTCACAACATCCCTACATTAATTCAGCTTATTACTCGGCTAAACTTGCGATAAAAGCATGTTTATGCGAACACAAAGCTAGAAAGATTAAGCTCAAGTACTATGTAGAAGAAGGGTGTGAATTACCCTTAGTTAGTACTTTCGGGAACCCGAGCAGCGAGATAGTGGTTGATTTTAACGGCTATTGTGCATTCTACGACAACAATCAGTACATCGATGCGAATATCAGTAATAACGGTGAGCGAGGCTCGTTAATATTTAATTTTGACTACAAGTATGAATTCTTTCGAGAGTATATTTCGACGAAGAAATTTCAAGCGATTAAACATGAATTATAAATTAAATGAGTTTGCTCTACTGAGCCTGGGCCGTTGTGGCACAACAATGTTTCAAAATATGATTAATAGTCATAGTGAATTATACCTTTCAGACGAATGCCATTGGATGCGCGGTATGAGCGAACCAGGTCTTCAATACCACCGATTTGCAGAAGTAGACGATATAAACGTTAACAAGATACCTGATGATTCGAAATGGTGGGATGCGCTAAAGGCTCTAAACTCATCTTTGATAATCGACAAACAAGATAAAAAATGTGGTTTGCAATACATCGGGCAAACCAATTTAAATAATATTGCACCTCTTTACAAAACATATCCTCAATTACCGAGCATAATTCTCATACGTGATCCTCGCTCACTTTTACATTCATTGTATAGAACGGGGATCGGATACCCCTCTGCAGCAAATGACTTAAGAAACATCATCGAAACAGTTAAGCACTATACGGATAATGTACTGATTGTGAAATATGAAGATTTCATTTTAAAACCTGAGTATTGTATTAAAAGCATCTGTTCCTTTTTAAAAGTAAAATTTGAACGTGAAATGCTTGCCTCATTAGCTAACGTAGTATCTCACGGCACACAATCCGCGTTGGCTTTATCAAAATCAAACGCAAAAAAAAACAAACAGAAAAACGAGCTTCCTCTATCATTACTTTTCCCAATTTGTAACCTTGTTGAAGACATAAAGACACTTGGCTACGAAGTTTTTCAAGAAAATATTCAGATCATAACTAACGTTGCTCCAACGCGACATACAATATATTCAAAACATTTAGCAATAAACTTTGATAGTACCATATATAAAGATGGAGTATTTATCACCGAAGCAAGCGCAAATTGTCTCGGCATAATTTCAATAGAATCTAAGCTTAAAATAACAAAGATAAACTTATATTCACAAGTAATATCTCCAGAATTTAATTTTTTTGAACTGTATATATTTGACATTAGAAAAACAAGCACGAGCAAAGTTAAGCACGTAAAACATAAGAACTTCAAAGAAATTTTCGCCCTATTAGACATAATTCAGTTTATAGAAAAAAGGCGAATTTATATTTACTCCGCAGGCACAGAAACAAAAGGTTTTATCGATCGATATGAATTCATCAACAAGCTTAATATAGTTGCCATTATAGATATTTCGCCTAATCATGAAAACTTTTCTCACAGAAATTTCATAAAAAAAATAATTACATTGCAGCATGTTGAAGATACAGGAGATGAAATCTTTTTAATCACGACATTAAAACACTGCAAATCTGCAAAGAGAAACTTAGTTGAATTGGGTGTGAATAAAGATAGAATTTTTACAGTAATCTAAGCTAAAGTAGAGATTTATAAATGTGAATTTAATACTAACTTAACTAAGGTAATAGGGGTTTGCTCCAGATTACTGAGTTTCTATAAAATTTTTAACTTTAATAATTTGTCGTTAAAACTGGAAAATTGAAATTACCTCACAATAAAAACAGTATATTTTATTCTAAAATTATACTAATTTAGGTTTTTACACACCTTGTCGATAACTTATAAAGAATACAAGGGGAAATACATTTTGAACGTCAAAAACAAGACTGGAAGCCCACTATCTAAGGACTATGTATTTACGACTGATACTCAAGGAAACCTGAGCTTTAAGGGCAATTTTGAAGCGTATTACAAAAATGAACAAGACCCTTGGGATCAATCTGCTACTGGTGAGTCGGCAGACTACTATCTCAGTTCACGAAGTCGTATAGCAAAATATATCGAAGCAAAAAAGGCATCTCAAGTTTTAGAGATTGGCTGTGGACTTGGGTATGCTTGCAATCATTTTAACTCAATCTATACAAGTAGTTATACTGGATGGGATATTTCCAAGGCTGCTATTACTAAAGCGAAAGAACAGTTTTCAGAGTTCACTTTTGAAGTATGCGATATCACAGCAACACTAACTCATGTAAAAAAATATGATGTAGTCGTTCTCAACCAATTACTTTGGTATATCCTACCGCATTTGGATCAAGTCATGAAAAACTGTAGCCAGTTATTGACTGACAATGGAGTGTTAGTGATTGCCAATGCATTCGCTCGCGAGCAAAAATTTGGGGTTGAATTCATTGACGGTTTTGGTGGCGCATTTAACTACTTTAACGATCCCAAGCATCCAACCAAAATGCTGCACTGTGAATACAATGATGAGGGATTCAGAAATTTAGACGGGCTATTTATTCTCAACAATAGATAGCCCCCCCATGTAAATTGGGAAACGCATAAAAAGGTAAAAAATGTTAAACGAAGCAACAAAAACAAATTTGAGACGTAAATCGGTTTACATCGATGACGTGCAAATAATAGAAGATACACCTCTTTTTAGCTGGATAGATATCAATCCAACAGAGTTGTGTAATCGTAAATGCGTTTTTTGTCCTCGGGTTGACGAACAACAATATCCCAACCAACATCTGCATATGGATTTGAATTTAGCCCAAAAGATTGCAGACGAATTAAGATCGTTGGAGTATAAAGGTGTGGTGGTGTTTTCTGGATTTGGCGAGCCTATGTTGCACCCCAAATTTACCAAGTTGGTAGCTATTTTTAAAGACGTCTGCAGACTTGAAATGGTTACCAATGGAGACTTTCTTAATGAAAGAAAAATTACCGAATTGTCGGAGGCCGGTTTAGATTATTTTGTTGTCAGTATGTATGATGGCGAACATCAAGTTGAAGAGTTTAATAAGAAATTTGCAGCCTGTAACATTGAAAAATCTCGCTTCATCTTGCGCGACCGTTGGCACAATGAAGAAGATAGCTTTGGTCTCAAACTAACCAACAGAGCAGGCATGATAAATGTTGGAGACCAAGCGCCAATTGATGTTAAACACCCTTGTTACTATACTGCTTATTCTTTAACTTTAGATTGGAATGGCGACGTATTACTATGCATGCAAGACTGGAATCACAAAGTAAAGTTCGGTAACTTAACCAACCAATCTCTACTTAAAATCTGGAAGTCCCCCTACTACAACCAATATAGACGAAAGTTGCTAAATGGCTCTAGAGCATGTGCGCCTTGCAGCGGATGTAATACTGATGGCACCTTACATGGTCATGAGCACGCCAAGGTTTGGCGGCCAATTATCAGTAAGTGAGCAACCCAATGAACAAAATTACGTTTGATAAAATACACACTCAAACCAAGCAAAAAAAGCTTATGGAGATGATGCAATTATCTGCTTTGGCTTGCCATGATATTACCAATACAAATTGTCAATCCAGCACCTGCCCTATTTGCCTTTCTGACGATATCTTTTTCTATGTGGAAAAATTTGGATTTAAGTTGGATAAGTGCCGCCAATGCCAGCAAATTTTTTGCAACCCTATGCCAAATCATGAGCAGCTAAATTGTTATTACAACGGCGAAATGGGCGAGTTTGAGAATCAATTTTTTGCTGACTCATTTGAAAATCGCATCCCTATTTTTGATTATCGAATTCAGATTATTCATCAGCATCTTAAATCTGGGAATTTATTAGATATAGGCAGTGCGATTGGTATTTTTATCGAAGCATTAAACCGCACTGAAACTAAGCTCAATGTCAGTTGTTGTGAGCCTAGCAAGGATGCCTGTGAAAGATTGAGCAAAAGATTTCCGCAGGTAACTTTATATAATGATTGGTTGCAAAATCTACCCGATACTATGCAGTACGAAGGTATTTCTTTGTGGGATACTATAGAGCACATAGATCAAATAGATGCTTTTTGCACTAAAGTATATAGCTTGTTAAAATCAGGCGGATATTGGTTTTTCTCTACTCCCAACACCACTAGCTTTGAATGGGAAATAGCCGGTAAAGATCATGTTCAACTACTGCCACCTGGTCACATCAATTTATTTAATTCCAAAAGCATTAAAATACTTCTAGATAAACATGGCTTTGAGCTACTTAAAATTCTTACTCCCAATGGCTCATTGGATGTTAGTTACATTGAAAAATTGATTCAATCAACCTCTAAATATGATGCTAACTTAGGTGTTTACCTTAAAGAAAAATTCAAGGAAACAGACTTTAAAGATGGATTTATTCAATTGATCTCACAAACAAATAACGCCGGAAATATGCTTGTTATTGCACAGAAGCCAGAATAATTGATGAACAAAACTTATCGCATTATTAACCCTGGTTATGATAATCAGGCTAAGCAATTCATTCGTGCACAGGGCAACTTTTTATTTGACCAAAACGACCAGCCTTTTATTGATTTGGTAATGGGCGCAGGCTCGTTAATATTGGGACACTCAGATAGAGTTGTGGTCGAAAAGATCAAACAGCAAAGCGAAAAAAGCTCGTTGTTTTTACAGAACAACCCCAGTGTGCAGGCACTCAGCAATAAAGTTGCACAGCTCATTCCCTGTGAACTAACCAACCAAATTTATTGCAATACAGGTAGTGAAGCCACACAACGGGCCGTTAGACTCGCCAGAGCGGCTACAGGCAAAACTCATATAGCCTCTTTTCAAGGTGGCTGGCATGGTATGAACGAATGGACGCTATTAGATGATGGCGGAAGGTTTGGACAGTCAACAGTCAGAGCAGACAACGGCATCCCCAAGGTTGCATTGGAATATTCCTTATTGCTTCCTTACAATGACGATTCCGTTTGGCAAATCATTGATAAAAATGCAAAACATCTAGCGGCTATTATCATTGAGCCACTTCAAGGATCTAACCCTCAACCGGATATCTATCCGTTTTTATCCAAACTAACAGAATATTGTCAAAACTTGGGCATATTAGTTATCTTTGATGAAATTATCACTGGGTTTAGAGTAGATCCCGGTGGCGCGGCTTCCTTAATGAACTTAAAACCAGATATAGTCACTTATGGAAAAGTACTGGGCGGAGGGCTGCCGTTAGGATTAGTTGCCTTTACAGAGCAGGTTTTTGCCGAGACATTTGCAGATAAAAACAAACAAATACTAACCGGCGGCACGTTTTCAGCCAACCCAATATCTGCTGCAGCAGGTTTGGCCACCCTTGAGCAATTAACCCCACAAACTTATGCAAAAATTAAAGGCCTTACATGTTTCTTTTTAAACGAACTAAACCAAGCCTTCCAAAACAACAATATAGATTTTCATGCTGATGGTAGCGGTTCAATAAATAGAATTTATTTTACTGACCAAAAAATTAAAAACCGTCAACAACGTGATGGTTTTGAAATATCAGCAGAAAAACAAAATAAGTTCAGAGCATTGATGTTACAACAAAATGTATTGTGGCCTACAAACGGCATTATTTGCATGCCAGCGTCGCAAAATGAAACACTGTTAAGCGAAGTCATTGATAAAATCATTTATGCTGCGCAAGCAATCGAAAAGTAATACATGACTGACCTACATTTTAAAACAAAAGCCTATCGCTACTATGCCCCTGCCCTTTATAAAATCAAGCGTCTTTTCTCTCGATCCTTAGGCTATATTTGGCGTCTCAACGACCAACAAAAAAAAGAACTTGTTGACTATTACTGGGACAAATACTTAGCCCAGAAATTTTATCAAGAAGTGCCGTTTTATCCAGGTAAAAAGTTTGACTTAAAAAACGTAAAACGTAGTAGTGATACAATTTTTATTCTTGGTTGTGGCGCCAGCATCAATGACTTAAGTGAAAGTGATTGGGCAATAGTCAATCAACATGACAGTATAGGAGTGAACTACTTTTATGCTCATAGTTTTCGACCAACCTTTCACATGATCGAGCTGGGTCAATCACCGAAGTCATTGGCATGTATTAACAAACATTTATTAGCAGAGCAAACCAGAAATAAAGAACAGGTATTTATGCAAATACGCCATGTAATGCGCAGAAAATCGGGAAAATTATGTGATGAGAATGGCAACTTGTATTTGTATTCACCTTCTATTCCCAAAAGCACATGCCCTACTTTAATCAAAAAAATTGTAGCCCGTTGGTATGGAGAATCTGGAAAATTAATGCATCATTCTTCGAATTTGGATTGTACTGTTCATTTCGCCTATCAAGCGGGATACAAAAACATCATGCTTCTTGGAGTAGATTTAAACAATAATAAATATTTTTGGGACGTTATGGATACGGAACAAAAGTCAATAAAGGAGATTAAAGCAGCAACGCTAGATGATTACAATATGTCAAATTTTGACATCAACCCATTAGCAAAACATGCAACTGCTGACAAGCAAAGCGCCACCAAAAACACGGCATTAACAGTACTTGAGTATCTAGCTATTGTTGATAAAGAAGTGTTTATTCCAGCTGAAATAAAATTTGCAACCTGTAGTCCTAACTCCCTCCTTCGGGAACATTTTGCGTATGTCTCACTAAATACAATTGACAATAATAGCGGTCAGTCAAATCTAAGATAAATAAACGGTCAACTAATAGTTATGAAACGCTTTAAAGAGAGTATTTTTATCTTCAATGCACCAGTAATAAGACCTATTAACCCAGCCCAAACAGACATCTCATAACATACGTTTTTAATAGACTCAGGGTGACGAATTGAAAAACACTGTGATATCACATTCCGGCTTAAATCAAATGACTCCTTAAACCGAAGCTTAGTATAGAAAATAATATTTTTTAATATCGGCGGCTTCGAATAAATGCTCCAGAAATCTCTACCTTTATAATATTCTCGCCTCCAAGCCCATCTAATACTCTGTTTACTTAAGGGTACATAGTGATGTATTACTAAGTGACTACTATAGCCTAAAACATAACCATTTATCGCCATTGAACGCTGAGCAGCTACTTCCTCACCATATCCCATTACCTTACCATTCATTCCTAATGTAAGCGGAAAACCACCTGAAGCTCGAATGGGATACACTTTAAAGCTACAATTCCCCCCTGAAAAGTATGGATCTCCAGGTGCAAGTCGTGTTTCTTCTTTTGGCATTCTAAAAAAGTTTGTCTCATAACATTCTTTAAACCAAGAACTTTTACCATCTTTAAACCAAGGTAAATAAACGCCTCCAAACGCGTCGTATTTCGCGCTCTTTATAAGCTCTAGATTTTGCTCCAACCAATCATCATTTGGGTAAGCGTCATCATCAAGAAAGCTTAACCAAACTGAATTACATTGCTCTAAAGCGCAGTTACGCGCGTAACTCAATCCTTGCTCTGGGCAAAAAACATAATCCAAATATGAGTGTTTGAATTGAAGAGCTTTTATTAGTTCTGCAGTTTCATCAGTAGAGTTATTATCAATAATTAATATTCTAACATCCTGAGAATATGAGATTTGAGGTAACAGCTCAGACAGACATTGCTGCAAAAACCATTTCCGATTATAAGTACAAATTGCAACAGTGAGGAATGTCATAAAACTCAGCTTATCTACTCATTTTTATATTTAATAATTCAGAGAATTGTAGTTTTACCTACCAAAGGATATTAGCCGTCTAGTTATTGGAGATAATGTCATATTGAACTCAGATAGCCGCAAATAAGATATCGACTAATCCACCTAACTCTTGACCTAAATTATCAAGCTCTTATTTAAATATCTTGTACTAACTTTATTTACTGATAGCAATGATACTTAAAAAACACCGGCAAACGTAACAATGATGGGCCGCTTGGTATCGTAGAGGGAATGATTTTTTATATCTGAAACGATATCTTTTGCTTGATTTACACTCGCTATAGCAAACACTGAGTTCACTGCTACTCGTTTTAATGCCGAATCCAAATTATAACAAAGTTCTTTATTTTCGCCGTCAAAAGATTTATCTATGTAACCTAAAATATTTGCGGTGGCGGGTAGTAATTTTTGTAATTCAATCCACGATTCGCCTTTACCATAGACATAAATAGGATGCTTAATATAAGCCTGAAGATGAAAATACAATGAATACATTTCTGGCATGACATTCGGATGAATACATTTAAGCGCGGAATGCCAATCAAAAGGATCAAAATATGCTTGGTAACTTTTCTCTAAAAACGCTGTGTTATTGTCTAAAGACAAAAAAACAAAACGCCAATAGTCAATGGGATCAGTTGAACGAAATTGAGTTAAATCAGATTTATCAATCAATTTGCCTTGTAATACTTTAGCATGCATTGATCGCATAAATAGCTCTTGCTTGCCGGATTGGACAAACCTGACGATATGCGATTGTCTGAGCGCTAGTGTAAAAAGAACACCCGAGTAAAATTCTTGTAAATAATCATCAAAAATTCCGTTCTCTTTTAAAAACGTTTTTCGCAAACCCAATACATCAATAGTTTCTGTCAAGCGTAACTCATTGATATTTCTACTTTTAGAATCTTTCCCTCGATTCCAATTATATAAGGCCTGTGGTATGAATCGGATATTACGCCCGTAATAAAGAAGTTTAAAAAGCGTCGCATTATCTTCATTATTTCTAAGCTTTAGCGGGAAAAGGCAGGCTGGGTTGTCGAATAACTTTCTACGATACAATTTAGCCCAAACCGCAGATGCCGTTTTAAACGAAAGTATTGCTCTAAAATACCCTTCAAAATCATAGGGACCGTTGTACTTATGTGATTGAATATTTCCATTTTCTGACACTTCATTAAAGTCACACGCAACTATGTCTACGTTTTCTGAAGCTTCAGACAACAGCTGAGTTAACATTTGAGATTCAAACGTATCATCACTGTCTAGAAAACAAATAAACTCGCCTTCTGCTTTTTGAGTACCTGTATTTCTCGCCTCTCCCGTACCTTTATTTTCCTGATGGAAAACTTTGACTCGCTCATCTATTAGTTTAAGCCTTGCTAGAACATCAGCAGACTTATCTGTTGAACCATCATTCACAAATACAACTTCAAAGTCAGTAAAAGTCTGATTGAATATCGAGTCTGCGCATTTTTCAATGCTACTTTGCGCATTAAAAACAGGCACTACTACTGACACTTTTGGCAAATTAATCAACCTTCGAAATGTTACAATTTCATACTCATCTAATATTTGTTCAAGCTAACCTTTCAGCTACAGCCACAAGATGAACATCGTTTTTAATTTCAATATTAATATTGCTGAACCCTGCATTTTTCAGCAAGAACTGCATACGCTTTTGATTGAATCCTGTCTTATGTACATCCCAATAACTAGGGCGATAATCTTCGACACGCGGATCACACTCGCGCTGCCAACCGTAAATACCGGCCAAACCATATACAGCATTCGATCTATCATCTTTCACACTGCTTTCATTCCATTGGGCGTTTAACCATTGTTTAACATGAAAGTCTAAATTAGGCACTACTATATAAACCTTTCCGTTAACCGTTAAGCTTTTGAACCAATCACCCAAAGTAACGCCAACCTCCGAGCTCGTAAGGTGTTCAAGCATATGCCTAGAGTATATCTCTTCAACATTTTGCACATGATTTGACAGTTCCCAAGCCATACATACGATGTCCACTCCTGGAAGGTTTCGAATGTCGCAGTGCGTAAAACCTTCACGTCTATCTTCTCCACATCCAACGTATATTTTTTTTTGGCTAGTTATAATTGACAATGTTTGTTCCCTTAGAAAAATTAACTTTACTAAACCTTAACCCCAACAAGTATTGTAAAATGGCCACCTGAACCTAGCGTTACCTCACCATCCTCATAACCGTGCTGAGCATATACTTCTATATCTTTGAAACCTGCATTTTTAAGTAGTGCGATAATTTCGCTATTAGTATAATGCTTGATATGAAACGGAAATTTACTTTTATCAAAAGGCAAAATCTCTTGATTAGGAGTAGAGCATATGAACCTTCCGCCGCGCTTAAGTGCCTGGTAAAACTTATTGATTAACTTTTGGTCAAAATCGATATGCTCTATGGTTTCAAAAGAAACAACAGCCTCAAACTCAGCATTACCAAACTCATGCACTTTCGCGTCGGCTAAAGTGTAAAGGTTGCTATCTGACTTGTAATACATGTTTGCATGTTCAATCGCACCTGAGTCTATATCCACACCAAGCACAAAAGCATTAAGTTCATTGGCCAATATGTTAGAGCCATAACCAATTCCACAAGCGCAGTCTAATATCTTCGAAGGCTTAAAATTTTGTAGATATTGACTAGCAAACTTGTAGCGATTGAGATGATCCAACCGAACATCAGAAACGTTTTTTGCTATCTGCCGTTCTCCACGTAACATGGTCTTTTTGGCCATGATAATCAACATATTATCGTCAGACGGGAGCAGTGTGATATGACAAAACCCAGCCCGTTCAAGTAACACCTCAAGCCGTTTAGCGTTATAGGCAGATTTTAAAACACCTGGATTAGCAAAATCGTAATTTTCATCTCTTGGATTGCCATCTTCTTGAGCGCCAAATAACCCAGCAAAGGCACAACGGGCTGGAGACGATTTTGACAATAAAGTAGTTTTGCTCCAATCGGCCGCTAGCCACATTTTCATATAATAGTCTGCATTGGGAACAACAACTTTAATTTGACTTTGCAAAGGCAAGCAGTCAAACCAATTTAACATGGCTAAATCAGCTTCCATCGAGGTTAAATGCTGCATTACATTATCAATACTCAATTCACAAACCCGTTCAATATTTGGCACTAGCCATGGCATAGCAAGAACAGTTGCCCCTTCACCTATTTGTAAATTGTATTGTTTTTGTTCCTTAAATAACCTTACTTGATGCACTGTTAGTGTCCTTGTAAATCAAGATTGCTAAACTTTTCAATTTTACTTGTCGCAAAACTAGTTTGATTAATATCAAATTGGCGATACAACATTGCAGCAAGCAGTTTATCTGCTTGTCCCAGGTGTTTTTTCAATAAACACTCACCCTCTACAACTACAGGCACCTCAGCCATGACGGCTTCGTATAACACCGAGGAATTGATACCATGAACTTTGGTTGCGCCATATATAAGAGTTGATGTGTCATCAAGGGACAATTTTGCATGTGACCTTGTATAGGTATCAGCCAATCTGTCCTTAGGATGGGGTTTTATTACTATTCGGTCATGTGTATAAATTGACTCTACATGGTCAATAAAAGCCTGCATGCCGTTGGTATAATTGGAATGATTCAAAACATTAGAATCTGATGGAACTTGCAGAGGTACAAATACGTAACCGCCACTTTTTAGATTATTTACTTTTGATGCAAGTTGAGCTTTTTTAGTGGCCAAACTTTGTATTTGCTTGTCACCGACCCAATCCAAAGCATCACTTGCTAGCTGGCTTTGGTTATTCACGCCTTTTTTATCCAAATAAAAAAACTGATGCTGCGGGAAAAATCCACATTCTGCAAAAGTGAGTTTTTGGGATAACTTTTTAGCTTGGGATAAAACCG
>CAJXQA010000036.1 GCA_913058475.1 uncultured Nitrosomonadales bacterium
ATCCTCTCTGGTCTCGTGGGCTCGGAGATGTGTATAAGAGACAGGTATTTCTCCTGTTTGAAATTTTTTTTCATCTAGCCGCATATCATCTTCCTTAAATTTAAAAGCTTGATTGGTAGACGCTGAAAATAAAATTTGTCAGGATGTATTTAAAGAAAATTTAATTATGTTATCTTTACATTCATATATATTTTTTAATTCAAAACTATGCTCCAAACTATAGAATCATTTGTAAGTCAGTTAGCTGGATGGATGTGGGGAGCTCCTTTACTAATCCTTTTATTTGGCACGCACATCTTCTTAACGTTTCAACTAAAAGGAATACAATTTAGAACCCTGCCGCTCGCCTTTAAAATTGTATTTAGTAAGTCTGATCAGGATGGTGACATTTCTCATTTTTCTACATTGATGACAGCACTCGCGGCCACAGTAGGAATTGGTAATATTGTTGGTGTTGCCACAGCCATTACATTAGGAGGGCCTGGTGCTATTTTTTGGATGTGGCTGACAGCGCTTTTTGGCATGTCAACAAAATACTCAGAGGCTCTATTGGCTGTTAAGTATCGTGAAAAAGGTCCTAATGGGATGAGGGGTGGCCCAATGTATTACATTGCCAAAGGTGCTGGCTTACCTTGGTTAGGTTCTGTTTTCGCCGTATGCACTTTCTTAGCGGCTTTTGGTGCAGGCAATATGGTTCAAGCAAATGCCACCGCCTCTATTTTTCTAAATGTTTTTGATATTCCTACCATGTGGACAGGTGCCGTATTAGCAATACTTGCTGGATTAGTAATCGTCGGGGGTATAAAGTCTATCGGCAGGTTTGCCTCATTTTTTGTTCCATTCATGATCCTTCTTTACGTCGGGACTGTTTTGCTTGTTTTGGTAATTAGATTTGAAGAGATACCAAGTGCTTTTTCATTGATCTTTAGTCATGCATTTAATGGACATGCAGCAACAGGCGGCTTTGTAGGAGCGACACTTGCTGCTGCTATTCGCTTTGGGGTTGCGCGTGGTCTATTTTCTAATGAGGCAGGACTTGGATCAGCACCTATCGTTGCAGCAGCGGCTAAAACGAACGATCCTGTTAGGCAAGCATTGGTAAGCATGACAGGGACATTTATTGATACGATCATTGTTTGCACACTCACTGCCTTAGTTATTTTAACGACAGATGTATGGACCGAGGATATAAGTGCTGCCGATTTAACTGCTAGAAGTATTGCGGCTACATTAGGTAATACCGGGGCAACGATTGTTGCTATTTGCTCTGCCCTTTTTGCTTTTTCAACGCTTATCGGTTGGAGTTATTATGGAGAGAAGGCTATCGAGTATTTGTTCGGTGTTCAGTTAGTTAACTTTTATAAAGTGATCTTTTCACTTCTAATATTTGTAGGCTCCACCATGAGCCTGGCCTTTGTTTGGAATTTTTCAGATGTGATGAACGGCATGATGGTCATTCCCAACTTAATTGGAATTCTATTACTAGTCAAAATTCTTAAATCTGAAACAAATCGTTTTTTTAAATAATTTTATACTACCTAAAATTTAATCACGCCTTTTGACAGATCAACTTCTTTTAAGAAACTCAATAAACCAAAAACTAAAAAAGCCATTGCTAAAATAAATAAGATGGTAATCAGCTGGTCAAAGTTAAAGCTTACTTCGGTGGCAATGAAAATCATAGCAATCAACACACAAACAAATAGAGCGGATACAGTAGTTAATGCAATCGCCCAATGAGTCCACTTAGAGCGTTTAATTAAATACTCTATTTCCCTCTTGTGGTCCATATTGAGTTTTTTAGGACCCTCATTTAAAATTCTATATCGATCCACAATTCTTGAAAGTCTTGTCGACATAACAGCCAAAATAGCTCCTATGCCTGTGAGCAAAAATGCAGGAGCAACGGCAAGCTGAATTACTGTTGCAACTTCAGAGAATTCAATCATGTCTTTTTATTTTCATTAAAATTTTATTCTACCACCTAAATTTTTTTATTTTAAAGCTTTGTAAACGTAAATTTTTCTTTAAAACATTTCGGGTATAATCTTGAAATCAAAATAAGGAGATACGTCATGAGAAAAATTTTATCATTGTTATTTTTGTTAGGGTTTATGAGCAGTGCTTTTGCAGATGAAGAGTTCTATGGAAAAATAGAAAGCATGCCTGAGAATTCATTTGAGGGTGAATGGGTCATTGATGGTAAGTCTTACCAGGTCACAAGTGAAACAGAAGTTGATGAAGAGGATGGTAACGCAAAGGTAGGTGCCTGCGTCGAAGTTGAAATTGATGGTGGTGAAAAAGATGCCGGTGCAGTTGAAGAGATAGATGTAAAAAAATACAGCTTCTTATGCAGCTTTTATGAATTAATTGATTAAAAACTAAATTATTTAAATAAAGGAAAAAAATGCTATTTCATTTAGATTTTCGTGTTGAATATTCAGCAGAAATGTCACAAAACGATCTCTTTGACATATGGTCTGAAGAGGCAAAAGCAGCCGTTGGTGCAAAAGAAGCAGGTGTTGTCGTTGATCTATGGAAAGCCGTTGGCGATCGTCGTGTGATTGCCATTGTTAATGTTGAAAGCATGGAAATGCTTGATCAGATTTTACTAGACCTACCCATTATGAAACGGATGGGGCAACATGTAAAAGTAGATGTTACCGCTTTAAGAACTTATGAAGGTTTTGCTGCGGATGTAAACGAGCGCCTTACTAAATAATTTTGAGTTAGTTAAATTTATTCCAAAAATGAATTGAAAACTTTTTAAAGAAAAGTGCATTTAGTAATATTGGTAAAAAAATACCCAACACAAGAGAAAGAATAATCCATTGGATATCGCTGACATCCATAAAGCGCATTTTTCTGTCAACTAACCCAATGATTAAAATAGCCATACCTGATAAGTAAGATAGGTTAACTAAGGTGTTGGTATATTTACTCATAAGATACTTAAAAAATTAATCTTTTTTTATAATCTCACTTAATCACCGATAAAGTCAATTGTAAGAATTAATCGACATGCTTGATCGGACAATTGAGGGGAGCGATGAATAAGCCCTTTACCTTCACTGCCAACCCACCTTTTACCCTTTAACAAGGCAACATCGCCTTGACTTAATTGTTTAATATCAGATTCATCTTGAAATATTATTTAAGAAAACTCCCCTTTTTAAAGGGGAGTTTTAAAGCTTACTTTTTACTAAAAGGTACCGGTCATACCAAATATCACAGCACGCGCACCTAATGGAGTTTTATCTTTTATGATCGATGTACTCTCTCTTTGTGTTCTATCAAGTAAATTAGTACCCTTTACAGAAAGAATAATATTAGCTTCTACAGGTAGTGCATAACTTACATGAGCAGATATATCAATGTAATCATCAGTCTTATATTCATTTTCAGCAAGCTTATCTTGCTCAAAAACGTACATGCCTTCTACCCCTGCATTGAATCTGTTCCATTGATAGTTATGGCCTGTTCCAATTCTCATTGCTGGCATTAATGGTAAATCTCCTCCATCTCTATTTTTGCCGCGAACGTAGTCACCCCAAACATCTGCAGTGTAATTTGTAGTTATTTTTCTGCTTCCCTCAAATTCATACCCATAAAAATCTGCTGGGACACTTTGATATTGATAGACGGGTAATGCTTCTTCTTCACCTTCATGCTCATGATATTGAACAGTACCAGTATTGAGTTCAGCAATATAGTCATCAAAGCGTGTGTAAAATGGACTGAAAGACAACATAGTTTTTCCATCCTGCCATGCGATTATTGTATCAATTCCATTAGATTTCTCTTTCTTTAAATTCCTATCACCTTGTTCGATGGTCTCTGTTGCATGATGCTCACCATAAATATAGAGCTCATTCATCGCAGGCGCTCTCTCTATGTGGCTCAAATTAACCGATAGCGACAAATTTGGATTTAAATTAAAAATAGACCCAATAGATGCATTGGTAAGATTAAAGTCCTCTTCTGATGCGTCAAAGCTTGTACTTGTTTCCTCCTCGCCTGGTGCTGGTGCTCCATCATCACTGGTGAAGCTATTAGCATCATATTTCGTATAGCCTTGCCTAAATCCAAAACTTACTGTGTGATCATTAAATTTAAAATCTTCAAGAAAATAGATAGCGATGTCTTTATTTTGGTTATTTGCAATCAAAGGTTTACCTGCATCCTTAGAGAACCTTCCCTGACCTGCATCGATCCCAACTACACCAGGAGTATTAAATAATGAGTGGGCAAATTCGACTTTTCCTTCCAATTGTTTATCAATAAAATCTGTCCCGATTGACGCGTCCGGCTCTATTTCTTTATGATAGTAGTCAGTCCAGTTAACCGCAAACTTAAAATTATCAATATATGTTGCTATATCTTTTCTTTCCATTTTAAAGTCATACTTATCTACATTCATATCGATATAAGCGCCATCTTCGAGCGGAATCCCATATTCCATTTGGTGTTTTGTATAAGAAAAACCTGTATAACCTAGATCGGTAATTTTAGAAACACCAACTGACCCTCCTTCGCTTTTAACATAAGAATTAACTAATGTGTCATCACCAAATTTATCTCTTGGATACTCCTCTGGTTCGGCTTCGTTTAAATATTTAGAGACTGATAGACCTGGAATATTCAAGTTTTTACTAGAACGATCGTAACCATCCACATGAATCATTATGTCATTGATACCATAGTCAATTAAAAACGAACCCGCCTGTTCATTATTAGCCCCGCCAGTACCTAAGTCATAGGCACCCATTAGGCCTTCATAATAATCACTGTGAATTCTGTTATCTATGATATTAATCACACCACCCGTCGCGCCACCTCCATAAATTACTGCGGCTGGCCCTCTGACGATTTCAATTTGCTCGGCTGCTAATGTATCAATCGCAACACTGTGATCACCTGACATAGCTGAGCCATCAGTAATTTGAATACCATTATTTAAGATTTGAACACGATTATTGCTCATACCTCTTATGACAGGCCTTCCGATAGCATCGCCAAAGGCAGAATTAGATACACCTGGAGTACCATTTAACGTAGCACCAAGAGACGAGTCCCTTATTCTACTTAATTCTTCCCCATTATAAATTTGAATGGGTTTTACCATTTCATCATTCGATAACTTTAATGGGTTAGCAGTCACTGGGACTTGTTGTAATTGAACATGTCCAACCCCATCTGCATAAACGCTCATACTTAAAACTGGTAAAGTAAACAATAAATATCTTAAACGCACAGTACTTCTCCTAAAAATTATTTTTTTACTAGACTTCTATAAATAAATTTTTAGGTGTTTAAGGGGCTTGGGATTGATAAGCGGCAGTACCAAGAAAGAAAGTATCTCTTACAAGGTAGATGGTGTTACTTTGAAATGATTGATCAAAAGAAAAATCAAATTTAGATGAAAAATTTGTCGTTTTAGCTGAATGATCTGTGACTGTAAAAGTGCAATCTTCACATTCAATTAAATTTTTATTATAAGCATCATCATGGTGAGCATCATCATGGTGTGTGTCATCATGGTGTGTATCATCATGGTGTGTATCATCATGATATTGATGCTCAATATCATGCGTAAAGCCCACTTGTATATTAAATAAAAGGCTTAAAAGAACTAATAAAAACGAAATATTTTTTTTCATATAGTTGGATTCTATACTGGATAACCACTTTTTACAAATGGTTTTATTTGTATTGAACGAATGTAATAATTAGGTAAATTATCATAAATTGCAAAATGTCTAAATTAGTTAATAATCCTCGTAGCTTAAGCACTTTATTCTTTACTGAAATGTGGGAACGTTTTAGTTACTATGGGATGCGCGCTTTACTTGTTTTGTATTTGGTTAACTCATTAAATTACAGCGAATCAGAGGCGCTTCATATCTATGCCGTCTATACTGGATTGGTTTACTTAACACCCCTTATTGGTGGCTATCTCGCTGATAGATTTCTGGGTACACAAAAATCTATATTTATCGGTGGGTTGACCATGATGATTGGTCACTTCCTAATGGCATTTCCTGACTACCTTTACCTAGCAATCGGAATGCTAATCATCGGCAATGGCTACTTTAAACCTAATATCAGCTCTCTTTTAGGGAGGCTATACAAATTAAATGACCTAAGACGTGACAGTGGTTTTAGTATATTTTATGTGGGTATCAATCTAGGTGCATTTCTAGCACCCCTTATTGTAGGCTATGTTGGCGAAACAATTAACTGGCATTATGGTTTTGCAATCGCAGGTTTTGGAATGTTGGCTGGCCTCATTCAATTTTATTATGGCCAGAATAAGATAATCAAAGAGGACACAACACAACAATCAAGAAAATTAAAGTCCGCAGACTGGGGATTAATTACAATAATTTCCATCATTAATATCCCTCTTATCTTACTCATCCTCGAAGTGAATGAGGTGATAAATAACTACTTTTTTGAGATATTTTTAGCTCTTGTTACGTTTATTTCTTTTTATCTCTTAACAAGAAAAAAACAGCTGTTACCAGCCAAGGAGGACTTAAAAAAGATTGTTTATATTGGCGTGCTTTCTATATTTGTCATATTTTTTTGGATGGGGTTCGAACAAGCAGGTGGATCATTAACGCTATTTGCAAATAATTCCGTTGATAGAAATTTTCTCGGATTTATCATTCCAGCCTCATTTTTTCAATCTATAAACCCTCTAATTATAATTTTAATTGGACCCATGATTGCAAACTTTTGGTTAAGGGTTGATCGTGGTAAAAGTAATATCAATACACCCCAAAAAATGGGGTTAGGTTTGCTTTTGTTAGCAGGTGGTTTTTTTCTAATAACGCTTGTTAACAATTCTAGCGATTCGGCTATCAGCCTCTGGTGGCTTGTTGGTGTTTACTTTTTACACACCTTAGGTGAGTTATGCCTCTCCCCTATTGGTTTATCGATGGTATCAAAGGTCTCGCCTAGAAAAATTGCATCACTCATGATGGGCTTTTGGTTCTTATCATCAGCAGTTGCCAACTTTATGGCAGGAAAGTTGCCAGGAATCTTACAGGCTAATAATCTGGATTTATTCACATTTTTGACTTTCACATCAATAGTGGCTGGATTATTACTACTTTTAATATCTACATTTATGGAAAAATTAGTTAAATGAAAAAAATTATAGGTGCGGTTGCTTTAGTCATTTCAAATTCTACTTATGCTGAAGAGTGGAATTTTGATGCCGTACTCAATGATAAGGTGATTGGTCAACATACCTTTATTTACGAAAATGAAAAGACAATAAGTAATGCAAATTTTAAATTTGAATACCTTTTTATGGACTTCATCTATCAACATAAATCCACTGAGACTTGGCAAGAGGGTTGTTTAAAAACTATTTCAAGTAAGACGGATGATGATGGGGATTTATATGAAGTCAGTGGCCACATTGGCACTGATCGGTTCTTGGTTACTACTAATAATAAAACCTCAGAACTTCCATCGTGTGTCATGACTTTTGCCTATGGAAATCCTAAAATACTTGAACAAAAAAAACTCATGAATTCACAAAGTGGTGAATATTTAGACGTTGATATTCAATTTATAAGAGAGGAAAATCATATAGTAAAGGGTGAAGATATTCTGACGGACTTATGGCGGATTGAAGCAAATATTGATGACGGAGATTTGCTTATTCACTTATGGTACGATAAAAATATGAACTGGGTTAGCCTTAAAAGCCAGACACCCATTGGCGATATGCTATATAAACTAAAATGAATACACTCCTAGCCTATATACAATTTATTTTTATTGGCCTCGTAATTTATGGGGCAGTTTTGACTTTTGGAGACGCCTCAGTCAATACAAGCACATCAGGTATTGTCGCTCCAATATTAGCCTGGTTTGCTGGAACAGGTCTTAGGGCTTCATTTAATAGCGAAAATAACAATCAAAAAAAGGGTAGTATTTTTATGGCTGTTATTCTTTTAGCTGTCAGTTACCTATGGATTAACTCAACAGGCTATTGGTATGTTGCAAACGAAATTGAAATTTCGGGGAAAAACTTATTGGTCATTAGTTTTTTTATTGGATTTTTAAGCACGGTAAAGACAATATCCGAAATAAATAAAAATTAAGCCGTATTCTCCTATTTACAGTTGCCTTCGAATTCTTTTCTAAAGGCATAAATAATATCTGTTTCAGTGTCTGTAATTTCCAATCTGTTGAATTTATGCATCCAATAAACTTCATTTGAGAGTATATTTATTTCTACGTTATCAACCTTAACTGTTTGAATTTTACGACCTTCGATGAATGAATTTGTTGAAAAATTTCTGGCTCCCCTAATATTATCCTTTGATTTAACATAGCTTCTTTCAAGCATATAATCTTCTGTGAAGTCACTTTTATTATCAAACCATACTCCATCTAATCTCATCCCCGCTTCATATAACTGAATGCCAATAACTTTTGTTATAACTTCTTTTGAATTAGGATCATCTTCAAGATATTTAGTCTCTTCACCCTTACAAAACAACTTAAGATCATCAGCGAGTGAAGGCAAAGAAAGTAACAATAAAATTAATATTATTTTCATATTTTCATGCCTCACCTAATAAGACCTATCTTCCCTTTTACATAAGGCTTGAAAATTATTACTCATACTTTTCTGAAGTGTTTTTTTATTACTAATAATTTCTATTTCTGAAAAATTGCCTGTCAAACGATTAATACTAAGACTAAATCGACTGATACTCGATTCTTCGCTATTACCAATGTCAGTTATTATCTGTGAAGCTTTAATTGTTTTTTGTGTAAATTCGTACAGCACTTTAATCTTAATATCTTCGTGTGGTGGTCTTTTGGGAGCGGTATATTCTTTATTACTAAAAACGTAACTCCTTCCTGAATTTAGTCCTATATATTCCATTGAATTTTTTTTTATTTTTAAGAGAACAGACTCAAAATCCAAATCATTTAATTCGCTATTACTAAAGCTACGAACTGTTCTTTCGCCCTCACAAATCATAGTAAACTCTTCGCCATAAGCAAATGAACAAAAAAGCATAATAAACATACAAAAAACTTTCAATTGATAAACCTTTTAAATATAGTAAATTTTATATTTTTAAGACCATCAATGATTTCTTTAATTCCTAGTTTTTTATTAAAAAAGACAGAGGCCATTAAAGTGAATTTTTTTGATACTTCTCAGATACAGCCTTTACCTTATGTTCCGCAAAATGTTTGGTAGTTAGGGTTTGGGTCCAAAGATGAATTTAGAAAAACTTCATTTAATGATGAAAATTCAAATGGTCTTTCTAGAGCTGACAGAAGTGCAAAAAAAGGCTGCATATTTCCACCTTCTGCAGCTGACAAAGCTTCTTCTACTAAGTGGTTGTATGGAACAATGACAGGATTATTTCTGCGCATCAGACTATGTGAACTTTTTAAAGGCCTCTTGTTTCTTGATAACCTTGCTTGCCAAAGTGAATGCCATTCTTTAAAGGCTAAGGATTTATAGATTTGATTTTCGGACAGGTTTTCATAGGCGAGATCACGAAAAGTTTCTGTATAATCGACTTTTGAATTTTCCATCCATTCCAAAAGACCCTGAGCCAGAATAAAATCTTCCTCCTCTTTTTCAAACAGGCCAAGCTTAGATCTCATTCCTGAAATCCAAGCGTGATTAAGCTCATTAGCATATTCATCGATCGCAGATCCTGCAAGCTTTACTGCCTCATCCATATTTTTACTCAATAAAGGTATTAAGCTGTCAGCTAGCTTTGTCAAATTCCAATGAGCGGCGTGGGCCTGACTTCCATACTTATATCGACCGTGCGAATCAATTGAACTGAATACTCGATTCATTGAAAAAATATCCATAAAAGCGCAAGGGCCATAATCAATCGTTTCTCCGCTAATAGCCATATTATCGGTATTCATTACACCATGGATAAAACCAACATGCATCCATGAGGCGATGAGCTTAGCCTGATTTGTAATGACTGCTTTAAGAAAACTTAGGTATGGGTTTTTCTGATTTAAAAGCTCAGGATAATGACGTGCTATTGCATAATCAGCTAAAGCTTTGAGCTCTTCTAGATCAAGCATTTTATTGGCATACTCAAAGGTACCCACCCTTATGTGGCTTTCTGCAATCCTTGTCAGAATTGCCCCCTCCTTCAAAGACGAACGCATAATTGATTCACCTGTTGAAACAACAGCTAAACTTCTGGTAGTAGGAATATTGAGTTCATGCATCGCCTCGCTGATAATGTATTCTCTAAGCATTGGTGCGAGAGCGGCTCGTCCATCACCATTTCTTGAATAAGGTGTCTGACCTGAACCTTTAAACTGTATATCAAAGCGTTTACCATCTGGTGCAATATGTTCTCCAATTAAATGCGCTCTTCCATCACCAAGAATGGAAAAGTGGCCAAACTGATGGCCCGCATATGCTTGTGAGATTGGATTTGAATTTTTAGGTAAACTATTCCCAGAAAAAATCTGTGTAAGTGCTTCCTCATCATCATCATAAGAAAAATCAATGCCAAGAGAATTTGCTAATTTTTCATTAAAAATAATTAGCTTGGGCGCTCTAACTGGAGTCGGTTTTATGGGGGTATAGAATTTTCCTGATAATTTTGCATAACTATTTTCTAATTGCCAAGTATCTGAAAAATTCATAAAAAACTTCTTGAATATATAACAAGTATTATTATCACATATAGTTAAGCTATCGTCATAGACTAATACACCAAAGTGTTACAATAAAAGGAAATTAAAACAGAATGGTGATATGTCATTAGAGAATATATTTGATTGGATGTGGTCTACAAACATCCTTATAGTTCTTACTGCAATTGTATTATTTATAATTGCTTTCTATTTTCTTGAAGCCATTCTTAGCTTCATCTTTAGTAAATGGATATTAATAGTTATCGCTTTGATAGCTTTATTTCTTTTCAGTAACTATTACTTTTAGACATTTTTATTGTTAAAAATGACCCTCTGGAACACCTGATATCAGGGGCTTTCAGAAGGGCAAAATAGGAGTTTTTAGCTAGTTTGTAACTATCAAAAAGTGCCCCTCTAACACCCTTTAATAGCAAGGGATTTGAAGGTGCTATTTTTGACATTTCTCTAGTTTGTTTTTGGGTAGACTACCCTAGCTTGGAGTTCAAAGATGGCTGTATGAGA
>CAJXQA010000037.1 GCA_913058475.1 uncultured Nitrosomonadales bacterium
CACCTCTCTATTCGTCGGCAGCGTCAGATGTGTATAAGAGACAGGTAATGGGAGGGTAGCCATGATTTTTCTCATACTGAATATATGACCCCATTTGCTCTAGTGCATCAACTAGGTCTTTAATAGGCCTCTCATGCATTCGCTCAATACCTGACAAATAGTAATTACCTTCCATCATTGCTAAAACTGCTGTAAGTGGCCTAAAGGTAGTTCCTGAATTACCTAAAAAAAGCTTTGCATTTTTGTTAGGAAAATTATGTTCAGTCCCTTTTACTTCAATAAAGGTTGCATTTTCATTACCCTCTTTGATTAATACCCCAAGCCTAATCAATGCTTTGATCATTTGATCGGTATCCTCTGATCTAAGAGGATCAATTACCTTAGTCACCCCACTTCCAAGAGCTGACATTAGAAGGACTCTGTTAGTGATACTTTTTGAACCAGGTAATTTAATATAGCCGCTAACTTGTTTTGAAGCTTTAAGTATTTTTTCTTTCATTGCTAGTTTTTTTCGGACCAGTTTTTTCTGATTTTACTTGCTACATCAAAGTACTTTTCTAAAGCAATATAGTCTTCATTTTTAATTAATAAAGCTGTTTTATTGATTTCTTTAACAAATAAATCTAGGTCGTTTAAAATTGCCACTTTATTGGCCAAGGAAATATCCTTCCAAACTTCTGGGGAGCTTCCTGCTATGCGAGAAAAATCTTTAAATCCACTTGCTGCAAATTTAAGAAGTGTATCCGTATTACTTTTTCCAGCTATTAAATTTACCATGTTGTATGCAATAAGATGCGGAATATGACTTATTGTTGAAAAAATTTGATCATGCTCAAGGGGGCGCATTGTCTTAATAATTCCTCCCAAGTCTTTCCAAAATTTCGAAGTAAGTTCAAGTTTATTAGGGTCAGTTTCATTCTCAGGCGTTAATATAATGTCCCTATTTTTGAATAAGTTAATTTTTGCTGCAGAGGGACCATGCTGTTCTGAACCAGCAATTGGATGACAGCCAACAAATTGTGAAAATTTTTCTTTAAGCTCCTTTTTAGCGAAATGCATAATATTAGATTTTGTACTACCTACGTCAATCACAATTGTTCTTTGGGATAGTGATGGGGCGATTATCTTTAATATATTCTCAATTTGAGCAACTGGTGTCGCAATAACTATAAAATCTGCTTGTTTAATATCTTTATTTAGATCTTCTGAAATCCTATCAATCATTCCATTTGATACAAAGCTTGATAAAGAGGTACCTCCCTCCCTTTGAACTCCAATCACTTGATTAAACATCTGTTTTTTTTGGCTTTCAAGAGCGATAGAGCCTCCAATGAGACCAACACCAAAAATAAGCAAATTATTCATTATATTTTTTTAAGATTTTAACAAATTATATAAATGGAATTGTAACATGACGCTATGTTATATTTTCTTGCCAATACCCTTTGATATATAGCTCATAAGGCTTGAAGTTTGTTTTATATTTCATTTTATTACACTCTCCAATCCAGTAACCTAAATATATATATTTTAGTTGGTGGGCTTTACACCAATTGATGAGCCAAATGATTGAGTAGGTCCCATAACTCACTTTATCATCATCAGGGTCGTAAAAAGTATAAACAGCTGAAATTCCATCACTCAAAATATCAACTATCGAAACAATCTTTAACAAATCCCCATCCCAAAATTCAATAAACTTCGACTTAACATTGCTTTTAATTAGAAAGTCATTGTATTCATCAAGGTTATTTTGTTCGTTGTTGATAAAACTATGACGCTTATTTTGATATTTTAAGTAAAGATCAAAATGATCTTTTTTAAAAGAAAGGGGAGCCTCTCGAATTGTAAAATACCCGTGTTTTTTATAGGTTCTTTTTTGCGTTTTAGAAGGTAAAAACTTTTTCACTGAAAGTCTGATGGGGATACATGCTGTGCAACTTTTGCAGTTTGGCTTATATATATATTGCCCACTCCTTCTAAAACCTTTTTCAATTAAATCTTGAAAAGTATTTTGATTAATGGATTTATATGGAGTTACAACCAATGATTGAGCATCCATTTTATCAATATAACTACAGTTATATTCAGTAGTTGTATAAAACTGAATTTTCTCAAAAGAAGGTTTATTTTTAAAATCCATGATTCAAATTTTACTCGTTTTTTTTTATTGTATATCTAAATTTTTTACTATTTTTTTTTAAGATAGATTAAAGTAAAGGTATGAAAATAAAAACAATTATTTTATTTATTCTATTTTGGTCCTTTGGTTTAGGTGCTAATGAAAACTCAATTTTTTGGGAGCTTGATAGCCCTAAGGGGAAACAAATTTTTATTTTTGGCAGTATCCATGTAGATGATAATAGGGTAGTAAATTTTAGTGATAATGTTAACAAAGCAATGCAAAAATCTAATTTGTTTGTCTCTGAGACAAATAACGTGAGTAATTTAAAGGTATTAGAGGGTTTAGGAAGCGAATACACTGACTATCTTAGTGAAGAAAATTTTCAAAAAATTAGTGAATTATCCGATTTTCATTCAATTGAGACAGATTTTGCAGTAAAGCTAAAGCCATGGTTATTAGGTTTTATTTTTAGTTCCCCCAGGCCAATGAACCCTTTTAGTCAGGACAACTTATTGAAAGTTACTGCGAGTAACTATGGATTAGCTTCAAAAGGTTTAGAAACGGTTGACGAGCATTATTCTGTTTTAGATTCACTTTCGACACAAGATCAATTTCAAATTTTAAAAAATGTTTTAATTTTAAGTGAGGAAGATAAAGAAAAAAATTACGAATTGATGATACAAACTTACCTTACATTTAATTTAAATAAAATACTCAATGTTGATGAAAAAATTACTAAGTCGATTGTACCTAAAAAAACTTGGGCCTTAGTTAAAAATGAACTCATTCATAAACGAAATAAACTTTTCTTTAAAAGACTTGTGTTTTTAGCAGAAAAAAATATTCCTTTTGCCGTGATTGGAGCATCTCATCTCGCGGGTGATAATGGCCTTTTGCAGCAATTTGTTCAAGCAGGGTTCACAATAAAATCTCTTGAACCATTTAAAAAATAAAACTAATGATGAATAAGGTAATTGATTCAAAACATAATGCCTCATATAAATACTTTAAAAAAATAGCGACTAAAAAAAGTTTTAGAAAAGAGGAGAATAAGACGATTTTAGTTGGGCCTCACATCATTAATTCCTGCCTCGAAGTGAAAAAAGATATTGAATGTTTTATAAGAGATGAAAAAACAGAATCGCTCGAAATCAAAGAAATAATTAAATCAAATCCTAATATAGAAATCTATGATTTGAAGCATGGATTATTTCTTGAACTTTCAGATTTAAAGTCTTCAAATGGCTTAATTGCTCTCATAAAAATTCCTATTGAAGTTGACATAGAAATAAAAAAAGGCTTGAATTTATTTGTTGATGGCATTCAAGACCCTGGTAATTTAGGCAGTATCCTCAGAACTGCAGAAGCTGCTGGAATTAAATCCGTATTTTTATCTAAGAGTTCAGCAGAGCTTTGGTCTCCAAAAACACTTAGGGGCAGCCAGGGAGCTCAATTGAACTTAAGGTGCTATGAAGGCCAAGATTTATTGACATTATTTGATCAGGTCAGTCTTCCCATATATTCATTAAGTGTTTGTGGTGATTCACTTTATGGTGACGATATTCCTAAGGATTTAATTCTTATTCTAGGTAGTGAAGGAGGGGGTATAAACGCTGAAATAATTTCAAAATCTACTAAGTCTATTTCTATCCCAATGCATGGATCTATAGAATCTTTGAATGTAGGAGCTGCTGCAGGTATATTTATTTATGAATACTTTAGAAGACATCGATTGAATGTAGGGGACTAATTTTTTCCATTGCCCAATTTTTGATTGCGTGCTCTATTGTTTCTTCAAGATTCATTTGAGAGACAGTTTTAGAGATAGGTTGATTTAGAAAATTTAAAACTTTTATCCAAATATCTTTCTGATTGTTTTTTATTAAAATTTTAAAATCATCACTTTTGCTTATCTTTTTTTTATCAATGGTTGCAATGGGGATATGTGAAAATCTTGGAATATCGAAATCTAACAAATTTTGTAAATAAATTTGTCGGGGAGTTGAAAGGAGAAGATCAGCCCCTCTAACAATATGTGTTATTTTATCTAACTTATTATCAACACAAACTGAAAATTGATATGAAAATTGCCCATCATTTCTTTTGATAATGAAGTCTCCTATTTCTTTGGATAAATTTTGACTAAGTTTCCCTTGAATACGATCTTCAAAAACTATTGGAATTGCATTAACTTCCATGCGAGTGGCAAAATTATCATAGTTTTTGAGCCCTTTATTCTTACAAAACCCAGGGTAAATATAACTATCTTCACCAATTTTCGCATTATCACTAAGATATTTTCTTGAGCAGTCACATTTATAAGTTTGATTCATTTCTGATAGTTTTTCAAAATAAAACTCATACTCTTCAAGACGATGACTTTGATAAGATTCAGTAAAATCCCAAAAAAGATTTAAGCTCTCTAATGTCTTTAGAATCGATTGAACAGAATTATTTTTTACCCTTTGCTTATCTATATCATCTATTTTAAGTAACCATTGTCCATCAGCCTTTTTAGCGTCTAAGTAACTTGCAATTGCTGTAACTAAAGACCCAAAATGTAAGTCACCCGATGGGGTTGGTGCGAAACGGCCAACGTACATTATAAATTGCTCGGGTAAGGCGGGACATACCAGTGGGTTAGCTTATTGCCTAAAAGTGTAATTTGGCAGTTTAATCTGTCATTGGTAGTGCTGCTTAAATTAAAATAATATACCCTCTTGATAGAAGGCCAGTTCGATTCAGAGCGAACAATACTCATTCTATTGCAATGAACTGTGTCATCGAGTAATTGAAGATTTAAGTTGCTGGCTAACCTCTTTCCTTCATAGATAGCCAATTCTCTTTTTGAAATAATGTCATACCAAAGCCAAACAACAGAAAAGAGAAGAAATAAAATAATAAATTCAGATATGGATAGCATATGAGTTTCTTTTTTAATTAAATATTTTATATTTGCACCAAAATAATGCAAATAATTAGAATTTAATAGGGTTTTAAGTCTATTAAATACCATTTTATAGAAAATTATAATTTCCTATATTAAAATTTAAAAAATTTTAATAATTATTAGATATTAAATAAGTTAAATATGGATAATTTGGTGAGTCAAGGTGATGTTTTATTTGTTCTGCTAGGTGCAATCATGGTTCTTGCAATGCATGCAGGGTTTGCATTTTTAGAAGTTGGAACAGTAAGAGAGAAGAATCAGGTCAATGCGTTAGCAAAAATAATGGCAGATTTTTCTATATCTACGATTGCATATTTCTTTATTGGTTATAGCCTAGCTTATGGAATAGATTTTTATGCTGCAGCTAATGTACTAGCTGAAAAAAGTGCATACGAACTTGTTAAATTCTTCTTTCTATTAACTTTTGCAGCTGCAATTCCTGCAATTGTTTCGGGAGGAATTGCTGAGAGAGCGACATTCAGACCTCAACTTATTGCATCATTTATATTAGTAGGTTTTTTGTATCCATTTTTTGAGGGAATTATTTGGAATGGTAATTTTGGGTTTCAGGATTTTTTAAATCAGACATTTGGTGCCCCTTTTAATGACTTTGCTGGATCAGTTGTGGTACATGCAATGGGAGGGTGGATTGCTTTAGCGGCTGTTTTAATTTTGGGCCCTAGACTTGGTCGATATTCAAAAGATGGAAGACTAAATGCATTCCCACCATCTAATATTCCCTTTCTTGCTTTAGGTTCATGGATACTCACTGTTGGATGGTTTGGTTTTAATGTGATGTCTGCTCAATCACTTGAAGGTATCTCAGGCCTTGTGGCAGTGAACTCATTGATGGCTATGGTGGGAGGTACTCTGGCTTCATTGGTTATCGGTAAAAATGATCCTGGATTTCTTTACAATGGACCACTTGCAGGTTTAGTTGCTGTTTGTGCAGGCTCTAACTTATTTCATCCGCTTGGCGCATTAATTGTCGGCTTGGTGGCAGGTGCTTTATTTGTTTGGAGCTTTTCACTTACACAAAATAAATGGAAAATTGATGATGTTTTAGGAGTATGGCCACTGCATGGTATTTGTGGAGCTTGGGGTGGAATTGCTGCAGGTATTTTTGGGTTAGAACTACTAGGTGGTCTTGGTGGGGTTGCTTTCATGTCGCAATTGGTTGGAACTATTGCGGGTGTTTTTGTTGCACTTGTAGGCGGTTATATCGTTTACTCTATCATTCATAAAATATTTAATTTTAGATTGACAGAGGAAGAAGAATTTAATGGTGCGGATATATCAATCCATAAGATCAATTCAATTTCTTCTGAATAAATATTGAAAGATTAAAACTATATTTTTTTCTGCATGCTAAAATTTAAAAATGGAGAATATACATCTTATTATTCCAGCTGCAGGAGAAAGTTCTCGGATGGGATCCACCACCCCAAAACAATTCTCAAATTTTCATGGAAAAACGATTCTTGAATATGTTGAATCAATATTTTCAAAGCTAGCAACAATAAAGACTATAACAATCGCGCTCAATAAAAAACAGAAATACATTGAAAGTCTAAATTGTCAATTTTCAAATAAAACAACCCTAATCGACTGCGGAGGTTCCAATCGATCAGAAACTGTTCTAAATGCACTTAGTATTATAGGTGAGGATATTCAAAAAAAAGATTGGATTATGGTTCATGATGCAGCCAGAGTTGGTATCACCGAATCACTTGTAAATAATTTTATTCGAGAGATTGTGGATGATAAAGTTGGGGGGATTTTAGCAATCCCAGCGCTTGATACCGTTAAAAGAGTTGATAAAAAACAACAAATAATACGCACAGAAAAAAGAGATGAAATTTGGTTAGCTCAAACACCTCAAATGTTTAGATTTGACCTTCTTAATAAAGCGTTAACATCATTTAAAGGCAACCCAACTGACGAATCTGAGGCAATAGAAGCCTTTGGTTTATCTCCAAAGATTGTCAAAGGAAGTTTGGTAAATTTTAAGATTACATACCCTGACGACTTAATGAGGGTTGAAAAGCTCATTCAAGGATCTAATCATGATTAGGGTGGGTCAAGGTTATGATGCGCATCAGCTAGTTCCGAACAGAAAATTAATCCTCGGAGGAGTTTTAATTGATTTTCACCTAGGCCTAAAAGGACATTCCGATGCGGATGTTTTAATTCACGCTATCATGGATGCAATTCTTGGGGCAAGTGGTATGGGAGATATTGGCCAGCACTTTCCTGATTCAGATCATACTTTTAAAAATGCAAAATCTCGTGATTTATTGACAGATGTTATTAGGTTAGTTGAGTCAAAAAAATTTAAGATTATTAATATCGATGCAACCATCATTTGTCAATCACCAAAATTATCTGAATTCATTCCCAAAATGATTGAAAATATTTCAGTTAACTGTAAATGCGAAAGTTCACAAGTAAATATTAAAGCCACAACAACAGAAATGATGGGATTTATTGGAAGATCTGAGGGAATTGCTGCACAATGTTCATGTTTAATTGAGTCATTTTAATTGGTCTTTAATACTCCTTAAGTAGGACCAGCACAGCCCCACTTCCGCCATCATGTCTAGGAGCTTCAACATACGCTATTACCTCTTCTTTTTGTATCAACCAATTTTTAACTTTGTTACGCAAAACAGGCTCCTTATTATAAGATCGCAAGCCTTTACCATGAATAATTTTTACGCATCTTACTTTCTTTTTTTTACAGTCACTGATGAAGTTGACAATATATGACTTTGCCTCTTCTGAAACTAAACCATGAAGGTCAATAGATTTTTGCGTAATCCAATAGCCTTTCTTTAGTTTATTTAGTATTTCTGGTGAATGACCATTTTTTAAGTATCTTAGCTCTTCACCTGATTCATTTTCCGTAGAAATAAATTCATCACTTAAGGAGTCAAGTAAAGCTTTTTTTTCATCTTCTATAAATTTTTTTGCTATTGGCTTTGGTTTTTTGATGGTTTTTTGGATCTTAGGCGACTTAATTTTTAAGGGCTTTACACCCTTAACTGCATCCCTAAATATATTCTCTTCGTTAGTCATTCTTTGAAAGAAATCTCTCCGCATCTAGGGCAGCCATACAGCCAGTACCAGCACTCGTTATAGCTTGTCTATAAACGTGATCTTGTACGTCTCCTGCGGCAAAAATACCAGGTATGCTTGTTTGGGTGAAGTTCCCATCCCTCGCATATTCTGTAACAATGTAACCATTTTCCATATTTAGTTGTTTTTGGAATAAATCAGTATTTGGTTTATGACCTATGGCAATAAAAACACCTAATAAATTTATTTCATTAATTCTATTTGAATTAACGTCTTTGATTTTAATTCCAGTAACTCCGCTATCATCACCAATCACTTCATCAAGAGTTTTATGAAGCTCAAGTACTATTTTCCCTTCCTTAACCTTTTCATTAACCTTATCAACAAGAATTGCCTCAGCTCTAAACTTGTCCCGCCGATGAATCAACGTGACCTTACTTGCAATATTTGATAGATAGAGAGCTTCTTCAACAGCTGTATTTCCTCCACCTACAACGGCCACTTCCTTTCCTTTATAAAAGAAACCATCACAAGTTGCACACGCTGAAACACCTTTCCCAAGAAATTTAGTTTCACTTTCAAGACCAAGGTACATTGCTGAAGCACCTGTAGAAATGATAAGAGAATCACATGAATATTCAGATTCATCTCCTATCAAGCGGAATGGTTTTTTTTCTTTGAAGGGCTTTAGAAGATCGGCTGTGTGGATCTGATCAAAAATAATATTCGTGTTAAAGCGACGAGCGTGCTTCTCAAATCGACTCATCAGATCAGGACCAAGAACGCCGTCAGCATCAGCAGGCCAATTATCAACATCAGTAGTTGTCATTAACTGGCCACCTTGCTCAACACCTGTGATAAGTGTCGGTTTTAAATTTGCTCTAGCAGCATAAATCGCTGCGCTATATCCTGCTGGACCTGATCCAAGTATGATTAAGTTGGAATGTTTTGACATAATAAGTTTACTCATTTAATTTAAATTATCATAATTTTAGATGAGCAATCAATATGAATCAAACATTAACTGAATACAATTTATTATTTAATTTACTATCAGTGTAATTCGTAAACATACTGATATAATTTGAATAAACAAATATTCAAAATTTAAAAATTGCTATTTACTAAAAAATCAAAAGCTGCTAATAAAAAAATTATTGAATCGCAGGCCTCTTCAAGAAAATTAGCAAGTAGGATTATCAGGGAAGCATCTTGGCTTACGCTACTTTTTATTGGAGTATATACCACCCTTGCACTTGGTAGTTTCTCTGTTAATGACCCTGCATGGACTCATAGTGGTGGTAATGAGGTCATTCAAAATTTAGCAGGAGTTGTGGGAGCTTATTTTTCAGATCTAATGTTATCAATTTTTGGCCTGTCTGCTTGGTGGCTTGTTTTTTTAAGTATTTATAGTATTTTTTTAATTTACCCAAGAATCGAAGATGAGGGCTACAACAAGAAGCACCTTTTAATTGTTCATTACCTTGGATTTTTATTATTAATATTTGCATCTTCAGCCTTTGAAGCTGGCTACATACTTAAAATCAGCGCAAGCTTTCCAACTCAACAGGGAGGTATGCTAGGGAATATAGCTAACCAATTTATAGTACAAATCTTTGGCTATGAAGGGGGTTTAATTTTCTTGTTATTCTCATTCGCTATTGGATTCAGTTTATTTACTGGGTGGTCCTGGATTGTTATCTCTGAGTCTTTAGGTAACTTTATTTTTAACGTTATAAAATTTTTAAAAAATTTATATATAGACTGGCAAGATAGAAGAGAAGGTAAAAAACTTGAAAAAGAAAGGTTTGTCGTTGTTGAAAAGGAAAGAAAGAAGTTAGTTGGCAGAGAGCCTGTGACCATTGTTGATAATCAAAAAAATGTGGAAGAAAGCAAGCGGGCAATTAAAGAAAAACAAAAGAATTTATTTGGTGAGAGTGAGCAGGGCCTGCCCCCAATTCATCTATTGGATGAACCATCAGAAAAAACAAATCCTCAGAGTTCCGAGACGATTGAATTTATTTCTCGACTAATTGAAAAAAAACTACTTGATTTTGGAATCGAAGCAAAAATCATTACCGCTCAACCTGGACCAGTAATAACTAGATATGAACTTGAACCTGCAGCAGGCGTAAAAGGTAGTCAAGTGATAAATTTATCAAAAGACCTAGCCAGAGCATTGTCAGTTTCAAGCATAAGGGTTGTTGAGACTATTCCTGGTAAAACATATATGGGACTTGAAATACCAAATCCAAATAGACAGATCGTATTTTTATCTGAAATAATGAATTCTAAGATATTTGCAGACACACCAAGTTTACTTACTGTAGCTCTTGGTAAAGATATTGCTGGTAATCCAGCGGTTGCTGACATATCAAAAATGCCACATTTATTAATTGCTGGAACAACGGGCGCCGGTAAATCGGTGGCAATTAATGCCCTTGTTTTGAGTTTGTTGTATAAAGCAACGTCCGATCAGGTAAAAATGATTCTAATTGATCCAAAAATGTTAGAGCTTTCTGTTTACGATAATATTCCACATTTATTGTCGCCCGTAATTACAGATATGAGTCAAGCTAGTCATGCATTAAATTGGGCTGTTGCTGAGATGGACAAGCGATATAGGCTCATGTCATCTTTTGGGGTAAGGAACCTTGCTGGCTTTAATCAAAAATTGAAAGAGGCTGCGATAAAAGATAAGCCTCTAACTAATCCGTTTAGTGTTAATCCTGATGAACCAGAGGTACTTGAGGAGCTTCCTTTGATAGTTATCGTCATTGATGAATTAGCAGATTTGATGATGGTGATGGGTAAAAAAATAGAGGAATTAATTGCAAG
>CAJXQA010000038.1 GCA_913058475.1 uncultured Nitrosomonadales bacterium
TGGGCTCGGAGATGTGTATAAGAGACAGACCAGGATCACGCCATTCAAATCCTGCATTAATAAAAATTTTGTCTAATCCTTCTTTTTCAGCTTGATTTTTAACTAACCCTGAACCTGGGACTACTAATGCTTGTTTAATGTTTGCTGCTATCTTTTTTGATTTAACAATATCTGCTGCTTTTCGAAGATCTTCAATTCTGGAGTTTGTACAAGAGCCTATAAAAATTTTATCTAATTTAATGTCTTTTATACTTGTCCCCTTTTTAAGACCCATATAATCCAATGCGCCTTGATAACCTTTTTGGTTTGATAAATTTTTTTCTTGCAAGGGATCGGGTATCTTATCATTTATACTACATACCATCTCAGGTGAGGTTCCCCAGGTGACTTGAGGCTCAATAGATGAAGCGTCAATATCAATTGTTTTATCAAATTTGGCACCTTTATCACTGACCAAATTTTCCCAGTCAGTGACCGCCTTTTTCCAGTTCTCACCAAGAGGGGAAAATGGTTTTGATTCCAAATAATTAATCGTTTTATCATCTACACCGACTAAACCTGCCCTAGATCCAGCTTCAATAGCCATATTGCATAAAGTCATTCTGCCTTCCATACTTAAGCTTTTAATAGCAGAGCCTGAAAATTCAATTGCATGTCCTGTCCCACCAGCTGTGCCAATCTGGCCTATTATATGCAATGCTATATCCTTTGCTGAGATATGATCACCCAAGGTGCCATTGACATTAATAAGCATAGTCTTGAATTTTTTTAATATTAAACACTGTGTTGCTAAAACATGTTCAACCTCTGAAGTTCCTATGCCCACTGCTAATGCGCCAAAAGCACCATGAGTACTCGTATGCGAATCTCCGCAAACAATTGTCATCCCAGGGAGAGTTGAACCCTGCTCAGGGCCGATAACATGAACTATCCCTTGCCTAATATCATCCATTTGAAACTGCATTAATTTATTTTTTTTACAATTATCATCCAAAGTATCTATTTGAATTTTGGAGATTGGATCAAGAATTCCTTTTTCACGGTCAGTGGTAGGAACATTATGATCTGGAACAGCCAGTATAGAATTTGTTCGCCATATTTCTCTATTGGCTATTCTTAAGCCTTCAAAAGCTTGAGGACTTGTTACCTCATGCACAAGATGACGATCAATATAAATCAAGTAGGTACCATTATCCTCTCGAACAACATGCCTATTAAAAATTTTTTCGTAAAGAGTTAGTGCCATTTAAATCAATCTCTGAAGTTACCAAAATTCAAAGGAAATTCGTTATGCTTAGTTTTTATAAGTGCTATACATTCCTGTAAAATATCTCTTTTTGGACCTTTTATCCTAAGTTCATCGCCCTGAATGCTACATTGAACTTTTATCTTTGACTCTTTTATTGTTTTTATTATTTCTTTTGATAAGTCCATCGAAATTCCACTTTTAATTACTAGAGGTTGCTTAAGCTTATTTCCAGAAACAGTTTCAATATTTTCTGGGCTCATTCTTTTTGAGCTATCAGGTTCTTTTTTCTCCAAAGCAGGAAAAAGAATGTCTTTAATTTGATCTAATTGAAACTCAGAATCAGCGTTGATCTCAATTTTCATTTCACTTTCATTTAGCGCCACCTTTGCACTTGTTCCTTTAAAATCGTAGCGATTTATAATCATTTTCATTGAGACATCAACAGCGTTTTTAATATTTTCGACATTTGCTTTTGAGGTTATATCAAACGAAGGCATTTTTTTTCTCCTATGATTTTTTTCTTTTTTTATTTAATCTTAATCTAAGTGCATTCAGCTTAATAAATCCAGCTGCATCTTGATGATCAAAAGCACCATCATCGTCCTCAAATGTGGCAACCTCTGAATCAAATAAAGAGCCCTTGCTATCTCTAGCAACCAATATGACATTACCTTTATATAAATTTAATTTAACCCATCCATTTACATATTTTTGGCTGTGGTCTATTAATGTCTGTAAAGCGATCCTTTCTGGGCTCCACCAATAGCCATTATAAATTAAGGAGGCATATCTTGGCATTAACTCATCCTTTAAATGGGCAACCTCCCTGTCAAGCGTAAGTGATTCAATGGCTCTATGTGCTTTTAAAAGTATAGTTCCCCCAGGTGTTTCATAGCAGCCTCTCGCCTTCATACCGACATATCTATTTTCAACTAAGTCCAGTCTACCTATACCATTTTCGCCGCCTAAAACATTAAGCTCTTCTAATATTTCATGAGGAAGTAATTTTTTACCATTTAAGCTATCTGGATCGCCATTTTCAAAACCAATTGTAATTTCTTGAGTTTTATCAGGTGCATTTCTTGGGTCAACTGACCATCTCCACATAGATTCTTCTGGCTCATTTTTTGGGTCCTCAAGATGCCTTCCTTCATATGAAATATGAAGTAAGTTTGCATCCATACTGTAGGGAGTGCCTCCAGATTTATGTTTCATTTCTACGGGTATATTATTTTCAGTCGCATATTTAAGCAATTTTTCTCTACTCAAAAGATCCCATTCTCTCCAGGGTGCGATAATCTTTATATCAGGATCAATAGCATAAGCTCCAAGCTCAAACCTCACTTGATCATTGCCCTTACCCGTAGCACCATGTGAAATAGCATTACAACCAGTTTGATGTGCAATTTCGACCAATCTTTTTGATATAAGAGGTCTTGCAATAGATGTACCTAAAAGGTATTCGCCTTCATATAAGGTGTTAGCTCTGAACATGGGGAACACGTAATCTCTTACAAATTCCTCTCTCAGATCTTCAATAAAAATCTCTTTAACACCCGCTGACTTTGCCTTTGCTCTAGCTGGCTCAATCTCCTCTTTCTGCCCTAGGTCAGCCGTAAAAGTTACAACCTCGCAATTATATTGATCTTGTAACCACTTTAAAATTACTGAGGTATCAAGCCCACCAGAGTATGCTAGTACAATTTTTTTAACGCCCTTGATCATATTTATTGTTTTCCTAATAACAAATATTCTAGTAATGCCTTTTGAACATGAAGTCTATTTTCGGCCTCCTCCCAAACAATACTTTGTGGGCCATCTATAACTTCACCTGTAACTTCTTCACCCCTGTGTGCGGGCAAGCAATGCATAAATAATGCATCTTTTTTTGCAATATCCATCATTTTTTTATCAACCTGCCAATTTGCAAAATCCTTAAGCCTTTCATTATTTTCAGATTCAAAACCCATACTTGTCCAAACATCAGTAGTTACAATATCCGCATTTTTTGCAGCATCCATTGGGTCCTCATGCTGAAAAAAATTATTCTTACTGTCTATATCTTTAAGTTGAACTTCATAACCTTTAGGCGTAGACACATGTAATTCAAAATCTAAGAGCTCTGCTGCTTGCAGCCATGTCATACAAACATTATTTGAATCTCCTATCCATGCCACTTTTTTACTTTTAATAGTGCCTCTTTTTTCAATATAAGTAAAAATATCAGCGAGAATTTGGCAGGGATGAAACTCATTAGTTAACCCATTTATAACAGGGACTCTCGAATTTTTAGCAAACCTTTCAATAATATCTTGCTCATAAGTTCTAATCATTACAACATCAGACATTCTTGAAATTACTTGTGCAGCATCCTCGACGGGCTCGCCCCTTCCTAGTTGCGAATCTCTGGTATTCAAATACACAGAGCTTCCTCCCATCTGATTCATTCCAGCCTCAAAAGAAAGCCTCGTCCTTGTGCTAGCTTTCTCAAAAATCATCACTAAAGTTCTGTCTTCGAGTGTCCAGGTTTTTTTATAGCTTTTATAATTTTCTTTAATGACTGCAGCTCTCTCAAAAAGATAAGAGAGCTCGTCGATATTAAAATCATTAAGCTTTAAGAAATGTTTTACTTTTGCCATTTGCTTTTTTAATTATGTCTTTTTAAGAAATTCATTAATAGTTTTTACTAGTTTTCTGGCAACTAATTGAGCCTCATCATTATTCAATATTAAGGGTGGTAAAAGTCTAATCGTTTTATCTGAAGTTACATTTATTAATAATTTATTGTTCATTGCTAATTCAACCAACGCTCCGCAAGAATTTCTTAACTCAATACCTATCATCAGACCCATATGTCTAATAGAGATTATTTTATCATTATGTTCAAATTCTTTCTTTAAAAGAGAAACAATAAGTTGCCCTTGACTTAAGGCATTGTCTAATAAACTTTCTTCCTTCATGATTTCTAAAGTCTTCAAACCTGCTACCATTGCCAGCGGGTTACCGCCAAATGTAGAGCCATGCTTGCCAGGTGAAATTAGATTTGAAGCCTTCTCATTAGCAATGCAAGCTCCGATGGGAACTCCGGAGGCGAGCCCTTTAGCTAGGGTTACCACATCAGGCTTTATAGTGCTATTTTGATAAGCAAACCATGTTCCTGTTCTTCCAACTCCACATTGGACTTCATCAAAAATAAGTAGCCAATTATTTTTGTCACAAATACCTCTAAGTGACTTAAGATAACTTTCGAAATTTTGAGGTATATTTACACCACCCTCACCCTGAATTGGCTCAACAAATACAGCTGAAATTTTATTTTTTTTACTAGCAATTTCTTGAATGGCATCAATATTATCAAATGGGACTCTCACAAAGCCAGACATTAATGGCTCAAAACCTGCTTGTACTTTTCTACTTCCTGAAGCGCTCAGCGTCGCCATCGTTCTTCCATGAAATGCATTATCCATAACAATGATTTCTGGTTGCTGTATTTTTAAATCATGCCCATGTAACCTTGCAATTTTGATTGCAAGCTCATTTGCCTCACAACCTGAATTACAGAAAAATGAAGCACTCAATTCTGATAAAAATGCTAATTCTTTTCCCAGTAAACATTGTTCTTCAATATTGTATAAATTGGAAACATGGATCAAATTTTTTATTTGTTGAGATATAGCCTTAACAAATTTTGAGTGACTATAGCCTAACGTATTAACAGCAATACCTGATAAAGCATCTAAATACTTATCTCCATTTTTTGTATACAACCAAACTCCCTCTCCTTTTTTAAAGGAGATTGGAAGCCTTTGATAGGTTGGCATTAAGCTATTTGTTAATAGTTTTCTCATAGTACAAACAAAAACGGCGACCTAAAGTCGCCGTTGAATCCTTTAGGTATTAATTATAAGCCAAGAAGCGCTCGATGAGATAGTCCATTTGTCATTAGAAGTAACATTGGGATTGATAGCAGTGTATTCGTTCTTGAAGCTAACAAAGCCACTCTTCTTGCCTTTACCTTCTCCTCATCCGTTGCTTTTTTCATGCCTAGAATCTTTTGTTGATTAGGCCAAATTAAACCCCAGACATTAAATAGCATAATAGTACCAAGCCAAGAACCAATACCAATAGGCTCCCATCCAGGTTGCAATAAAAAGGCGTTAGAAAAATTTGCTCCTAAAAGCGCTGCACCAGCTAACCAAGTAGCTAAAGCAGCCCATCTGAACCACAATAGCGCAAGAGGTGCGACGTGTTTAGTTATACCACCTGCGCTCCCATCTGCCGCAGCATCTTTCAATGCTGGAATTTGTACAAAATTAAAGTAATATAAAAGACCAATCCATGCAATACCTGCAATAGCATGAAACCATCTCATAAATCCAAGGTATATATTGTTTGCATCGCTCATCAAGCCAGGTTCTCCTGCATCAAGGATAGCAATAATTACAAACATTAAAACGACCCCTGCTATTATTGTGCCTTTAATAGAATCTAATGGATTTTTCATTAACTAACTCCTGGTATTATATAATTTAGAAAGAAGATTATTACATTAAATCAGATTTAGCAAGTAGGCTAAGCTTTTTATCAACAGTATCATCACATTATAAATTTTTTTATTAATTAAGGATTGAAATGCCTCAAGCTCAAAATGGCGTGATTTGGATGATCATAGCAACATTCTTCTTCGCATTTATGGGAATGTTTGTAAAGCTTGGGAGTCCATATTTTTCTGAAATCGAGCTTGTGTTTTATCGATCCTTTATAAGCTTAATTTTTATAATCATAATTTTAATAAATAAAAGAATAAGCCTTAAAACAAATTACAAAAAATTACATTTTTATCGATCCTTTGTTGGGTTTTTATCATTGTTAGCTTTTTTTTATGCGATTAGTCATTTACCTCTAAGTACAGCAATCTCTTTAAACTACACTTCCCCTTTATTTGTGGCTCTGCTTATTCCTTTTTTTTTACATAAGAAACCAGGTCTTCAGGTATGTTGTTTGTTGTTAATTGGTTTCTTTGGAGCGTTCTTAATATTAAAGCCCATACTGGTTGGAAACGATGCGTATGCAGGCTTTATTGGTCTATTATCTGGTTTTGGCGCTGGTCTAGCCTATTTATTAATGGCGCAATTAGGTAAGGTCAATGAACCTGATACAAGAGTTGTTTTTTATTTCACATTGTTGTCATCTTTCTGTGCAGCGCTTCTTATGTTGTTTGAAAATGCTAATTCAGAGATATTTCGTCATTGGTGGATACTTTTAGGCCTTGGTGTATCTGCCACAATTGCACAACTTGCACTTACAAAAGCATATAGAGTTGGAAACACACTCAAGAATGCAGGGTTATCTTACTTAACAATCTTTTTTTCAAGTATTTTAGGTTTGATTATTTTTTCTGAAAAGCTTGACACCCTAAGTCTATTAGGTATTTTGCTCATTATCATCTCAGGGGTTATGGTGTCAAAAAAATAGATTAAGGCTCAAGCAATCCACTCCTGATCGCAATAAGGGCTATTTCTGCCGAATTATTTGCATTAAGTTTTTGCTTTATATTGTAAAGATGAGTTCCAACAGTTCTTGGACTCAAGCACATTGTATCCGCAATTTCATTCGTACTTTTCCCCTTTGCCAAGGACATAAAGACTTCAAATTCTCTGTCTGATAAAACCTCAATTGGATTATCTTCACCAGACAACTGAGTAATCGCCATTTGTTGAGCGATCATAGGTTCCAAGAATTTTTTACCTGACTTGATTATTCTTATAGCTTTAATTAATTCCTCTGCCGCACTTCGTTTTGTAACATAACCTAATGCCCCAGCTGCTAATACTCTAGTTGGATGCACTGAATCTTCGTGAGCAGAGAGCACTAATATTTTTGCAGATTTATCATGTGCACAAATCCGATCAATGGCCTCAATACCACCTATTCCTGGCATAGTAATATCCATAATTACAATGTCTGGCTTATGCTCTTTAAACGCTTTAATCCCTAATTCACCTGACTCTGCTTCTGCTATCACAGTCATATCAGATTCTGCTTCAATGAGCATCTTAAAACCCATTCTGACTACTGCATGGTCATCAACCAATAAAATTTTGATATCGCTCATTGTTTTTCCTTTTCCTGTTTAATCGGAATGACTATTGTTAGATGAGTTCCTTTTTTTTCGATAGATTTGATATCTAATTTTCCATTCAATGCCTGAGCTCTTTCCTTAATCCCCATCAACCCAAATTGTTTGGTCTTTTTTAAAATTTTAAGGTCAAAGCCTTTGCCATCATCTACACATTCAATTTTAAGGGTATCTTTTGTTTTTAGTAAAGATATTTTTATACCCTCTGCTTTAGCATGTTTTACAACGTTATTCATTGCTTCCTGAATGATACGATAAACGTTTATATTCACGCCTTCACCTAATAAGTCGATATTCCCTTTAATTGCCAAATTCACTTTCAAAGTTGGGTGTTGAGTTTGCCACTTATTCATTTCATCTTTAATTGTTTCGCTAAGGCCTAAATTATCTAGTGAGCCTGGTCTGAGCTGCCTAATAATATTATGCATACCATCATAAATTTGGTTAGCAGCAGATGTTACCGATAATGCGCTTGTCTCTATTGCTTCATCCTTTCCCCTAGACCGATTTAAAATATTTTGCGAAAAGATTTTAATGGCTGATACATATTGTCCCAATTCATCGTGCAGCTCTCTAGCAAGACTCTTTCTTTCATCTTCTACATGTTTTTGAATAATAGAGGTTAACTCCCTATTTTTTTGAAGCTCTGCTTTAGATCTTTTCGCCACTATTTTTTCAGATATATCCCTCATACTCACAATATCACCAATCACTTTTTTGGTTGTGGGGTCCATAAGTAATGAAGCAGATATTGAAACATCAACTAATTTACCAACCTTGCTTCTTCTCTTTGTTTCAAAGTTTTGTATGACATTTTTACTCTTTAATTTTTTTAAATTTTTATTGAATTCCTCTAATAAAAATTCAGGGACAATTATTTCAGCAGACTTTCCTAAAATTTCTTTTTTCTTATATTTGAAAATTCTCTCTGCTGATTTATTCCAAAAAGTAATTTTAAGTTTCTCATCATGTATCATCACTGCATCAGCGGTTTGTTCTGCGATCATTGCAAGTCGCTCATTTTCAAGAATTTGGTTTTCTAGTGAGTCACCCATCATATTGAAATTATTGGCTATTGAGGAAAACTCCGGAATATTAAAATTGGGAATTCTTGACCCCAAGTCACCTTTACCCATTTTTTCAATTGCTTTTATCATTGGTTTTATTGGACGTAACCAACCACCAAGTGCTTTATAAGCAATAAAATTTATAAACACGAAGAACAACATTGCAGTAAAAAAAATTGATTTAATTGAAACCCATGCTTCCCGGATAGCACCAGAAGGATTTGATGAAACAATCAATCTTCCCGATCTAATATCTCTTGTTCCTACCATTTTTTTTGGTGCAAGAAAGTTTGAAAACCATTCTGGTGGATGAACATCTAGTCGGTAAGTTGATTGCGGAGTTTTATAGACAAGATTATTTTCAACATCATAAAGATATATATCATTACTTCTTACATAACCTAATTGGACTAGAAATTGTGCCATCATATTATTCGATGTTCCCCAGTCTGGATTTTGAGCAGAGCTGACAATAACTGTGTCTAACAACTGCATTGTGACTCTATGTGCGGATTCAACACCTTCAAGAATTGAATTTTTAGATGATGTCATCATCACAAACATCAACGTTACAATAAAAACAATCATAATTAATGTAAGCAGGAGATTAAATCTATACCTCAGTCCCATATTACTTTTCTTATATAAAGAATAATTTTAAATCTTTACATAGGAATGTATTTGGATACAAGGGTTTATTCATGAGTTTTTTTAAAAAATAAAAATTATAAATTTAAACATATATATGAGTCATAAGAGTTGAATTCAAATTTAGATATGGTAAATTATTAGGATAACTAGTATTTAAATAATGGAGAATGTGTTTATTTAGTTAAACTCTGAAGCCTAAATGTCAATAAAATCATTACATACAGAAGATCGGATTTTTTATCCCAGTGAGAAATCATCAAAAAATGCAAGAGTATCGGACCTATCCCAATACGAAAAATTATGTGAAAGTTTTAACAAAGATTATGAGGGCACATGGGGCAAGCTTGCTAAAGAACTCCTCATTTGGGACAAGCCTTTTACCAAAACATTAAATGACACAACCCCACCTTTTTACAAATGGTTTGAGGATGGTAAATTAAATGCCTCATATAATTGTTTAGATAGGCATATAAAATCTCAACCAAATAAGATAGCTATTATTTTTGAAGCTGATGACGGTGAGGTAACAAAAATAACTTACCTAGAGCTTTACGAAAGAGTATGTCAATTTTCAAATGGCTTAAAAACACTCAATCTAAATATCGGTGAGAGAGTGATAATTTATTTACCTATGGGTATTGAGGCTGTTGTAGCTATGCAAGCTTGCGTTAGATTAGGTTTAACTCATTCGGTAGTTTTTGGTGGTTTTTCAGCTAAGAGCCTTCAAGAAAGAATATCAGATACCACCGCAAGTCTCGTAATAACCTCGGATGGTCAGTTTCGAGGAGGTAAAGTAATTCCTTTGAAAAAAGCTATTGATGATGCAATTGATATGGGTAATTGTGAATCTATTAAAAACGTAATTGTTTTTAAAAGGACTAACGAACCCTTCTCTAAAAATGATAGAGATATCATGTGGGATGATTTAATTAGAAACCAATCAACTGAATGTCCAGCTTTGTCAGTACCTGCTGAACACCCACTTTTTATTTTGTATACCTCTGGCTCTACAGGTAAACCTAAAGGAGTCCAACATTCAACCGCAGGATTTTTGTTGCACGCGATTAATACTTGTCGGCTTACATTTGATCTTCAGGGTAATGATATTTATTGGTGTACTGCAGATGTTGGGTGGATAACTGGACATACTTATGTTGCTTATGGGCCAACTGCAATGGGGGTCACACAAGTTATTTTTGAGGGTGTACCCACTTACCCGGATGCAAGTCGGTTTTGGCAGCTCATTGAAAAACATAAAGTAAGTGTTTTTTATACTGCGCCGACTGCAATAAGAGCACTTACAAAAGCATCTGATATAAATAAAGAAACTCATCCCAGTAACTTCAATCTCAGCTCTCTAAGAATATTAGGTACGGTTGGTGAGCCTATCAACCCTGAAGCCTGGATGTGGTACTACGAAAACGTGGGTAATAGCCAATGCCCTATCGTGGATACATTTTGGCAAACGGAGACAGGGGGTCATGTAATTACTCCGCTGCCAGGTGCTACACCGTTAATACCAGGTTCCTGCACACTCCCCTTCCCTGGAATAGATATCGATGTTGTTGATGAAAATGGTGATGATTTAAAGTGGGGGAGCGGTGGGCTGCTTGTAATAAAAAAACCATGGCCATCGATGATAAGAAATATATGGGGAGACTCGGATCGTTTTAAAAAAAGCTATTTTCCTGAAGAGCTGGGTGGTAAACATTATCTAGCAGGGGATGGTGCTGTTAGAGACGAGAAGAGTGGTTACTTTACCATTATGGGCAGAATTGATGATGTACTTAATGCTGTCTCTTATACACAT
>CAJXQA010000039.1 GCA_913058475.1 uncultured Nitrosomonadales bacterium
TCTACACCTCTCTATTCGTCGGCAGCGTCAGATGTGTATAAGAGACAGGAACGAATGATGCCCAAATATAATATAGGTATCGATCTAGGTGGAACAAAGATTGAAGTTGCGGTTATAAACAAAAAACATGAAGTAATTTTTCGTGATCGAATAAACACTGAGGCAAATAAAGGTCCTTCGCACATTCTCAATCAAATATTCTTTATCTATCAATTGGCAACGAATCATATTAAAAACGCTGATCACAGTCTTGGTATTGGAACCCCTGGATCAATCTCAGCAAAAAATGGATTGCTTCGAAATTCCAATACTATTTGCCTAAATGGACTTCCCTTAAAATCATTAATCGAAAAAAGATTAAATAAAAAATTTAACATTGAAAACGATGCTAATTGCTTTACCCTTGCTGAAGCAGTTATGGGAGTTGCAACGAATTACAAATTCGTTTTTGGTATCATAATTGGCACTGGATGCGGTGGTGGGATTGTAATAAACAAACAGCTAAGAATAGGTCCTCAGCTAATCACAGGTGAATGGGGACATTCAATAATAAATTCCTCAGGCCCAAAATGTTACTGTGGTAAACATGGGTGTATTGAAACTTATATCTCAGGAACTGGACTCGAGAGAGACATAAAAGAGAGATTGAATCAACATCTCTCTGCAAAGAATTTTTTAAACCAAAAAATATATACTAAAGATGAGCAAAAAATCGTGAATAGGTTTTATTATTATTTCGGCTTATCTTTATCCAACATAATAAATATTATTGATCCTGACATAATTGTTTTAGGTGGAGGCTTATCAAACCATAAAGAGCTTTACTCATTTGGCAAGAAAGAGGTTTATAAAAATATATTTAGTGACTTCAGAACGACACCTATTAAAAAAAATAAGTTAGGTGACTCCGCAGGCGTAATCGGTGCTGCATTAATCGGCGCAAGAGGTGGTGATTTTCATAATGGTTGCAAGCATTAATGAGTTTCATTTAATCTTTTTGGGATAGGTATTTTTAAAATGACAACAGACATTTTTTTAACTGATGGCTTTTTTCATACGCTTTAAAGCCTCCAGTAAAGTTATTTTTGGCGTAGCGATATTTATGCGAACATGATCCATCTTATTAAACATACTACCAGGCTGCAGTGCCACACCATTGTCGAGAAATAATTGACTGGGGTCATCGATTTGAAGTTGCTCACAGGAAAGCCAACCTAAGTAACTTGCTTCCATTTGATACAAATCAATTACACCAAAGTCTTCTATAGTTGCTCTTAACAAATCTCGATTATCGCTGAGATAACTCATTAGAGCTTTACGCCAAGGCTCTCCTTGATTAATCGCTGCCTGAGCAGTGGTATAAGTAAAAACCTGAGGATCAGGAATAAGTGTTCCCAAACCCATGCTTGCTTTTTGTCTGAGTTTTTGATTTTTACACACCAGCCAAGCTAAACCTGTTCCAGGAATATTAAAAGTTTTATTCATTGACATCAATGTGATTGTGCGATCAGCAGCTTCATTAGATATTGACGCAATAGGAATATGTTTTTTACCCTCATAGACCATGCCGCAGTGGATTTCATCAGAACAGATAATTAAGTTTTTTTGTTCACATATGTGGGCAATACTAGATAATTCATTATGAGTATATACAGTTCCACCAGGGTTATGAGGATTACAGAATAATAGTAATTCACTATTTGATTGAGCAAAATTACCAATAGACTGAGAATTTAAAACTAATCTCTGATTGATGTTGCTCAGTGGTATTTCGGAATAATTTCTACCTGAATTTTTAGCGGCATTTAAAATATGATGATAAACAGGCTGTAACGTAAGGATATGAGCTTTAGGATCAGTAACATTCGATGTAATAGAATAAAGACTGGAGACTAAACTGGGTACAAAAACAATCCACTCTGGTTCAATCTGCCAATCATAGAATTTCCTTAAATAAGAAACAATTGAATCCCTTAAATCTTCGGGGGCATGGGTGTATCCATAAACTTGATGATCAATGCGCTTTTTGAGTGCCTCGACGATACATGGTGCTGCAGCAAAATCCATATCAGCGACTGAAAGAGGAATTACATCCGGATTATGTTGGTCCCAACGAACCGAATCAGTCCCAAACCTATTAATGGCTTTATTAAAATCAAATGCCATTATATATTCTCTAATGACATATCAGACATCATCCTTATTTCTTTTCCAACCATAGTAAATAGCAATACACACTATAAGAAATAATATGCCTTTCCAAATAACTTTTGGTATCCCTAAAAACTCTTCAGAGAAAGACTCCATAATCTAAGTCCTTATTAATTAGCATTATTCATTATCTTAACATTCCTTGATAATGCCGCTTTTAGGCTTGTGAAAAAAAAATAGGTTTTCTGTAGGGTGAGTAACTTCTTAACTATTAGTTTAATTCTAGATGGTTATGCATATCCCCTTAGGAGGGGGATGCTCTATCCCCTGATAACTACCCTAACCTATTGTTTTAGTTACACTTTAATCAATGGTTAATGTATACTGAATAGTGTATTTGAGAGTAGAATTTTAGTCAAGTAGAAGGCTTTTGTACTTTAAAGCTTCTTAGTAATTTTTAGTAAATTTTAGTTTTATAATGTTTGAAGGCTTAATTCATAATCATGACCACTTTCTTCCAATTGTGCTATTACAGTTTGCTTAATTTTTGTTGATGAAGTTTGTGGATTATAACTAACCTTAATTATCTCTTTACCTTGTGATTTTAAATAATTTTCTACATCGGTATTATGCTTATCTTTCCCCCAATCTTCACCAATAATGAAAATATCTGGATTCAATTCTATACATGCTGTTACATATTCAAGTTTATAATATGGTCGAACAATACTGACACAGCCTAATGCTTTTAGCATCTCAATCCGATGTGCTAACCTTATAATTGGAATGTTAGGTTTATATGAATTAACCACACTGTCAGATGCGACTCCAACAGCAACATCACCTAACGTATTACAATATTCTAACAATGCGAGATGGCCCACATGAAGTAAATCAAAAGTACCTACTGTGTATACAAGCTTTTTTTTACTGTTATTGATATAACTTGCGGTTACCATTTAAAAAGCATCCATCCATAAATCACACTTATCAAAAGAGTATAAAATGATAAAAAATAGACATTGATTGGGTTGCCTGAAAGTTTGGGAGTTTTGATTTTTGATACGTTTAAAACAGCTAAACTAATTGCACTCACATACAAAATGACACTAAATACTTCTGGATAAAAAAATCTTTCAAATAAAAAAATAAAAACAAGCACTAGATTGTTGTTGTCCAAAGCTAGGCCTGTGTAATGACCTCCGCTTGAAAGACCAAAAGTGCTAAAATAACTTAATCTAAGTGCGCTTGCAGAGATCATAATAAAGGCACCAGCAAGAAATACTGGCTCATATTCACCATAGCTTAATAAAAGTATGGATGGAGCAACTCCATAGCTAACAATGTCTATCAAAACGTCAAGTTGCCCTCCAAAAGAAGAGCTGCTCTTAGTTCGATTTTTTATTTTTCTTGCGACAATCCCATCTAACCAATCAAAAGCTACGGCCCATATCATTCCAATCATTGCTGCTTCATAGATACCTAAAATACTAAAGTAAATAGCAAGAGTTGAACAAGCTAGCCCTGCCAAAGACAATAAGTTTGGTAAATCTATTAAGTACGAGAGAATGCTAGGACGTGTTATTTTAAGGCCTTTTTATTAGATTTAGAAAACCTAATTGGAAATGTTAGCAATGAGCTAGGCCGATTATTATTATACCCTATTCTTTTCAAAAATATTTTAATAGTTAGAAGTGGTGCCCTCGGCACGATTCGAACGTGCGACCCTCCCCTTAGGAGGGGGATGCTCTATCCCCGGATAACTACCCTAACCTATTGTTTTAATGACACTTTAATCAATGGTTAATGTGTACTGTTTAGTGTATTTTAGTGTGGGAATTTAGTCAAGTGTGATGGTTTTGTGTCTAAATAAACTACTGGCAATAAGGAGCTCCATCACCAGCTGGGATACAAACTATTGGCTTAATTCCATCAACATAGATATAAAATTAACCATTTTTATTTACTTATCGATTTATAAAGAGTTAAGTAATACAAGTAACTTTCTTCTAAAATGAAGACCTACTGTAAGAATCAGGGCAATAAATAAACTAGGACGCTCGATTTGAAATTCAGATTCAATCTTTTTATTTGGTCTGTTATCCAGGATCTCACTCGTGAACTCATCTGATAATTCACCTTTGATATATTGTGATTTTATTTGCTCCGATAATGAAATTAAGTATTCTTCATATAGTTTAGTAAGATATCTTTCATAATCTGCTGAAGCAACAGAGGGATCGGGTTCATCCTTTCCGCTATCACTATTTCTTGAACCTGTTGCTCCTGGAAGTGAGTCATAGATATCCGACCCCCAATACCCAACATACATATTTCTTGAGTTATATCGTTTAACAGGAACAGGTACGTCACCTCCAACACCAACAAAGATTAACTCTTCTCCTAAATTAAAATCATCCAGATTGACTCGATTAATCGCATTAACCTTAGGGGCCTCATCCCCATCGGTAAAGAAAAGAATTTTTGAAGGAAAGTTTAGGCTGTCTTGCATTTTGGCAGCTGATTTTATACCAAATGTGATCCGAGAATTTCCTTTCCATGCCATCCTCCATTCAAGCTTACTGATAGTATCCATCAACTCATCGTAATTCTTACATTTCTCGACTGGTTCAATAATATTAGCAATATTGTCGGCAACAAAAATATTGATGCTAAAAAAACTTCCACAATCTGATTTATCAATGATTTGTTTTAATAGAAGTTTTGTATATTCAATACGAGTAATCTGACTGTCTTTAACAATTAAGTCTTCGGCATTCATAGATTGTGATACATCTACAAGGAGCATGTAGCTGGTAATAGACTTCTTAAATTGAATACTTGGATTTTTTATTGCTAGTAGACAAAGTAAAGCTACTAATATCAAAATTATTAGCTCTGTTTTATTCCTTAAAATTTTGATAACCCCTGCTATCATGGCAAACCAATGGGAATATTACTTAGTTCCTGAACTGATTGCTCGGACACAATCTTTGATGCCTCAGAGGGTATGGAGGAAAGTAGTAGGCTTAGGTTGAATTTTGCCATGGTATTTTCTGGATTTATTGCTAATGACTTCTTAAGGGCTATGATGGCACTCTGTAATTTCTGAAAATTTTCTGCTGTAACTTTTCCATCATCGCTAAGTGGTTTAGTTAATGCATCTCTAAGATATAACGTCCCTATATTATAGTAAATAATATCAAGACCGTCACTCTCTGGAAACATCTTCAATAGCCTTGTAAACTTTGCAATAGCGTTGCCGTGTTCACCTCTTACTCCAAGTTGGTAGGCAGAAGAATAGAGACTGAGTGCTTCAAAGTTGTCGTTAATTACTGGATCGTTTTGTACTAACTTTTGGTTAATCTCCTCCACCTGAAGAATCTTGCCCCACTCATAAAAAGAAAGTAGAAGCAGGCCTAAAAAGAGAATAAAAAAATAATGACTTTTTATATTGAAAATAATTTTTAACATCTTCATAAGCTAGACCTTAATATTTTTAATGGCAATGAGGGTTAAAATTAAAGCTAATAATAATTTTATTATTGACGGATTGTAATTTTTACCTGGGATATCTCTTTCGATTTTTATCGGTTTTTTTTCTTTTTTATCAATATCAGCAATAGCGCTAGAAAGTGCATCGGGATTCTCAGCTTCATAAACCTTATATTCGGTATTAAGTGACTTAAAAAAATTATCCAGCTTTATTTCGGGTGGCTCCCTACCTTCAGGGTAAGTATTTCCAGAAAATATGCTGGCGTCATTTGGTTCTTTGATGATGATCCAGTACAAATTTATTTTTTTTTCATTAAACATTTCGGCAATTCTTTCTTTAACCCTCTTGGATATTTTTCCGGCGCCGTCTGATAGAAGGATCAGGGCTTGTGATCCTGTCGTTTCAATTTCGCTAAACATAAAAAGTCCTGATGTAACACCAGACCCTATATTTGTTTGGTTTATTGATGAACCTGTCGCTGCATCAATCGCTGCGAAGGTATAGCTTCTATTTTTAGTAATTTTTGAGGCGTAAAGCGCTGAGTTTGAAAAGCCAACAATGCCAATCATATCGGATGAACGTTGACCAATAAAGTCTTTCAATATCCGTCTTGCAGCGAGTGATTTTATTTCAGACTTATTCTCAGCGTCACCAATAAAAGGTTTTGCCATACTCACACTTCTATCGATCAGAAATACTAGCTGCGCACCTTTACCTATTTCAGTAATAGATGTTGATTTCGACCAAGGATTTGCGAGGGCAACAATCATTAGGATAATAATCAGCGACATAAGGAATCGGCACAGTATAGTAATTTTTTTAGAAATATTATCTTGTTCGAAAATTTTTATGCTACTAATAGTAGTCTTGTCAGATATTGAGACCATAAAAGGTAAAGCAGATAAGGGTAACAATATTAACCAAAGTGGATCAATAAAGCTCATCTACAAACTTCTCTCGATAATTTTAAGTTCCTTTGAAAGATTAAGAATCATATCAAATCGACTTTGTGAGTAATTAGATTGAGATGAATAAATCTCATCATTAGTTATATCTACAAACGCCTTAATCGCATGCTTGGAAGCAAAATACTTAGAACTATTAGTAATAAGCTTATCGACGATTGAGCTATTCATATTTTGTCCAAAAGTTTTATTGCAGCTATCTAGTAAAATAAGTACAGACTCGTCATAGCTTTCTTTGTTACCCAAACGATGTAAAGACCTAATTTTTTTACTAGCCTTTGTAAAAGGACCATACATTCTGCTGACAAAAGACAGGTCTATTTTTTTATAGAGCAGTATAAGAAAAGTAAAAAATAATAGTGTTAATAATGTATAAAATGGCAGGCCGCTATGGTTAATGGGCCTCGGCTTAACCTGACGAAGTGAGTTGAGAAGAACATCGTTGAGGTCTGAAGATACAATGCGAGAAAACCAATAACTTTTTGGAAGTATCTCTAGCTCATCATTACCAATCTTATATATGTGGGTTGGTAATAAGTACTTTTTACCCTCAGACCGATGAAAAATCTGGTAAGTAATCATATTAAAAAATATGTGTGTGTCATCATTACTTACTTTATAACTTTCTTGTTCTACAAAACTAATACCTGGGATTTTTTTGACGATTAATTTTGGGGTCTCCAAAAACGGTTTTTTTGTGCTTATTTGATCTTTAACTACGATCAGGTCACCTAGCTGATACCCATACTTTAAATCAATGACATTGCTTTGTGATTTATATTCCGTGGCATAGGCCAAGAAAGTAATAAACGATGTGATAGCGAAAAACAAAATACGTATCATATAACTGCTCTCATAAAGTATTGTTGAATAACATTCATATCAATTCCATTATCTAGTTCTAACTGCATAAGCTGATTTTTTGCGAAAATATGAAAAATTTTTTCTTTCGCTTCTTTGTAGTCACGCAATAACTTATCTTTAACTTTCGGTCTTAAAAAAATTTCTCTCTCCACGTTCATTTCAGAATCCATAAAGTTGGTAAAACCATAGTTTGGCAATCTTTTAATTTCTTGTTCGGTGGATAAATGGATTGGAATAACATGGTGATTAGACAACTGCTCGATCATTGTATCAATGTGTTCATAGCTATGATGAAAGTCTGAGATCCAAAATATTAATGATTTTTCATTGGGGACTTTCTGAACAATATCTAAAAGATTCTCACTGGTCGCGCGGGTATCAGAAAAAACGAGCTCATCAACCCATTGATTGATATTGTGAATATTGTTGCCGGGCTCTAAGAATAGATTATTTTTAATGGCATCGTTATAGCAGACCATACTAAACATATCGCCATGCTCCACTGCTGAAGATGCAATCATTTTTGCCAGCAACTTAATTGTAGAGTTATTTTCTTTCATAGCAAACATTGAGCTAGAAATGTCGCATAGAGCTACAAGATTAATTGGGTTGTTGAGGTTGAATGTTTTAACAAATATATTTTCATAAGGGTCCGTAATGGAATTTTTAATGTCGATACTAGAAAGGTCTGGGTGATCGTTAAAGTTTTTGGAGCCACTGTATTCAAAATCATTACCTATCTTTGAGCTTAAGTGATTTCCATACCGGTAGTTTTTTGATCGCCATGATATCGAATAATTAAAATAATTCTTTCTCATCATCTAGTCTAGCTTTGGCGTAGCGACCTTAAGAAGAACTTTATGTGTAAACTTTTCTAACAATTCTGTTTTATTATTCTCATAAATTCTATTTACTACAAGTCTGTGTGCCATGACTGCATGGAACACATACTCAACATCAACTGGTTGGACGTGATCCCTGTTATTCATCCATGCATTGACCTTGGCTGCCTTAATTAGCATGATCATCCCTCTTGGACTACTTCCTGCCACGAGAAAGTCGTCCATATCGATGCCTTCCAAGTCGACGGCAAACTTCTTCGGGTTCTCTGTCGCTTGCCACAAAAATTCAACATAGTTTTTGATATGATCGCTTGTCTGGATATTTTCTTGTATTTCACTCGACACCTCATTAAGCTCTTTGCAGTCAAATGATGCTGAAGGTATATTGTCAATTAGCTTTGAGGTGTCCTGAAACTTAGTATCAAAGATAATAGAGTCTCGTAAAACTTTATCTGTTGGTGATTGAATAGACACTTCCATCATAAACCTATCTCTTGCTGCAGCGGGTAGCTCAAAGGTTTCATTCTTTTCCACCTGGTTACGGTCTGCAAAGACAACCATATTAGGAAGGTAATTAACTTTATTGAATGCACTAACAGATTTCTCTGCCATTACTCGCAACAGTAATGAATGAACCTGTGGTCTAGCTCTATTAATCTCGTTGAAAAAGAATATAGAAAGATCTTCTCCTTTTTTTAACAAAGGGCCCTTTGAGATACTTGGCTTTCCCTCGCTACTTATTGATGCATGATAAATAATATCATTCGGCATTAGGTCGACTGTTCCTTCGACCCTTTCGTAAGTGCCACCTATAAGCTTAGTAATAACTTGAAGTAACGTCGTTTTACCTACACCTACGCCACCTTCTAATAACACATGACCTCTAGCAAAAAGACTGATAATAACTAGATTGATAGCTTTTTCTTGGCCCAGAATAATCTTATTCGCATCCTGTTTTATTTTTAGGGCATGCCCATGCCATTCCTTTGCTATATTCGTATCATTTTTCATAAATTCCTCAGTAAATTAAATAGAGTTATAATTGTAATTCGTAGGTTATTAATATATTATACAGACAGGTCTGTTCATTATGGTATCCAATATTTTATAACAAGGCAAGAAATTTTTATACTCATACAAAGAGCAATATGTCCGAAGAATTCATACAAATAATTAGCTCTAAAAGCAAGCATTCAAAAGCGACGGGGGGATCAATAATAAACTTGATAGGTTTATCAACTGTTATTAGTGAATGGAATGCTACCCGTATTGGAAAAGTTAAAAATAGCAAAGATGCAGACCTTTCTATAGATAATATTAAATCATTAAAAAAATTAATTAAAGGCGAGGTAAGAAAATCAGAGGTAGAAAATATGCCTGTAGTTTCTGATCAGATTCTTTTTTTATTTATAGGGGCTATTAAACTTCAAATTCAAAATAATTCTGATAAACCATGGAAGCTTGTTAATCAATCCATTTCAAATTTTTTAACTCCCGAACAGCGTCCTCAAACAAGTTTTCCTTTTTTGATGATGCTAACAATAATTGTTATCTTAGGCTTTTTATTTTCATCCCTAAACTTGTACCAAACTCAAGTCGGGGATCAAACTAATAATCTATTTAATGTGGCAACAGTTAATGAGTCTGGGAGTAGAACGGTTTCAAGTCTTGTTAATTTATATGAAGCTATGAAGACTGGTGATTGCCAACTACCCCAGGCAGCAATGCTTCAACCTGCTGAGCGAGAAGCGTTCATATCATTTGTTAATGAAGGAAAGGTTGATATTAATACAGCATCTTATCTAAAAAATGCATTGCTTTATACGGCTTGCTTATATCCCCAAAAACTGATGAGTCAGCCCTTATGAAAATCGCCATTATATTAATAAAGGAAGTCATATGAAGGATTTAAGAGAAAAGATTTTAATTGGTGCCACTATGCTATTTGAGACTAGAGGCATCCGCGCTTCGGGAATCGATACAATTATTTTAGAATCTGGCGTAGCGAAAGCAACACTTTATAAATACTTTCCAAGCAAGAATGAATTAATTATTGAGTACTTAAAAGAAAAGTCTAATAAATTTTATGCTTGGTTAGACGAAAAATTAATTAATAAAAAAAAGGGCTCAGTAGAGATACTTCTTCAGTTATGTGACCTTTATGAACAATGGATCACGACTCCAAAGTTTAGTGGATTACCTTTCCATATAGGCTCCATAGAATTTCCAGATCCCAAACATCCTGTCAATAATTATTCAGTAGAGCTTTCAAATGAATTACAAAAGTATTTATCCGGTCTTGCTTATATTGCAGGTGTAAAAGACTCCAAAACTCTAGGCCAGCAATTAACAATCATATTTGAGGGTGGTGCATTAATCGAAAGATTAAGCGTAGGTTCTGGAGCAGCAAAGCGAGCAAAAAATGCCGCAATTACGTTAATTAAAGCTTCGATTTAAATTACAATTAGTGGTGCCCTCGGCACGATTCGAACGTGCGACCCTCCCCTTAGGAGGGGGATGC
>CAJXQA010000040.1 GCA_913058475.1 uncultured Nitrosomonadales bacterium
CGTGGGCTCGGAGATGTGTATAAGAGACAGGATTTGTTGTGCCAGTGACATATTCTTTTTTAACATCTGATGCATAAAAACTATGAACAAAATAAAAAGAACTGCCTGATTTTATATTTTTCCACATGGGATGATTTTTAGATTGTTGCACATTATTCCAACCCATGTGGGGAATTTTTATTCTCTCTTGGTTACTTGGTTGAAATTTTTTTATCTTTCCTTCGAAAATACCAAAACCTTCAACATCCCCCTCTTCGCTTTTTTCAAAAAGCAGTTGGAGCCCCAAACAGATACCCAAAAAAGGTTTTTTTTTAGCTGATTCAATAACTACATCCCTTAAGCCTCTTTTATCTAACTCTTTAATACAATCAGGCATTGCCCCTTGGCCAGGGAAAATTACTTTGTCTGCTTTTTTGATAAAATCGGGATCACTACTCACTTCGGATGGCATTTTTGGTGCAATATATCTAACAGCATTATGAACTGATTTTAAGTTGCCGATACCATAATCGATAATTGCAATCATAAATTAAATTTTTTAACGAGTTTAAAGAGAGCCTTTGGTTGAAGGCATTTCGCCTTTGATTTTTTCATCAATTTCAACAGCAAATCTCAACGCTCTTCCAAAAGCCTTGAAAATTGTTTCTGACTGATGATGAGCGTTATCTCCTCTTAAATTATCTATATGAAGTGTTATATTTGCATGATTTATAAACCCTTGGAAAAATTCATGAATCAAATCCACATCAAAGTCTCCAATTCTTGCCCGGGTAAATTCAACATTTAATTTAAGTCCAGGTCTACCTGATATATCCAAAACAACTCTTGAAAGTGCTTCGTCAAGAGGGACGTATGCATGCCCATACCTTCTTATCCCTAACTTATCTCCTATCGCTTTATCAAATGCCTGGCCTAAGGTAATCCCAATGTCTTCTACAGTATGATGTGCATCAATATGTAAATCACCTTTTGCTTTAATATCAATATCAAATAACCCATGTCGAGATATTTGTTCAAGCATATGATCAAGAAAACCGATACCTGAATCTAAGCTAGATTTTCCAGAACCATCAATATTGATGGTAACTTCAATATCGGTTTCTTTAGTTTTTCTTGATACTTTCGCTGATCTTTTCATAAGGAGGATTTTAGCATGAGTTTGATTATTTTTCTCTTCGGCAACGCTCGGAACAGTACTTAACTTCATTCCAAACTTTTTCCCATTTCTTTCTCCATGAGAAAGGTTTATTACATACTTTGCATATTTTAGTTTCTAATAAATTTTTTTTCATCTTTTAAGGCCTACCTTAGAAATAAAGACTTAAAATTTACTAAATTTTAGTAACTTGTAGATTTGGTTTTATCTGCTCATAAAGGTTGTCAAGATACTTCAGGGTATCTTCTGGAAAATCAATTTTTTCAAAATAGCTTTTGACTAATGGACAAATTAGATTCTTATCACTACTGTCTTTGAAATCTACCTCTACTCCGATAACTTTACTTTCCTCATCAACAGAGAAAAGGTTTTGTTGTGACCAAATTTTATTATCAACCGTCTTTATATCAAAACCAATAAAAGTCGTCTGATCTTCAAGTACATATGCAGAGGCTCTACCAAATCCTTTTACATTATGTTTTTGTAATAAATAACTTACTAGATATAATTCAAGGTCATCCGTGATTCCCTTACCATTGTTTACCTCAGAGAACATACCTGTATATATTAAATTTAGATTATCACCATCACAAAATGCGATCGCCTTATTTACTGCTTTATGCTCCAACACATTTTTCATATAGAGATTGGTGAAATCATTTTTTAGAAAATCAAAAACTTTTGACATATTAGCTAGCCTTTATTTTATTTTTTTATTTTACTATTTCTCTCACAATTGAGACTAATTGATGCATTTGGTTCATTGTTCCTATAGTAATCCTAATAAAGTTTGAAATTTTCTCTGGCGAATTAAAGCGTCTGACTATAATTTTATTATGCCTTAGTTGATCGTATATATATTCTCCACTCTTTTGCTTGTGCTGAGTAAAAATAAAATTAGCACCAGAGGGGAGAACCTCAAAGCCAATACTTTCTAACTGCTCCTCTAAATATACTCTTGCTTCAATGACTTTATTACAATTTCCTTCAAAATAAATCTTATCTGTAATTGACGACATAGCGGAAATTTGAGCAAGCCTATCAATTGGATATGAGTTAAAACTATTTTTAATTCGATTTAATGCTTCGATAAGACTTGGGCTACCAAAAGCACAGCCGATTCTCATACCTGCAAGAGAGCGTCCTTTTGAAAAAGATTGAGTCACGATTAAATTCTCATATTTATTAATTAGTTTAATCGCCGAGCTTGTTCCAAAATCAACGTAAGCTTCGTCAATCACTATTACACTATTCTTATTATTTGAAAGCAGAGATTCAATATCTTTTAATGATTTTGGTATGCCTGTAGGTGCATTTGGATTTGGAAATATAATGCCTCCGTTTTCAATAAGGTAATCATCAAGGCTTATATTAAAATTTTGATCAAGTGATATTTGCTTATATTCGACCTCATATAATTGACAATAAACGGGGTAGAAACTGTAAGTAATGTCAGGAAATAAAACGGGTTTATCTTTTTTTAAAAGCCCCTGAAAAATAAATGCTAAAGATTCATCAGAACCATTACTTACAAATACCGATTCCATCGATAAATTATGATGCTCAGCTAATAATTTTTTTAATTTTATGCTTTCAGGATCTGGATATAATCTTAAGGAATCATTACAGTTCCTCTTAATTTCATTTAAAACATTTGGGCTTGGGCCGTAAGGATTTTCATTTGTATTCAGCTTAAGTAAACTCAAATCTTTGGGCTGTTCTCCTGGCGTATAGGGAATTAATTTTTCAACTATGTCTCCCCAGTACTTACTCATTTTTTCTTATTTGTTCGATACTTTGCTGATTCTGCATGAGCATATAACCCTTCACCCATGGCAAGGCTTGATGCAACATCGCCAAGATTGTCTGCCGTTTTCGGCGATAAATTAATTAGACTAGATCTTTTCTGAAAATCATAAACACCTAATGGTGAAGAAAATCTAGCTGTACCAGAAGTTGGTAGGACATGGTTTGGCCCTGCACAATAATCTCCAACTGCTTCACATGTATTTTTTCCCATAAATATTGCGCCTGCATGACAAATTTCTTCAAGCAATAAATTAGGATTTTCAACAGATAACTCAAGGTGCTCAGGTGCTATAAAATTTGATATTTTTGCTGCCTCACTTAGGTCCTTTGCTAAAATAAACAAACCTCTATTTTCAAGGGAGGTTTTTATTATTTTTTTTCTTGGCATATCCTCAATTAAACGATTAATACTTTCTTGAACGTTTTTTAGAAACTGATCATCTATCGAAATAAGAATTGATTGGGATAGTTCGTCGTGTTCGGCTTGTGAAAAAAGATCCATTGCTATCCAATCTGGATTTGTTTTCCCATCACAAATAATTGTAATCTCAGATGGTCCTGCAATCATATCTATCCCTACAGTCCCAAATACTAACCTTTTTGCTTCCGCAACATATGCATTTCCTGGACCTACAATTTTATCAACTTTTGGAATTGTCTCTGTACCATAGGCCATTGATGCTATGGCCTGAGCTCCGCCAATTGTGAAAACTTTATCTACCCCAGCTACCATTGCTGCAGCAAAGACTAAGTCATTTTGCTCTCCGCCAGGGGTAGGCACAACCATAATTAAATTTTTAACCCCTGCAATTTTTGCAGGGATTGCATTCATCAATACTGAGGAAGGGTAAGCCGCTTTTCCCCCAGGAACATAAATACCTACTGAATCAATTGGTGTTATTTTTTGCCCATAACTCGATCCATCACTGTCTTCATAACTCCATGATTCTCCCTTTTGCTTTAGGTGATAGTTATGAATTCTTTCTGCAGCTAGTTTAAGATCCTCTTTAGTTTGTTCTGGGATATTTTCAAAAGCTTCCGTTAGCCTTGCTTTGCTTATTTCCAGCTCTGAAACAGATTTCACTTCAAGATGATCTAGTTTAGCAGTCAATTCTATCAGCGCTTGATCACCCCTCCTCTTAATATCACTAACAATAGATTTTGTAATTTTCTGAACTTCGTTATTGTCAGTCGAATCAAAATCAAGATTATCTTTAAGGTCACTAAAAAAATTTTTATCTTCTGAGAATTGTGTTTTTATATTCAAAATATTTATAAAGCTACTTTCGCAAAATTTTCAATTAACGGCTTTAACTGCTCTCTTTTAATTTTTAGTGCTGCTTCATTGATAATAAGTCTTGAACTTATTTCGCTGATTTTTTCAAATGCTTTAAGATTGTTAGCTTCAAGGGTCTTACCTGAACTAACCAAATCTACAATCACATCTGACATACCAACAATTGGTGCTAATTCCATAGAGCCGTAAAGCTTGATGACGTCGATATGTATTCCTTTATTGGAAAAAAATTTCCTCGCTGCTTGTGGATATTTAGTGGCAACACGTAATCTTGTTTTTCGTTTAATACTCGCCTCATAGTCAAACTCTTTTCGAGCTGCAACCATTAACTGACATTTTCCTATTCCTAAATCTAAAGGTTGAAAGAGGCCTTTTCCTTGAAATTCATCTAATACATCCTTGCCAGCAATCCCCATATCCGCACCTCCCCATTCTACATAGGTAGGGACGTCGGAAGCTCTCACTATAATAAGCTGCAGATCTTTTTTGTTTGTTTTAAAAACTAATTTTCTTGATATTTCTGGATCCTCCTCACAAGAAATGCCCAACTTATTAAGTATTGGGATTGTTTCTGTAAAAATTCTTCCTTTTGATAAAGCTATAGTAATCATTTAATTTAATCTCTTTATATTTGCACCTAACGCATTAAACTTGGCTTCTAATTTTTCATATCCTCTATCAAGATGATAAATTCTTTCAATTGTTGTTTTTCCATTCGCGACAAGAGCTGCAAGAACAAGTGATGCTGAAGCTCTCAAATCAGTCGCCATCACATTTGTACCGGTTAAAATATTATCCCCTTTTGTAATTGCTGTATTTTGCTTGATATCAATTTCTGCTCCCATCCTTATAAGCTCTTGTGCATGCATAAACCTATTCTCAAAAATAGTTTCTGTAATTTCACTTACTCCCTCAGCAACCACATTTAATGCCATAAACTGTGCTTGCATATCTGTAGGGAAAGCCGGATATGGCGCTGTAATAATTTTAACACTTTCTAGTTTTTTATTCCCAGTGACTGAGATGCTATTCTCACTGAATTCTACCTTAGCTCCGCTTTCTTTAATTTTTTGTGTGATTGATTCCATTTCTTCAGCATTCACATTATTACAAACAATATGCCCCCTTGTCATTGCAGCTGCAACCATAAAAGTACCTGCCTCAATTCTGTCGAACATAATTTTGTAAGAGGCTTCTTTGAGAGATGAAACTCCCTGAATTTTAATTTTATCAGTACCTAGGCCGTCAATAATCGCTCCCATTTTGATAAGACAATTTCCTAAGTCTACAATTTCAGGTTCTTTTGCGGAATTTTCTAAAGTTGTTACTCCTTCGGCCAAAACAGCTGCCATCATCAAGTTTTCAGTACCTCCAACCGTAACTTGGTCCATAAAAATCCTGCAGCCTTGGAGTTTATTATTTGGAAGTTGCGCTGTTGAAGCGCTAATATAACCCTTATCGATGATTATCTTGGCACCCATTAACTCAAGCCCTTTAATATGAATATCTACAGGCCGAGATCCAATAGCACATCCACCAGGCAATGAAACTTTTGCTTCACCATATTTTGCAAGCAAAGGGCCCAAAACTAAAATTGATGCACGCATAGTTTTCACTAGATCATAGGGCGCATCAAAATTAGTCACACGATTGGCCTGTAAAATACAGGAGTTATCTTGATGTTTTACACTTACCCCCAGCGCACTTAAAAGATCTATGCATGTCTCAATATCTTGAAGGTTAGGAACGTTTTGCAGATTGAGCGCTTCGTCAGACAATAACGATGCAATTAGTATAGGAAGGGCAGCATTCTTAGCACCCGAAATACAGACTTCTCCCTCAAGAGGAAAGCCACCTTCTATAACGAGTTTATCCAAAGCTATTCTTTAGAAATTATTTTTGCTAACTCGCCAGATTCATAAAGTTCGCGAATAATATCAGCGCCACCAATGAATTCACCGCGAATATAAAGCTGCGGGATTGTTGGCCAATTTGAATATATCTTTATGCCTTCCCTAATCTCTGGATCTTGCAAAACATCAACCGTTTCAAATGAGGTATCTAGAGAGCCTAGTACTTGGCAAGCTACACTAGAAAAACCACACTGAGGAAAAGTTGGGTTACCTTTCATGAATAGAAGAACTTCATTGTCATCAATTAATTTTTTTATTTTCGCATTTGTAGTCATAAATTTTAACCTTTAAATATTATTCATTTGACTCCATTCATCTGGAGTATATGTTTTGATTGAAAGTGCATGAATTTCACTTTGCATCATATTACCAAGCGCTGAATAAACCCGCTGATGTTGTTTAATCATCGATTGGCCGTTAAAGACATCGCTGACAATAACTGCGTCAAAGTGTGTTCCATCATCGCCATTAACTTTTATAAAATTACAATTTAAATTAGCTTCTATGATTTTTTGAATTTCAATAGCTTGTAACATACTAATTCCTTAATTTATAACCGGATTTTAACATTCTGATAGTAATAAATGACAAAATAATAAAAAATGATACAACTATCAACAAACTTAAATAAGGGGATGTATCGGACTGGCCAAAAAAGCCATATCTGAAACCATCAATCATATAAAAGAATGGATTAAAGTGAGAAATATTTTGCCACATCTGAGGTAACGAATGAATAGAATAGAAGACTCCAGATAACATTGAGAGTGGCATAATCACAAAATTTCCGAAAGCTGCCATTTGATCAAATCTTGTCGCCCATATACCCGCAATCATTCCAAAGGCACCCATTAGTCCGCCCCCACAAAAAGCAAATATAAATACAAACCAGGGGTGCTCTACAGGCAAATCAACATAAAACATTGCAATAAGATAAATGCAAACTCCCACAAACATACCACGAACTATTGCGGCTATCAGAAATGCAAAAAAAAGTTGTAGATAGCTTAAAGGGGTTAATAATAAAAAAACAATATTTCCCATAATTTTTGCCTGAATCAAACTCGATGAACTATTAGAAAAAGAATTTTGTAAAAGCGACATCATGATTAATCCAGGAATCAAAAATACCAAATAGTTAACACCATCATAAACCTCCAGACGATCTCCTAAAACTTGAGAAAAGATGAGTAAGTATAGAATTCCTGTAATTACTGGAGCTGCTACGGTTTGAAATGCAACTCGCCAGAACCTTAATAGTTCTTTTTTAAGTAGTGTCCATGTGCCTATTAATTGATCTCGTAAAGTATTCATTTTAAATTCAATTTTTACTTGTTAGCTTTAGAAAAATATTTTCTAAATCAGATTCAATCAGCTGCAAATCTAATATTTGTATTTTTAATGCATTTAATTTTTCTATAATGCTTGATGCATCAGAAACTTTTTTTAATTTAAAGGTACACCAATCTCCCTCTTGTTCAAAAGTAGCCCCCTTCAAAAGTGCAGCGATTTTTTTTATATTATTCTTTTGCAATCTTACTTTTAAATTTTTTAAGGAAAATTCCTTTAACAAATTTTTTGTTGAATCTAATGCAACAATTTTTCCACTTTTCATCATAGCCACACGATTACAAAGCGTTTCGGCTTCCTCAAGGTAATGAGTAGTTAAGACGATTGTATGTCCCTCATTATTTAATTCTTTTATGAAGCCCCACAATTTTTGCCTCAGTTCTACATCAACGCCTGCAGTTGGCTCATCTAAAACAATCACAGGCGGTCGGTGCACTAAGGCTTGCGCGATCAAAGCCCTTCGCTTCATTCCACCAGAAAGTGCTCTCATATTTGTAGATGATTTATCAGTTAGATCTAATCTTTCAATTACTTCGTCTACCCATTTATCATTTGATTTATCTTTACCAAAGTACCCCGCCTGAAATCTCAACATTTCTCTGACATTGAAAAAGGGGTCAAATACTAATTCCTGTGGGACAATACCCACTGAATGACGGGCTTCTTGATATTCTTTATTCACGTCAAAACCCATCACAGAAATACTGCCGCCAGTTGGCTTTACCAATCCTGCCATCATATTAATTAATGTTGATTTACCTGCACCATTTGGTCCCAACAAACCAAAGAACTCACCTTGCTCAATTGACAAAGAAATGCCGTCAACAGCTTTCAACTGTTTATAATTTTTTCTTACATTTTTAAAAACTATTGCTTTTTTCATTATTTAACAGACGTATTTCTTGAGAGAAAAATTCAAGAGGGTCGAAAGATTTCTTAATTTAAATTAAATCTTCTACCCCATAAAGTTTTGCGAGCTTCAGCAAATTTTTTGGTGGAGTATTAATCATTACACTATGATTATGTTTTTTAGCATTTCTTTTTAACTCAAAGATCAAACTTAAGGCTGAAGTATCTACATGTTTAACTTGCGAAAAATCGACCTGGATTGAATCAGACCAGTTAAAGTTTTTTGTTTTTTCAATTAAACTTGGAATCTCATCATATGTGATGGATCCAGACAGCTTCCATAAGTTAGGTTCAAATTCTATATTAAGCGGCATTATTTTTACTTTTTAACTCTTTTAAAAGTCCATCAATACCATTTGACCTAACTGAACCCCCAAACTGACTTCGGTAGTTAGTTATCATACTAACCCCCTCAATGATTAGGTCTATTACTAACCACTTTCCAGTACTATTCGATAAAGCATAATTAACATTAATTGGCTGAGAGCTTGATTGAGTAATTTCTGTTTTGACTGTAACTACACTTCCTTTTTGTTTTTTCATTGGAAGCACTGTTATCTTTTGGTCAGTATACTTAGATAGTGCTACAGCATAAGTCCTCAATAAAAGCATTTTGAAACCTGTACTAAATTCTTCTTTTTGATCGGCTGACATTTTTCTCCAATTCTTTCCCATCACAAGACGACAGATTTTATTGAAATCGAAACTTGGTAAAATCTTAGACTCAACAAGTGCATATATTGCTTTTTTATTTCCATCTTGAATGTCTTTGTCAGATTTAATCGCACTAATGACATCGTCAGCAGTTTTTTTCACCACCTCATCAGGGCTTAGTTCAGCAATTGCTGCTCCTGAAAAAAATACCACCGTTAATGCAATAAACCACTTTTTTAAACTGAACATAAATTAATCCTTATCCTTATCGTTATCATCACCAGCACTATTATATAAAAACTGGCTAATTAATTTTTCTAAAACTACAGCATCTTGTGTATGCACAATTAAATCTCCGGCTTTTAAGTTAACATCATCCCCACCTGCTTCCAAAGAAAGATATTGTTCGCCTAGCAAGCCTGCAGTATAAATATTAGCAAAGGTATCTGTTGGAAACGCATATCGATCATCAATATTAATTTTAACCACTGCGTGGAAAGCTTCAGGATCAAAAACAATAGAACCAATTCGACCAACAACAACTCCAGAAGCTTTTACAGCTGCCCTTGGTTTTAAACCACCAATATTTTCAAAGTAGGCTTTTACTTCATATGTTTTTTTTACATCATTGGAAGTTAAATTTCCAACACGTGTTGCCAGATAAAACATTGCTATTATTCCTAATGTAACGAAAATTCCAACCCAAATATCTAATTTAACTTTATCCATAACTATATTTTCCCATAATTTTAAACAAACATAAATGACGTTAATACAAAATCAAGTCCCAATACACTAAGTGATGAAATTACTACAGTTTTTGTCGTAGCTCTACTAACGCCTTCAGCTGTAGGTGGCGCAACCAATCCTTGGTATAAGGCAATTAATGTGCAAGCAAAACCAAAAACTAGGCTCTTTATCGCACCATCAACTATATCATTATGAAAATCCACATTTGCCTGCATTTGAGACCAAAAAGCACCATCATCAACACCAATAACTAACACAGCTATAAAATAGCCACCTAAGATACCAACCATTGAAAATATAGTTGCTAAAATTGGCATACTTATCATCCCTGCCCAAAATCTTGGTGCCACAATTCTTGCAATTGGACTCACTGCCATCATTTCCATGGCTGATAATTGCTCTGTTGTTTTCATCAACCCTATTTCAGCTGTAATTGCGGTTCCAGCTCTTCCTGCAAACAGTAATGCTGTGACTACAGGGCCTAATTCTCTTACAAGAGCCAATGCAACTAAAACACCAATCGCTTCAGATGAGCCATATTTTTCAAGTGTGTAATAGCCTTGAAGGCCTAATACCATTCCTACAAAAAATGCAGACACAATAATAATAACTAGAGATAGGACGCCCGTAAAATATATCTCTTTAATTGTTAAATTAAATCTTTTAAAGCTATCAGATGAATAAATGATTGTTAAAAAGAAAAGTCTAGTACATGACCCTAACCCTGACAAAGAACTTCTTGCTGATGCGCCTAACTTTTCTAAAAAATTTAATATGTTATTCATTATTTTAAAGTGATAGATCCGATTGATAGCTGGGTGCTTTAGTATGAAAAGGAACAGGGCCATCTTTTTCTGAGTGAATAAATTGTTTAACAAAGGGCAATTTGGATGCTAATAATTGTTTTGGAGATCCTTCCGCAGCCACTTCCCCGTCAGCCAAGAAATAAATATAGCTGTCTCTTATACACATCTGACGCTGCCG
>CAJXQA010000041.1 GCA_913058475.1 uncultured Nitrosomonadales bacterium
ACGAGATCCTCTCTGGTCTCGTGGGCTCGGAGATGTGTATAAGAGACAGCTAATAAGAGATTGATTAGAGAACAATAGTTCACTATTTAGCTTATTGTAATCCTTGGATATAGTCAGCGACAGCCTTCATTTCTTGTTCGGTTAGCTTCACTGAAATTGCTCTCATGGGGGCATATACAGTTCCAGGCTTGTCTTCTAAAACTCTGAAATGATTTAATTGGCTCAATATATAATCTGAATGCTGAGCATTAAGCCTAGGATAAAGATTAGGTACTCCATGCCCGGCAGGACCATGACAGCTTGCACATGCAGGCACTCCTGAATCCTTTATACCTGCTCGAAAAATCTTTTCGCCCATCGAGCCGACTCCGTTAGAGGTTGCAGCTGATAATTGTAGTTTTTGTTCTGAGAAATAAATACCTAAATTATCCATGTCTTCAGCAGACAGGCTTGCAGCTATACCCTGCATAAGTGTATTTTTTCTTACACCATCCTTAAACTTATTAAGCTGTATTGTTAGGTAACGAGCATTTTGGGCCGCAATTTTTGGAGCAATTTTCCCATTAAGACTATTCCCATCCATACCATGGCAAGCCATACAAACATTTTTTACTATTTTTTGGGTTTTTGTAAATTTCTGGTTATCAAGTCTACTTTCAGCAAACGAAGTGGAATTAAAAAGCACCAGAAGTAGCAAGAAAATGTATTTATCCGAGAACATATTAACCTTAAATTGAAATTATTTTGTAAAGACACATATTATATACAAATGTTCCAGACGAATTGATCTAAATCAAGTTAAAATTGCGAAATGTCTTTTCTACAAAATGTATCATTTATCATTTCTACAAATCACTTTGATGAACTTCCGGCGGATATCGGTAGAGAGATCGCTTTTGCAGGTCGATCTAATTCAGGCAAATCAAGCGCGATTAACACACTTACTAACAAAACGCGATTAGCTTATGTTAGTAAACAGCCAGGCAGGACCCAACTCATTAATTTTTTTAAAATTCACGACATGCAATCTTTAGTCGATTTGCCAGGATACGGATTTGCAAAAGTTCCTAAACCTATGAAAGATCATTGGAGAAAACTATTACCAAAATATCTCAAAGAACGGAAGAGCTTAATTGGTCTAATTATAGTTGTTGACATAAGAAGGGAACTAACAGATCTTGATACTCAGATGTTAGACTGGTTTGCGCCTCAAAAAAAACCTATCCATATTTTATTAACAAAGAGTGACAAAATTTCAAAAGATAAGTCATTAAGAACCCTTAAAAAAATTCAACAGGAGTTGAAGGGTAGATGGGGTGAGGTTCATAAAACAGAATGTTCTGCTCAGTTATTTTCAAGCTTAAAAAAACAAGGAATTGAGCAAGCTTCCCAAAAAATAGAAGAGTGGTTATCGTAAAGTAATAACAATATCCCAAACTTGATGCCCCAACCTTAAGCCTCTATTTTCATATTTAGTTAAAGGCCTCGACTGAGGTTTTTTATTTAAATCTCTTTTGGACATTTTATAAGATTTACTCTCCCCAACTAAAGTAATAATTTCTAAAGCGTATGCTTCCCAGTCTGTAGCTATATGAATATAACCTGATTGGCTTAGCTTAATCTCCATAAGTTTTAAAAAAGAATTTTTTAATAATCTTCGTTTATGATGCTTTTTCTTTGGCCAGGGATCAGGGAAAAAAATATGGATTCCATCTAATGATTTATTAGGAATCATTTCATTCATGACTTCAATGGCATCATGCTGAATAATCTTTAGATTTTCAAGCTGACTAAGGTTAATTTTATTCAAAAGACTTCCAACGCCAGGTGAGTGGACTTCAACAGCCAAAAAATTTGAATCTGGCATTTCTTGAGCCATTTTAAATGTCGTATCGCCCATTCCAAAACCAATCTCTAAAATTATTTTATTTTTTTTATGAAAAACTTGATCAAAATTTAACGGCATTTTTTGAAAGGGAATTGTATATTTAGGTGCAAACTTCTTTATTCCGCTTTCCTGGTATTTAGTGAGCCTCCCTTGTCTAAGAATATAACTTCTAACTGGTCTTTTATCTAAATCTGTCAAAGTTGAAATTTCCTATCATTTTTATTAAACCCAAATAGACTTAACTCTGTATTCTTTGTAATACCTATTACCTTTACCAAGTCACCCATCTCAGCTGGAGAGGTTAGTTTTTGGAATGCATTTGTCTGTATCTTAAAGTCTAAAATATTATTTGGATCATGCTCACCTAAAAAATCTAAAGCTCCAGTATTTATCAAAAAATTAGCCTGGGAAACAAAACCACCGACCGTACATCCTGCACATTTCGCCAACCTTGAGATGTGTGAGAAATTAATATGACATGTTATATCTTGCGCTCCCAAACATGCAAATGGATTAGTATGTGCATAATGTTTGTAATGACACATCAATGTGCCTTCCATTCTATCTTGATGAAATAATTCACTTTGACAAAATCCATAATCTACAAAAAAAACTATGGCTTTTTTAATTATTTTAAAAAAATCTTTTAGCCAGTCATCTAATTTTTTAGAATATTCAAAAATATACCCCGAAGAAAGATCTTCGATATCTATAAAGCTTTCAAGTTCCGGACTAGGATTACTATCTATCTTCCAACCCAACTGGTTATTCTTAATGCCTACCTTTCTTTCATAAATTTGTTTATTTTTAATTTCGTAAATATTAGTTGGGAACGCATCCAAAAATTCATTTGCAAAAATAATTCCTTCGAATCTTTCAGGAATTTTAGAAACCCATACAACCTTCGAGAAAATTTCTTTTGATAGATTTTCTTTCAAGATCTTTTGTTGTCTTTTTACTAAATTGTTACTTATTTCATAGATTAAATATTGGTCGATTACGATGTTATTTTTTCCTGCAGCTATCATTAAATCAACTGCGAATTGACCATTACCGGCTCCTAACTCTAATATTGATGATGGAAGATGAAGAAAATTCTCTTTAAACGCATTCAAAAAACATCTCGTAAATATATTTGAAATCATGGGAGCCGTTATAAAATCACCAGAGTCTCCAAATTGTTCTTTATTTCCAGTGTAGTAACCATGTTCTTTATCATAAAGTACAGTATCCATTAACAATGAAAAAGAAATTGAGCCACCTGATTGAATAATTTCTTTTTTTAACCTCTGATTTAAGGCATCATGGACTGATTCTTCAAGTTGGCTAAGGGAAGGTAAATTCGTCATAATCCTTAGATTATAATAACTTTACTAGAAATATATAAAATTTAAATTAAACTAATTGAAAACAAATAACAAAAAAATAGCTCTTGTCACAGGTGGGTCAAAAAGAATCGGTGCGTCAATTTGTGAAGAATTACATAAGTCAAATGTCGATGTAATGATTCATTATCGAAATTCAAAAGAAAACGCCGTATATCTGAAAGACAAACTCAATAAAATTAGAGTTAATTCAACAGATATCGTACAAGGTGACTTATGTAAAATAGATTCGTACGAAAATATTATTTCAAATGTAATTAAGAGGTTTGGTCAACTTGATTACTTGGTCAACAATGCTTCGAGCTACTTTCCCACTCAACTCAATGCCCTTAATGAAAGTGACTGGAACGATTTAATTTCAACTAACCTAAAAGCACCTTTGTTTTTATGTCAGGCAGCAGCAAAATTTTTGAAAGAGCAAAAGGGATCAATAGTCAATATTACTGATGCTAAGGAAAATAACCCAAAGAAAAACTACATTATTTATAATATTGCAAAAAGCGGTTTGGTTTCTCTTACAAGATCACTAGCAATAGACTTAGCACCCGATGTTAGAGTAAATGCTGTAGCGCCTGGTGCAATATTGTGGCCTGAAAATAATCAAGAATCTGAGGCAGGATATAGAGAGAATATTATTTCACAAACATTTTTAAAAAAACAAGGTGTTCCAAAAAATATTGCTAAAGCTGTTGTTTTTCTTTTAACTGCTGCCACATATTCAACAGGAGCAGTAATTCATGTTGATGGAGGAAGCACCCATAAATAACAGAAAAAAATATTATTTGTGAGTAGATTTTAATTAAGAAATTTATTTTTCAAAAGATCTATTTTAATTTGGAGCTTGTATAGTTCGTTTTTTGTAACTATTATGCTTAATTTTTAAATGAATCATTTTTGCTTATATGACAAAATTATTAATAGTTGAGTCCCCATCTAAAGCTAAAACAATTAGTACCTATTTAGGCAGCGAATATAAAGTCCTTGCCTCTTATGGTCACATAAGAAATCTTCTACCGAAGTCAGAGGGAATCAATACTGAAAATTTTGAGATGAATTTTCAGTTAATTGAAAGAAATAAGAAGCATATGGATGCTATCTCAAAGGCGGCCAAAGATTCAGAAGAAGTCCTTCTCGCAACTGATCCTGATCGCGAAGGAGAAGCAATTGCATGGCATATCGCTGAAATTCTAAATTCTAAAAAACTCATTAAAAATAAAAAAATTGCTAGAATTATTTTCGGAGAAATTACTAAAAATGCAATTATTGATGCACTTCAAAAACCACGAGAGATTGCTAGTGCCCTAGTTCATGCTCAACAGGCTAGACAAGCACTTGATTATTTAATCGGGTTTAATCTATCTCCTTTATTATGGTCAAAAATTCGCTATGGATTATCAGCTGGTCGAGTTCAAAGCCCTGCTCTTCGTTTAATTACTGAACGTGAAAAAGAGATTGAAAAATTTATTAAAAAAGAATATTGGTCTATTCATCTTGATACTCAAAAAGATTCAAAATTTTCAACAAAATTAGTGACTTTTGAAAATAAAAAGGTAGAGCAATTTACAGTTACTACCGAAAAACATCAAAAAGAAATTGTGGGTGAGTTAATTTTAAAAAGTGCAGGTAAAACAAAAGTTAGTCGTGTTGATAAAAAACAAAGAACTAGAAAACCATCCTCCCCTTTTACTACATCCACAATGCAGCAAGAAGGTGTAAGAAAATTAGGATTTACAACCAAACGTACTATGATAATTGCTCAACAACTTTATGAAGGCATTAAAATTGGAGAGGGTGCGGTTGGTTTAATCAGCTATATGAGAACTGATTCAATGAGTCTTTCTAAAGAGGCAATTGAACAAGCAAGAGGCTATTTGAAAAAAAACTATTCTCCAGATTTTTTACCGAACAAAGCAATTGCGTATAAAACGAAATCAAAAAATGCACAAGAAGCTCACGAAGCAATTAGGCCAACAGATATTTCAAGATCCCCAAAAGAACTTAAAAGCTTTCTTACAGAGGAGCAATTTAAACTTTATGAAATGATCTGGAGAAGAACCTTAGCTTGCCAAATGACATCTGCAGTTTACGATGTAGTTAGCGTGGATCTTGAAATCGGATCTAATGAAAACATTTTTAGAGCCAATGGGCAAACTATAAAATTTCCAGGATTTATGTCCGTCTATATTGAAGATCAAGAAAATGATGACACAAATAATGAATCAAAAAAATTACCCCCACTTGAAGTAGGTGATCAACTTGAAGTTAATAGCATTCATGGGGTTCAGCATTTTACTGATCCTCCCCCCCGATACAGTGAGGCAAGCTTAGTAAAAACGCTTGAGGAGTTTGGTATTGGAAGACCCTCGACTTATGCAAGCATTATTTCAACCCTTCAGGAACGAGATTACGTTGTATTAGATAAAAAGCGATTTACTCCTACAGATGTTGGTAATGTCGTTATTGATTTTTTGACAGAACATTTTAGCAACTATGTCGATTATGATTTTACTGCCCATTTAGAAGCAGAACTTGATGATATCGCTGCTAATAATAAGGACAAGATAAAAGTACTTCGAAAATTTTGGGTAGATTTTGATAAAAAAATAAAAGAAAAAAGTGAGTTGGATAGAACGAAAATAACCCAAAAATCTATTGATGAAGATTGTCCTAAATGTGGTAAGCCTTTACTTTCAAAACTTGGAAGAAGAGGTAACTTTATTGCTTGTTCTGATTATCCTGAATGTAAATTTACTAGAAGTGCTAATGGTGATTTACCTCAAGAACCAAAACTCGTTGGTAAAGATAAGGAAACAAATATTGATATTCTTCTTCTTATTGGCCCCTATGGTCCCTACCTCCAACTTGGCACCCAAGATGAAGATTCAAAAATTAAACCGAAACGTGTAACTATTCCTCCAACAATACCCTTGACTGATCTGAATGAGGAAATTGCACAAAAACTAATTTCACTTCCTCGTGACCTAGGTATTCATCCAGATACAGGTAAAAAAATTATTGCGAGCATTGGTCAGTTTGGGCCTTATGTGAATCACAATAGTAAATTCAAAGCTATTCCGAAATCTGACGATATTTTTGAAATTACACATGACGAGGCTGTAGAACTATTAAAACCTTTAAGAAGAATAGGTATTGATCCAGTTACAAATTCAACGATTGATATTTATAAGGGTAGATTTGGATTCTATCTTCAAAGAGATGCGATTAAAGTTAATATTGCAAAGAATCTAAATTATGAAAATATAGAGCTTGATAAAGCCATTCAATTAATCACAAAAAAAGAACTAGAAGAAAAAGAAAAGAAAAAATCAGTTAAGAAAAAAGCCGTTAAGAAAAAAACCGTTAAGAAAAAAGCCGTTAATGATCAGAAATCTGGCTAATTTTATTCATTATTGATTCTTTTTTTATCCATTTCCTTACTCGCTGCGCATCTGCAAACCTTGTTAATGTACCGTATGAATTCAAAAAAATCATAATTACTGGTTCATTGCTAATTGTCGTCTGCATCACCAAACATCGACCAGCGTCTCTCGTAAAGCCTGTTTTTGATAATCCAATATTCCAAGTACCCTTCCTCACCAGCCTATTAGTATTTACGAATCCAATTTCATTTTTTCTTTTACCTATTCTAAAAGTCTCTTGAGATGTTGTAGTTATTTTTCTAATTTTTGGGTATTGATAAGCAGCCTCAACCATCCTAACAAGGTCTCTAGCTGTAGACTTATTTCTTTTATTTAAGCCTGTCGAATCTGCAAACTTACTGTTATGCATACCTAATTTAAGGGCTTTTATATTCATTGCCTTTATAAAACCTTTCTTGCCTGAAGGGTAAGCTCTACTTAAAGCAGAGGCCGCTCTATTGTCAGAAGACATTAAAGAAATTTTAAGTAAATCATGTCCAGTTATCAATGAACCAATCGGAATTCTTGAGCCTGTTCCCTTCAATCTATCAATGTCTTGCTTTGTAATTTTAATTTTCTTATTTAAATCAATTTTCGAATCTATTATGACCATTGCCGTCATTAGCTTTGTTAAAGATGCAATCGATGCCTCTGAATAGGCATTCTTTTGATATATTACTTTGCCATTATTTTGATTTACAACCATCGCTTTCGCTGACCTAACTTTTGGGTCAGACTTATATTTTACAAACTTGCTATTTAAGCTATTAAGCTGATTGTCAGAGTAGGAATTAAACGAAATACTAAGGAGGAAGATGAAGGATGATAAAAAACTAAAAAATTTATGCATAAATAATTTCAATCCTCGATTATAATTAATCAAATTATACAATTTTTTTTTATAAAACAATATAAAAGTATATTAGTTAATCATAAAAAGACTTTTAAATGGCATATCCAGACAACATCATATATTCAAAAGACCACATTTGGCTAAAACCAAATGGGGATTATTTTTTTTTAGGAATTACTGATTTTGCTCAAGATTTGCTTGGGGACATCGTATACGTGGAAATAAATAAAAATAGCGAATTCAAAAAAAATCAAGCCCTAGGATCAATTGAATCTGTCAAAACGGCATCAGATATTATTGCTCCTGAAAATGGTAAAATAGTTTTGATTAATCCTGAAATTGAGTCCGCGCCAGAAAAAGTCAATGAAGACCCTTTTAAAATTTGGATTTGCCAAGTAGAGCTAATGAAGAATGTTCTAGAGACTGATTTTTTATCAAAAGATAAGTACTTAGATCTAATCAAGGCTTAAATTTTTTTTGCATCAATACTCTGAATGTTGTACCCCCGATCTTTAAAGTATTGAAATCTAATTCTCGCTAGTTTTTTATCTCCTTCATCAGTAGATACTATTTCAAATAAATTTAAGTATCTATTGAAGCCATCAACCATCTGAGATGAAATATTTATGATTGTATCGTCCATCCACTCAATATTTTTGTTACTTAATATAATCTTACTGAAATGATGATGATTATTTTCCTCATGAGGAAAAAAGCTCTCTACACTATTTCCCCATAATTGATCAGACAAAAGATTTAATTGAATATTATCAAGACAATAAATCAGGGAATTTCTTTTTTTATTTAGTCTCTCTGGAAGTATGGAACAAATTAAGTCAATTTTGTTTTCAACGTTAAAAAAAAATTTAATATTGGTCAAAAGTGTAAATTTATTTTTTAGTCTTATGGATTAAAAATTGACTTAGCAAGCTAACAGGTCGTCCTGTCGCACCTTTATTTGATCCAGAATTCCAAGCAGTCCCCGCAATATCAATATGTGCCCATGAATATTTTTTTGTAAATCTTGATAAGAAGCATGCAGCTGTAATACTGCCTGCTGCTCTTCCACCTATATTAGCAATATCCGCAAAGTTACTATTTAAAAGTGGTTGATATTCATCCCAAAGAGGCATTCGCCATGCTTTATCTATTGATTTTTTACCAGCCTCAAGCAAATCTTTTGCAAGATCATCGCTCTTACTAAAAACTGCTGATGCATGGTGACCGAGGGCAATTACACACGCTCCTGTTAGTGTGGCTATATCAATTACTGTTTCTGGTTTATACCTTTCAGCATATGTTAATGCATCGCACAGAACCAACCTACCCTCAGCGTCAGTATTAAGGATTTCAATTGTTTGCCCCGACATGCTTGTTACAATATCTCCTGGTTTCACAGCAAGTCCATCTGGCATATTTTCACACGCAGGGATTAATCCAACTACATTAAGTGGTAAATTCAAAAGGCCGATAGTTTTCATAACTCCTAGTACTGTTGCAGCACCACACATATCATATTTCATTTCATCCATTGCTGCACCTGGTTTTAGAGAGATGCCTCCTGAATCAAATGTAATTCCCTTACCAACTAAAACATGAGGTTTTGAAGACTTTTTACCTTTTTTGTGTTCTATAATGATGAACTTTGGCTCTACTCGGCTCCCTTTTGCAACCGATAAAAAGGAACCCATTTTTAATTTCTCTATCTGTTTCTGACTTAATGTAGTTGATTTCATCTTGAAATCTTTAGCAATTTCTTTTGCTTGGTTTGCTAGGTATGTTGGCGTACAAATATTAGGAGGTAGATTACCTAAATCTTTAGTTAGATTCATACCCTCGGCAATAGCTTGACCTTCCTTTATCCCCAATTTAATAGAATTACTATCCAACTTATTAGCTTGAAAATTTATTTGGTAGTTATTTTTTGAAGCTTTTTTATCGGATTTAAGAGAATTAATTTCATAAGATTCATCTATGGCTGCTTTTGTAAATAGATTGGCCACAGTACCCTCATTGATTTTTTTATTTATAAATTGGCTTACCGGTAAAGCTATTGTTCCACATTTAATTGATTTAAAGGATTTAAAAATATTTTTTGCTAATTTCAATAAACCTTCTTCATCAAGGCTGTCCTGTTTTTGTATACGGACAAAACAAACCCTTTTAAATGCCCCGTCGTGCATATGTGCAATATTTACCGAGCCTGCATCTTTAGAAAGATCATCTAACTTTATTATTAAATTAAGGTCATCTTGAATAAATTTGCTTAAACTCAGTGAAGAGCATAGCTCATTACTTTTATTAATTGCCAATATGATAATATCAGCTGATAATTTTGAAATTGAATCTGACTTTAGTTGAAATTTCATTTAACATTCCTTAATGTTGTCTATAACGAATTAAACTTATTTAAAAATGCTATATAAAACAAAATTAAATAAAGAATTATTTTATACAGCTATAGCAACAATTCTTATCCTTACAGGAGTCGTGGTCGCTCAAAGAATTGTTTATGTTTTTCGCCTTGCAGCAAAAGGTATTATACCTAATGACACGATTGATACGATTTTAGTTTTCAATTTATTAAAACACCTTCCTCTTTTACTCTCAATTACTTTATTTTTGACCATCTTAATGGCACTTAGTCGATGGTATAAGGATAGTGAAATGATTGTATGGTTAAGTTCTGGATTAAGTCTTTCAAAGCTTGTAAAGCCTATCATTTATTTTTCAATTCCTACTATTTTGTTAATTGGCTTTCTCTCTTTATTTGTTAGCCCATGGGCGGTGCAAAAGGTTGAAGAATATAAGAACTGTCTCTTATACACATCTGACGCTGCCGACGAATAGAGAGG
>CAJXQA010000042.1 GCA_913058475.1 uncultured Nitrosomonadales bacterium
CGTCGGCAGCGTCAGATGTGTATAAGAGACAGGGTGTTACTAAGCGCGCAGCAATTTGTGGGTTCATCGTGTTTAATTCAATAATAGCGTTTCTTAATAGTGCGTAGCCCTTTCCACTAGGGTCATGGAACTTAACTGGGTTATTAACGGCAAATGCTGAATAAAGTGAGCGCACACGGTTTGGATTTTTAATATTAAATTCTGCATGATTCCGTAAGGTAGAAAAGTCATCAAAAATCCCTTTACGATTGGCCATTGCTTGAAGTGAGAACCATTTATCAACGACTAGTTGATAGTCTTTAAACCGTTCATAAAAGTCTGCAAAAATGATATCACGTTCTAGCTTCGTACTGTCTGCTAAGCAAACTAATGCGGCAACACGATCAGTCATGTTATCTGCATTATCATAGTGCACTTTGGAACGAGTTGCACATCCAGTGCCATTACTGATGGTTAGTAGTTCTAGCACTACACCCTGCAAGGCTCTTCGCCCCATCGCCTCTGGTGTAATAGCAAAATTACCTATATTTGCATTGGCATCATATAACATAACTAGAGCTGTCTTATGTGTACGCTTTATTGATTTAAGAATATGCGTGCGGGCATAATTAATCGCCGCTGGGTCAATCACGGCTTGTGTCTGTGCGACATCCGTCACGTTAGGTAACGATAGAGCGCGAGCTAGTAGTGCTTTATTACCTTTTCTGGTTAATCCTTGTTGTATCATCATACCAAAATCATCCACAAAAACTGAAATATCAGCATCTTTATCAACCATGACACGCTCAATAGTCCGTAACGCTAATATTTGACCCGCTTCCCATTTATTAAAGCCATCCGTATCATGCAGCTGTAATAAACGTAGATCATCATCATATAAGTCAGTTATTAATTTAACGGGTGCAGAAAAGCTACGTAAAATAGAAGGCACAGGGCGTGAAATGACATCATTAAAAATAAAGATTTGTTTAGCTTGTGTCATTTCTAATGTTTGTGTTGGATGGGTTTCGTTGCCTTGTATATCTAGCAAGCCGACTGAAATTGGAATCAACAGTGGCTGCTTATTAGTTTGACCAACGGCATCGTCTTGTGATTGTGTAAACGTTAGCGTGTATTGGTGCTTCGCAGCATTATAATGACTGGTAACTGATAATTTTGGTGTACCAGCTTGCTTGTACCACAAGAAAAACTGCCCCATATCTCGACCTGATGCATCAGCCATGCACCTTACAAAATCGTCGCAAGTAACAGCATGTCCGTCATATCGTTCAAAGTATAAATCTGTTGCTTTACGGTAAGCACCTTCACCAAGCAACGTATGTTGCATTCTAATTAGTTCAGACCCTTTTTCATACACGGTCATAGTGTAAAAATTACTAATCTCAATAAAACTATCCGGCTGGACTGCATGCGCCAAGGGGCCTCCATCTTCAGCAAATTGAAAGCGACGTAAATGCGTTACATCATCAATACGTTGTACATCTCGAGAATTCATATCTGAGCTAAATTCATGATCTCTAAAGACAGTGAGACCTTCTTTCAGAGATAATTGGAACCAGTCTCGGCAAGTAACTCGATTACCCGTCCAGTTGTGAAAGTACTCATGACCAATCACACCTTCAATACTTAAGAAGTCATTATCTGTCGCCGTATCTTGATGCGCTAATACTAGCTTGGTATTGAAAACATTGAGCGAGGTATTTTCCATGGCCCCCATATTAAAATCACTGACGGCTACGATGTTAAATAAATCCAACTGATATTCACGACCGTATTTCTCTTCATCCCATTTCATAGATTTTTTGAGCGATTCCATCGCATGGCCACATTGCTGCTCATCACCAGACCGCACATAAATATGCAGGTCAACTTTACGGGTAGACATTGTAGTAAATGTATCTGCAATACGGACTAAATCACCTGCAACTAGTGCAAACAAGTAACACGGTTTGGGGAATGGATCGTTCCACACCGTATAGTGGCGACTATCTCCCAACATACCAGAGTCCATTAAATTACCGTTAGAAAGCATCACAGGGCATTGCTCTAGATCACCCTCAATCCGCACAGAAAAAGTACTAAGTACATCCGGGCGATCTTGGAAGTAAGTAATACGGCGGAAGCCTTCTGCTTCACATTGAGTGCAGTAAGTCCCTTGTGATTGATACAAACCTTCAAGAGCTGTATTAGCAACAGGGTCAATTTCTGAAGTAATGGTTAACGTAAATTTTTCAGCCGGATTACTGATGGTCATCTTATCATCTGCAATTGTATAACCATCGAATGATGCACCGTTCAACTCTACGCAAACAATAGTTTGATCTTGCCCATTAAGCACCAAATCATGATTAATGCTATCAGAATTTTTTACGTAGATCACTTCAGACTTAACTACTGATTTACCTTTAAACAACTTGAACGTTAGATTAACGTGTTCAACCTTATAAGGCGCTGGCGTGTAATCTTTAAGAAAAATGGTTTGGGGCGCGCATGAACTCATGATGAAAAATCTCTTCGTTAATTAAGTTAGTTTATAGTATAGAAGAAACTGGCTTTATGTGACTGCAATTAATATCTTTGAACATTCTGGTCAGGATGGAAGGTTTACATATGTTGATTTGACTTTAAAAGGAAATAAGATTTTAAGTAAAGTATTTCCTCATTGGCAGCTAGCTCAAGATCAAGTTAAGAAAATATTAGGTGAGGAATTAGATTCATTCCAAAAAAATTTAAAGAATATAAACACAAATCTGATTTAATCTTATATACTAAAATTACACATTAACCATTGATTAAAGTGTTATTAAAACAATAGGTTAGGGTAGTTATCAGGGGATAGAGCATCCCCCTCCTAAAGGGAGCCAGTGATTAACTTTTTTGTTTCTCTGAGGAATTAGATTATGGAAGATAAACGTTGTTGTGGAAGTGGCACTTGTATAATAAATGCTGAAGGTGTTTGTTGGTGTGGACAAAGATGGGATGGTGAAAAAATGATTCCAGCAAACTCAGACATCAAAAAAACCGAAGAAGTTGATAAAGGCTAGCATGGAATCATCAATGCTATATATTGCAGTCTTTGTTATATTGATTGCCGTATTTATTTTGATATGTCTCATCGCTTTCTTAAGTAAACAACCGAATAAGAAAAAATTAAAGGGCTGATATTAAACTTAACAAATTATTGCTAGTATTGGCTCTTGTTTTAACAATCTTGGGCGTAGTCCCATGGTTTATACCTACCTAATTTGCTCGCTTAATTGTCTGGGGGTAAACTGATTTTATGAAACAACTACTCTTTCTCTTAGTTTTAATACCAAATGTTATATTTGCATTACCAGCTACTCTCAATGATTATATGTTTAAAAATCCTTCTTGGAACACATCAGATAGGGCATCTCTTTCCTATATAACATTGAGGCTGTCTCTTATACACGAACAGATTTCTGATTTTTATAAAAATAGAGCTGAATCACAGGAGGCTTATAAAGCTTCATCAAAGAATGCGACAAATTTTTTCAGGGTCTCGTCAGATATTTATAAAACGAGCTGCATTAATTTTGATTGCATTAAAGTTGAAAAAAAAGCATCTCAAGAAAAAGTAAAAAAATGGGAATCAATCTATAAAGAAGAGATGGTAAATAACATTAATACTTATGATGAGATGATTCATGGCGATATAAAAAGTGATTTCTCAACTTGTAAGACTAAAGTAAAGCCTGTTATTTAACATAAAGAAAATACTTAACTCTTTATCAAGTCACTAGTTAATCATCTAGTTAATTTTTTTCTATGATGCAATAATTTTTTTTAAAAATAGAATAATCTCATCTGATTCATATAGCCATTCAGTTTTAGCATTTGGTTTTTCTATTTTTAAGCATGGTACCTTATGCTTGCCTCCATCATTGACTAATTCAGATTTAAAAATCTCATTATTTTTTGCATCCCTAAGGTTTATTTTAAGATTATTTTTTCTTATAAATCTTCTGACTTTTACACAAAATGGACAGGCCTCAAATTGATAGATAGTTAAGCCCTTTGTTTTCTTGTCCAGTTTATGTTGATTAATATTATCTCTCTGTATAGGCTTTGGCAGTGTTATTGCATTTATAAATAGTATTACCTTTCCTACAAACCATCTTAGCAAGCGCATATTGTTTTACTTAGTTATTATTGGATACTGATTTTAACATTTAACAATAGATCTTCGTTGTTATTCGTAACCTTTTTATATTCTTCTACGAACTTCAATTACAAAGATTTGTCTGTTCTAGTATATTCAAGTATTTTTAAATTTATAAAAAAAGGATAGGCAGATGAAAAAGTTATTAACTATGTTGGTATTAGCTGTACTTGCTACAGGTTGTTTGTATGCTGGAAAAGAAGCAGATAAAGAGTATGACAAAACTGAAGATTCAAAAGCGAGAAAGTATTAATTATGGAACTGATTATAGGGTTAGTAATTATTGCAGTTTTTATCATTGTTATGTTTACATATGTAACAAAAGTAGTTCAGTTCATTAAGGCAGATAAAACTAAAGACACTGTGAAAAAAAAGAATAAGAATTAAATCTCTTAACGATTTCTTAGCAAAGAAAATATATAAGAAGTGTATGAAGGATTTTAAAGATACTCACTCTAATCGCGTTGGAATGCCAAATTAACTATAAATGCTAACCATCAAGCAAAGAAAGTTAACTTTTTTTTGCTACTAGACTTAAATAAATAGTGGGATTATAAAAGCAAAGAGAAGTCCAATAATAAAAATTCCTACCGATGTAAAGTAAATAATCATCGATACTTTACGAGTTTGCATACAAGCATACGCTTGTTTTTTATCTGCAGGACATGGCAGACCTCTTGAGTGGTATTGAAGCATTCCAGCAATTATAAGCATTATAAAGGCACCAATAAATATTGGAATTTTATAAATGGAAAGGATAACTAATTGGGGAAATACTGTAATCAAAGAGCTTAATGCTGCACCCGCTCCCATTGAGACCAAGAGGGCAGGTAATGCACAACAAATAATCGTTCCGCTACTAGTAAATAAAGATAAGTAATTTACTAACTTATTTGACTTAATTAAATCTTCGTCTTTAGTTAGCGCCATACTTTTCTCTGATTTCACTTACAGAGTCAGAAACGATCTCAATCTTTTGAACATCGTAACCAGCATCTGTAATGATGGTTGTAATATATTTTTCGTCAATACTTTTACCATCTCTTGACTCTATTACGACAAAGTAATTTTCTAAATTAACAAAAACATCCTTAATATTTTCATCTGAGCTAAAGCTTTTTTCTATACCTTGAGCGCAAAAGGCACAAACCATCCCAAGAACTTCAATGCGTTGAGTCTGAGCATAAATATTCATACTTAAAAATAAGGTTACTAGTAATAAATTTTTTTTTATCATATATTTTCCTAAAATGTATACATTAAGTGAAAAGATGGATCTCCATCTAAATTAACCCCCACCTCCCCAAATAAAGATTTGTTTATGAATCTTAAGGTTGGTGTGTATTCGGTTTTACTATCCACAGTTTTAGTTTTTCTTGTTTTTAGAAGAATCCAGGGTTGTGTTTCGTTAAAAGTTGTCTCATAAAATGAAACGCCTCCTTCAATTTTAGTCGTATCAAAATTTTGATTACCAACCCTCATGATTTGTTGTGAAATCAAACTAAATATTCTTTTGGTTTCGTAATCAAATTGTAAAGTTGGACTTAAATACAAATAATCATCATCCTTTATATTTTTTTTTACATTTACCATTCCGGCGCCAGTAAAAAGCCATAAATTTGTTTGAGAGTTAATTTTATTTACTCTCATTAATCTTCTTAAATAAAAAAATTCGCCTGCTTTAAGCTTATAAGTATCCCCCTTATTTTCATTAATGTTTATTCCGAAAGACTCTTTTGAGGAAATAGCATAACTTGATTCTAAATAGGAATAATTTTTGCTTATTGTTGTCATACTTGTAACTGAATCCTTAAAATTCATAGGAGCAGCATGAATTACTGTTTTATGACTTATTAAAAGTGTAATTAAAAATAAAATACCCTTATTCATACGTATTTAATTTATCGTTTGTATAAAAGAGTTAGTTCTTTAATTTTTTTTGCTTGAGCCTTTTTGTCTTTTGACTGAAATGCTTCTAAAACACAACTCTCAAGATGTTTTTCAAGCATGATAATTTCTAATGATTGGCAAGCCGAGCTTACTGCTTTTAATTGGGTAATGATTTCAGGGCAATATCTTTGCTCTTCAATCATCTTTTTTATTCCATTTAGCTGCCCAGAAATTTTATTTATTCTTGGAATATGCTTTTCGTAATTAGGATGCTTTTCGTCACAACAGTTTTCCATAAGTAATTCTCCTTATTTTAATTATTATACTGTATACCCCTATAAGGTATAATGCAAGTTAAAATAATATCTTCATATATTCTTGAAATTAAAGAGGGATCTTCCAGAATATAAGTCTCATCGAAAAGAATTCAAAACAACTTATGTAAGATACCCTTCCCCTGATGAAATTCCATATCCAACAATAATGTGCCATGTTTAGTCGTTGAATTTTATAGTTGCTAATGTGAAAACAAAAGAACCTTTTTCACTTATAAGTAGTCATAAATCAGTTATATCAACTACTACTTTATAAATATTTAAACTGGAGAATACAAAATGTTATTTAAAAACTTAATTGCCCTGATATTAACTTTTTCCATTGGAACAGTAATGGCAAAAGATCATCAAGTAAAAATGCTTAATGGTAAGGCCCCAGATATGTTCGTTTTTGAACCTGCAGTAATAATAATTCAGAAAGGCGATACAGTAACTTGGTCAGGAGATGCAATGCATAATTCTGCATCAATTAAAGAAATGCTTCCAAAGGGAGCGTCATCCTGGGAAGGTAAGTTAACAAAAGAAGCAGGCGAGGTGTCAATATCAGTAAAGTTTGAAACAGAAGGCGTTTATGGTTACAAATGTACACCACACGAAATGTTCGGAATGGTTGGGTTGGTTGTGGTTGGTGATCCTAGTTCAAATTTAAGTGATGTCACTTCTGAAGGTAAAAAAATTGAGGGTAAATTTGCAGTAGGTAAGGGCAGATTTTCACAGTATTTATCACAAATAAAATAAATTTATTTATAGCTAAAGGATTTATATGGGTTCATATGAGGTCAACACTCCAAGTAACATGAGTATGCTAAATATTCATGTGACGTTGACCTCCTCCTAAAGGAAGGCTTGTTTACACTAAATCTATTTTCTTAAGTATGCGTACAATTTTTAACTACTACTCCGTTATATTTGGGCGGTATTAATATTTTCTTCCTACCAAGGTAAAGTCTCTTCTTTGTGAAACAAACCTCCACTTGGACCATCCTTGTCTAGTGTGGCTAAATACAATGAAGTTTCATAACTATCTTTTACTTCCATGGGAGCGTTTGGACCACCCAATTCTGTTTTTACCCATCCTGGATGTCCCGAATTAACTTTTATATTTGTATCTTTTAATTCTAATGCAAGATGAATTGTAAATGCATTGAGTGCTGTTTTTGAGGCATTATAAGCAAACTCTTTTGCTGGTGCGATTGGTGAATTTTCAGTTGTATGAAGCGTTAATGAGCTTAAAATTGTTGAAACATTTACTATTCTTCCCGCTTCAGATTTTTTTATGAGAGGAAGTAATGCTTGTGTAAGAGAGATGACAGAAAAAAGATTTGTTTGAAATGTTTCTTTTATGTCTTTGTCGGAAACAGTCGTACTGTTAGTAACAAATAAATTTCCTGTTAAAAGCACACCTGCATTATTTACTAAAATATCTAACTTGTTATATTTCTCTGAAATATAATCATAAATCTTTTGAGGCGCTTCAAGATCTGCAGCATCATATTGAATTAAGTCAGCCTCAATCCCTTGGGCTGCTAATTCTTCTAAAGCCTTTTTACCCTTATCCATATCTCTTGAACCTAATATAACTTTTATACCTTGTTCAGCTAATTTTTTTGATGTCTCAAAACCGATCCCTCGATTTGCTCCACTTATAAATGCGACTTTTTCCATGACTTTTCCTTATTGATAGTTAACTTAAAATAATTTTAGATACTTCTTTAGGTGACTCCAAAAAAGAAAAATGACCTGTTTCATTCATTGTGTGAAAGGAACTGAGTCCTAATGCCTTCCTTGTATTTAATTTTTCATCTTGTTTAGACCAATCGCTTTCCCCATAAATTAAATTCACGGGTGTCTTCAGACCTTGATATAAAGAGCCATCGTTTAACCAAGATTTATGGTTCTGAAAGACATTCCTCTCATGATAAATAAACCCAGGTTTCTTTGTTGATGTGCATAAAAGCTTTATATATTCACTAGTAATCGCAGATTTCTTATGGACCCCTCCTCGGAAGATCATCCATAACGTAGGGAAGGATTCTAATTTGGCAAAAAATACACCTAAACCAAGGGGAAGGCTGACATGGAATAGTAAAAAAGTAGCCATAAAATTTCCTCTCATCACACCTTGTGCAAACCTTTTGTCATAGTCATAAGCATTGAAACAAAATATTTTTTTAATTCGGCTAGGTATTTTTTTAGCAATAGTTGCAGCTAATACAGCTCCAATCGATTCACCTACAATAGTTAAATTTTTTAAATTTAAATCTTCAATAAATGACACAATGGAGTCAGTCATAAACTCTTGATCATAGTTTGTTTTTTTATTGATAGGGGAGTCTCCGTGACCGGGTAAGTCGATAACATAAACTTTAAATTTTTTAGTCAGATAAGGTAATAATAGATCAGAGTACTCTAATCTATTTCTAATGGTATGCAACAAAAGTAAAGGCTGACCAGATCCTTGTTCGGTATATCTAATGAAAGTTCCATCGCTTAAATTAAATTTTTTTATTGATTGCAATTTTTAATCCTCTAAATAAGTGTATATACACGTAATATTTATAGTGTATAGTGCGAATAAAAGTTTGTAAACAAGTTATATGGATATAGAAACAAAAAAAAGGTTGGAGCTCACAAATTGCTTATGCGGTAGCATGAGACAATCATCAAGAAATATCTCACAAATATATAATAAGCACCTCAAAGCATCGGGTGAAAAAATCAATGCAAATCAAGTATCTATTTTAGTCACCATATCTCAAGTTCATGATGGATCAATTAACAAGATATCAAATCTATTAAAGATGGAGCGAACCACATTAACAAGAAACCTTAATGTTCTTAAACAATCGGGATGGGTCAAACCAAATACGGGTTCGGATGGAAGGTTTACATATATTAATTTAACTGCAAAAGGAAATAAGGTTTTAAGCAACGTATTTCCTCATTGGCAGCTAGCTCAAGATCAAGTTAAGAAAATATTAGGTGGGGAGTTAGATTC
>CAJXQA010000043.1 GCA_913058475.1 uncultured Nitrosomonadales bacterium
CCTCTCTATTCGTCGGCAGCGTCAGATGTGTATAAGAGACAGTACATATGCTGTATTACCTAATCTCAATAACTTAAGCCACGTAGCATAATCTTGGCCTGTCCGCAGCAGCGGCATCGTAACTTTTGGGAATGCCTTCCGACGGAGCATTACAGTAGAACAGCCTAAGGTGGCTTTTTTTCTCAGCATGTCCTCATAAGAAAATGCGCCTCGTTGGTTTAAATCAACAAATTTATTTAAGGGAGCACCATGTTCGTCTATGAGACGATAAGCAGTGAATGAAAAGTCAATTGTCTCACACATGAACGCAAGCTGCCGTTCAAGCTTTTTGGAACACCAAATGTCATCGCTGTCTAAAAAAGCAATGAACTCTCCACTCGCTTTTGATATGGAATTATTTCGAGAAATTGCAGCGCCTGAATTTACTAAGTTTTTGGAGATTAGCACGCGTGGATCAGCATCTGATATTTTAGATAATATAGACCAAGTATGATCTGTTGAGCAGTCATCACAAATTAACCATTCCCAATTTCCGTGAGATTGTAGTGTTAATGAATTATAAGTAGCCAAGATGAAATCTTCACTATTATAAGTTGCAGTGATTATTGATACCTTATTTGACAAAATAAAAAGTTCCCCAATATCTAAAAGATAGGCCTATAAAAATAACTTAATAAGATTAATTGATTTCCGAATCTTTCCCAATATAAATTGAAATACATCAGAAAGGTGAGCTTTTGCATAGTTGATAACATCAAATCTTGTGTTCAACAAATTCTCTAAATACATTACCATTTTTACCGAAGTATGTGTTTCATCTGTCTGTTTAGAAGTGAATTTAGACGGTAGAATATTAGTATGACAAGATAATGCATTTCTCATATTGAGATCTTTCGCAGTGTTGAAGCAATCATTATATGCAATACCAGTAATCTCTGAAATTCTTCTTATGAACAACAGCTTAGACTCGGATTCCAAATATATATTTGAGTTAAGTAGCGGTTTCTGCTTATAGAAATCATAATGCTCCATAAAGTTCTTCATAGTCAGATGCAATTGGTTCAGATCATCAAATTTTATATCATATTGAGAATCAAGAAAATTATTAGTACCTCCTTTCATTTCTGAAAATGAAATAACATTTAGTCTTCGCAAACAAGCTTCTGCAACAACTCTAGCCGCACCTTCACTTCTGGATGGGCATATAAGAGCTTTAGATTGCCTCATCAATAAGTAAATAGCATCTTTAGGCACCTGATCTTGCCTAGAATCGAAAACGATGTATCTTATCTTAGATCTAGCAATATCGGAAAGTGATTGAATGTGACGATTGATCCGATATGAATTAAGTTTCTCTTCCAACGCGCTACCAACTCTACTAACAATTAATACAGAAGGGTGAAGGCCAATTTTATCAGCCTTCTTAAGACCTTCAGTTAATCTATGAAGATTTTTTCTTGTTTGTGAGTTACCTATAAATATAAAATCGTATATTTTCTTTATATCAGTTTCTTTGAATTCTTCATTTGGTGAATCAACAAAATTAAAACCATTAAGTGAAATTCTTGGGATGTCTGAACTTAAGCCCAATGCAACATTGTCAGTTGCCACAGCGAAGTCAACATCATTTTTTCCCCAGCTTTCGCTTAACCTCATTACAAATCCGAAATAAACGCCAACAAAATAATTATCTTTCACGAGACGTCTAATTTTCTCTGGCATATTTTTATAAACACCATATTCTGAATGTTTAAAAATTAGTACGCCTTTATTAAATTGAGATTTTTCTTTGAACAAAAATGGCATTACTTGGCTCCGGCAGGGGTGAATTTCGTAAAAAATTTGAAAATATGAGATACATAACCCAAAGTGATGCTTGATAATGAATTTCATTAAATAGAAATAGTACAGGGAAAGTAAATAGAAAGGAGACTGCTAACTTCTTGAGAGAATTAAGTTTCGTTGCAACTTTAATCCGTTTAAAGTTAACTATAATTACACAATAAATAAACGTAAATACTAATGTAAAAAGGACCCCATGCTCTGAAAGCAGTTGATTTATTGCTGCTTCGGGAACTTGATTATGTATGGGGTATCCATGCAATTTTGAAGTTTCTCTAAATCCGCCAATTCCTAGTCCAAATATAGGGTTTTCTATCCCCCAATTTAAGGAGTCAAAAAACTGGTTACTTCTACTATAGCTACCACTATCGAGTTGCTGAGAAGTTCGATCTAGCCGAGAAAGAATAGGTGATAAAGCAGGTGCCATTGTCCGAAGCTTATCAAATAAACTTATCAATAAAACACCACAAATAGTTACTCCCGAAGCCGCAATAAAAACATATCGTTTTCTAGAAGTGTATATGAATAGAAAAACTAAGAACATAAGAATAAATAATATATTCTGTCTAGATAAAGAGAAACATATCACAATAAAATAGAACACTAAAAGTGACGAGAAAAAAAACATTTCAACTTTCGTTTTTGTTAAAAAAACACAAGCGCTCAAAGCTACAAATAATACTGTAACTTGGTTTATTGTAGAATTAAGAGGTATGCCTGACATTAGCATGTTTACTCTTAATGCAATCATTCCCGAAACAGAATAAGATATAACATCCAAAAATAGAAACATTGAAATCATGCTAAAAACAGCCACAGCAAACTTGAAAGCAGTATATTTAGAACTAGGGTGATTAAATTGCAGGTTATCCAAATTCAACTTTACAAGCAACGTTGTTATAAAAGTAAAACCCAAGTTATGAAGTACAAACCCAGGGCTAGACTGATTCACTGCGATACCTAAAAGTGCGGTCAAAAGCAAAGAAGTAAGCAAGGAAATTAACAGGATATCGCGATTAATAATTATCTTCGATTTTTTAAAAAAAAGAGAAAAAGTGGAAAAAATTAATAGAATAAATCCAATCCTTTTAGTGCTCACAGAGTAAAAGGCTGGTAAGTTTACAGCAACTAATAAGGACGCAGAAAATACAAAGAAATGATAAAAGTTATTTCGATGCAGCATACTTTAAACTCATAACTGCGTTAGCTAATTGTAGTGCTAAAAAATATAGAATAAATTGGTACAATGTAATATCTTGAAAATTAAAGAAAATAACTACAAATATAAAAATGAATGAGTAGCAGAATAGCAAATATCTTTTTGTGGTACCATTAACATAACTACGAGTAAACTGAAGGTTGTTGAAAACACGCAGTATAGCTATAATCAATTGAAGATACAAAAAATCCATAGCTCCAGAAAATTCACTAGAAAATAAATACTCAAATGTAAAATTCAAAAATATCAAAACTAGAAATGAAACTGTTATAGAAAAGCACATAGTTAAAATGTATTGTCGTACCACTCCTCCACCACTTGTGAAAATAGCGTTTTCAGCAAATATCGTAAAGGCTTTTGCTCCAGAATACACAACATTTGATATCTGAAAACCTATGGTGTAAATTGCGAGCGCTTCTACTCCGAAATAAAAACCGACGAATACTTTGTCTCCAAGAGAAATTAATTTATCATATAGGCCATAACTAGCTAAAATTAAATTATCTTTCCCCCCCCTGAGAATAGAAGTAAAATCAAAATAACGAAGAGAAAAAACGATAAGGACTGAACTTCTATAAAAAATAAGTATTGAGAAACCTAATAAAATTGCGAGCAACAGCCTTAAGTCCCAAGAAGGAACAATAAATTCAAATAAAATATTAACAAAAATTAAACTACCACTTGTAAAAATCGCTCCTATAATAACTGACAAGACTATGCGTTGGTTTGCAATAAGAACTGAATTTTGAAGACTAATCAAGATATACACAAAACAATATATCAACATCAATAATTGTTGATATAAACTGAAATTTAATCTCGGTATAAACGAATTAAAAAGTAAAAAAAGAAAAGAAGTAAATATAAATAGAATCCCTACAAGAATCCCACAATTAGATGTTTCTTTTATTGAAATTTCATCTAAAGCCGAAATATTCTTTCCTGTTAAAATACGCCTTAATCTAGTTTGTGTACCTAACGTTGAAAAAAAAGCAATCCAGCTTACGATACTTATACCAAAAGAAAACTCTCCATACGCGACTATACCGAGGTAGTTAGCAAAAATTGGTAACAGCAATAATTGAAGAGCAATATTCCCATAAGAAATGGATAAGTAAAGTAATCGTGTTATCTTCATTTTATTTTATAAAAATGTACCAGTGATAGATAAGACAGGGGGCTCAAACGTGCTATAAAAAACTGAGATATCTTCAACAAGAACCAATTTAAATCAACCGCTACATTAGGAGGGCTTTCCGTGTAGCACTCATAAAAATCATATACTATAACCTTAACATTATCACCTAGTAGTTACCATTAATGATAAACGTTTTAGTTTATTGGTTGTAGCTTGAAACAGAATTTTTGTATGAGTTTTAAGACTACTATACATCATTTATTCTTAGGCTTCTTCTTGTTTAAGCGAATTAAAATGGTCCGGTATTTCATTATGCCAAAAATAACAGAACAAAACATAACGTTTCCCCTCAGTAAGTGGTTTACCTCTATGAATTCCTTTGGTATCAGCAAAAATAATCGAGCCTTTTTTCGCGGTAAAACTGACAACTTCCTTTTCCTCTTCGCTACAATATTTTTCGATTTCTAAATCTGTAAAACGATTTGAGCCTACTTTTAAAAGCTTATTAAAATAAGCTTTTAACACAGCAAACTTAGTGTGCGACGATTTTATAAATTGGAATGGCCCGTTATTCGCAGTGACATCTGACAAATAGCAGACAGCCTTAAATTGATGTGAAATTGGCGAATCTCGGTGCCAACCACCTCCGGATCCAAGATTCCCTTCCTTAGCAGTTATTCTGGAAGCGAGAAGCATTCCTTTTGGTTTTTCGGTTCCTGTATAGCGACTAAGAATCTGCCTTATTTTTGGTGTTTCAAAAAACTCTGCAAATTTATCGTCCAAAGTCTCTGCAAAATATATTCTGTTATCCGCTCCCGCTGAGTCCTTCCAAATATTAGAACTTCCAGAAGCTATGATCTTTTCTATTTTTGCAATGTATTCGTCACATTGCTGCGATGTCAAAAAATCTTCCTGAACGGAAACACCATCCACTTTCAAATCATTCATAATCTTAGGATCAACCGGTGTTGATTTAGCGGCTAACTTTCTAAAATTCCTTAAAGTAGACTCTGCACATTCAGAAAGGAGAACATAAAGTAACTTTAACATCTATAACCCTATCTTATTAATACACTTTTCAACTTCAATAGTCTGAATAGAGCTCACTCTTTCAAACATCTCGTAAACATCACTAATATTTTGTCTATTCTTCAGCCAAAATCTTTTATTAGGTCTTATCGAATAGTATGTTGCACAATTTTGTATATCTAAAGAGGCCAAATTAAATAATGCTGTAGAATAAAAAGAAAAATAACTGCAGCCCAACTTACCATTAACATTCTCATGAAGTTCTAAGGGCTCTTTTACCTGCCTTAAAACAAACCCTAGAGATTCATACATCCGCAAATTACTTACATTCTCTTCGCGATGAGGGACATAATAAACTTTGGTAGCCCCTTTTTCCTGACATATTTTTCTTACCTCAATAAGAAGTTCAATATAATCTTCTAGTTTACATAATTCAAACTCAACTAGCTTAGAGCCAATAAATACGAAAACACCATTTACGAGTTCTTTTTTATTTCGCCCCTTATACTCAAAAATATCTAATATTTCAAAATTCCCAATATAGTCAATCGGCAAATTTGTCGCAAAAACTACATTATCGTAATTACTTTTGCTTTGCTTTAAAAAAGGATATAAATACAATCCATCATCTACTACGATTATCTTTTTATCTTTAAATATTTTCAGTTTAAATTTAACTAGTTTATAGAACGGAGTCCTAAGATCGCCAACTACAATACGCTTGCACTTCAAACTATTCAACAGCATACAAAACATGTAAAAAACAAATTTTACGTTTCTAAAAAAGCTAACATCTCTATGAATCTTTATTTTTTTTATTGTTGTCTCTATTAGTAATCTTTTATTATACTGAAAAATATACTGAAACTGCTTTTGCTGTTCTAAAGTCCCGTTGTCCCTGTAGTAAAGAGTAGCTCCCTCATTATAATGTGAAATTATATGAATAGCATTTACTAACTGAAGAGGCGATTCAACATAAATTAATTGCACAAACTTCCACCACCAAACAAATTCGATAAAATTCTAAAGACAGAATCCATCATCAACTATTATATTCTGTCCAGTAATATACTTAGAGTGCTCAGATAGAAGAAACAATACTGCCCCGGTTATATCGGCAACATTTAACATACCTGCGCCCATGGTTTTAGCTTTGTACGCTTCAGTGAATTGGCTTGCTTGGCCATCCAAAAGACCACCAGGGCTTACGCTATTTATCCTAAAATCACTATTTTTTACATAACTGACAATATACTTTGCCATGTGTAGAACAGCTGATTTTATCGCAGAATACTCCACAGGCATTGTCATATTTGTACCTTTATAAATATCGAAATCAGGTGAAATAACTCCGTATATAGAAGAAATATTGACAAATGACACGGGATTTTTATATTTTCTGAAATACTTAGCTGTAGTTTGCATTAATAAAAAAGAGCTACCTACGTTTAATGAAACATTATCATTAAAATTCTCGATAGTTACATCGTAAAAGTGTTTCCCGTAGCTGCTATTACGAGGATAAACACAATTTACTACACCATCAATATTATTGTAACTTTTATATATAGACTGAACGTCATTGTCTATATTCACGTTACAGCCATGTAGTTCAAAACAATTTTCATAAGCAATGCTACTAAATTTATCTCTCAATACTTCTACATCTAAATCAACAGCTATTAAGTAGGCACCTTGCTTTAAAATATCCTGACAGAGCTGAAAACCCAAAAGCCCAGCGGCTCCAAATACAATAACCTTTTTATTATCCAACATTTATAAATTACCCTCTTCCAAAATAATGGACTCAGCTAGCTTAAAATCATAAATATCATCAATATCAACAGCCCTTTCTTTGGGTACCTCGACGGCGCATACATCACCTTCAAAAATAGAATTCTTGTTCAAAATGAATCCTGGCGTAGTCGTATATACCACCGTCGTTATATCGTACGCTGCAGGCGCGTCTTGTCGACGGACTACCTTTTCATCTACATTCATCATTAGACGGACATGTTCCTGCGAATTTTTTGTAACCATATTGAAATATGGATTCCGATTAGCAGCCGTTATCGATATACAAATATCTGCCCTCGCAATCGTCAACAAATCTACCGATGCTTCAACATCAAAAACTGAGCGCAATGGACTTGTTGCAGGTAGACTGATAAACAAATCAAATTGGCCATAATGTTGAGTTGCCCATTCGGCAGCATGCCGCCAAGCTAGCCATTCAGGACTTGTATCCTGAGATAACTCTGTAGGACGGCGAATTACTATTGCCCCTAATGAACTAGCTATTTTTGCAATTTCATCATCATCAGTTGAGACAAATATTTCATTAATGATATTAGTCTTTTGAGCTGTCTCAATTGAATACTGAATTAGTGGCTTCCCTGCTAGTAATTTAATATTTTTCCTAGGTAACCCCTTCGAGCCTCCCCTAGCAAATATAAATGCAAATACTTTCATTACTTTTTCCTATTAGCGATTAATTTAATCGCATCAACCAACTTTACAGTTTCAGCTGCTTCTTCAAAGCTAATACATTTATTTTCTTTTGACTCTAGCATATTTTCAAAATCAAGAATCATATCTAGATACATCAAATTTTTATCGAATTCAGGGGCTGAATACAGTATTTTTTCCTCTGTAAGGTTCGAAAACCTAATACTATTCGAAATTAGATCCCAGTCTAGCCTTCCCTCTGAGCCAAGAATACTGCACGATCTTTTTGCACTTTTTTGTAAAAAATCTAAATGTAAATTACAAATAGCTCCCGAAGAAGTACTAAGCATCACGTCAGCCAAGTCCTCGACTTCTAGGCCTAATTCTTTTGATTTCCTTAAAGTCGAAAATTCCACATTTAGAGAGCCTAACAACCATTTCAAATAATCGATGTCGTGACTTAACTCTAAAAGAACTCCTCCGCCCAATTTTTTGCTCGCTGATACAGAGTCCGTGTAATTAATTTTAGGTCGCCAGCTTGGTAAATATTCACCAGTATCAATAAAAACATTATAAATATCCCCAACGGCATTATTTTCCAACAAATCTTTCATTAAAAGAGTAGATGGTAAATACCTTAAACAATAAGCTACAGCCACTACGCCGTTAAATTTGAGAATAGACCTACTTAATTTTTCTAGATCATTACTAGAAGCTGTTATTGGTTTTTCTATTAAGACTGGGATATTAGCTTGAATTAATCGAATGGCGTGCTCACAATGAAATGTAGCAGGTGATGCTATAATAGCGTAATCAATGTTGACGGCTAATAGTCCTTCTACTGATTCAATAACTTCGTCACTATCACTTACCGGTTCTTTAGGTATACGACCACTCGATGAAACTGCATACACTTTAGCATCAGGATATATATGCTTGATATTTTTTCGATGACGTTTAGAAATATTACCTAAGCCGATTACTGCGACCTTTTTCATTATTGATCTATTCCTATGCTTTTAATATCGTTCTGAGCACGTTTAAAATCATCCATCCGACCTATATCTAACCAGTAATCATGAAATGGGTACATAAGAACATCGTTGCCTAAGAATC
>CAJXQA010000044.1 GCA_913058475.1 uncultured Nitrosomonadales bacterium
CCTCTCTGGTCTCGTGGGCTCGGAGATGTGTATAAGAGACAGTTAATACCGTTTATCTTGGACTTATGATTTATATTGAGTTTTTTATGAATAATTTAACGAAGGATCCATATGAAATTTATTACGATTTATGGTTGTATGTTTTTGTTGGTTACTGTGCAATTTTAATTTTTAATTTTGCAATGTTTGGAAAGGTGACTTTATGGAACTTAAAATCAAAAAAGTAAGTCATAACTTCCTTTTAGAGTAAATGAAAATAATAATGATTCGCAACAACAGGGTAAATTTAAAATACTCATATAATGTTCTCTATGAATATTTTAATCACTTATTTAATACATATGTCCATAGCAATAAGTCTATTGCTTTTCTACTGCCTGCTGCTAACTTTAGCAATCTAGGCTATCAGCTTAATTAGTAATGCCAAAAATTCACTCCACTTTCTCTGAGGAAGATGTTTCCCGAATTATAGAAATGGCTTGGGAAGATCGAACACCCTTTGAAGCTATCTTAAAAAATTACGGACTAGATGAGCCTAAATTAATGCGGCTAATGCAAGCTAACTTGAAAAAATCATCATATAAACTTTGGAGAAAAAGGGTTAAAGAAAAATCTATTAAACATTTAAAGCTACGTTCATCCGACGTCTCAAGAGCATATTGTCCTACACAATATAAAGTGTCTCGTTAGATATTTTACCGTAAAGAGGCTCCACAAGCTAAGGGAGGAGTAAGCTCATGAAGCCAGGTAAGCAATAAACATAGCCTACTTGTTTAATAGAGGGTTTGATTTAAATAAAATTCAATTTATTTATCTTGATCTCTTAAGTTTAAATCAACACCCTTCACTCTTTTTAAAAACTCTTTGCTATATTTAATTTTTGGCTCTTTATTTTGTCTTCTTGTTGGCTTTATTTTTTTACTTATTACTGACTGGGTATCAACTGGTGACATAACTATATGAAAAATAGACATTACGACTACGATGATAGATATAATTAGAATCCCAACAATAAATTCTGATAGGTATAAATCCGTTAAATATTCAAAAGCTTCGTACATTGTTTAGTTGTATGTCATTTACCTTTATTATAATGTGCTAACATGATCGTATATTCATTGTTCTAAGGATTAATTATGTTAAAAAATATTATCATCTTAGTTGTTATTATTATAGGTGGGTATATGGTTTATACAAACTATATGCAAAATGAAGAAATTGTTGTGATTGAAGAAGATATGAACATCCCGGTAAACCCTGATGATGTTGTTGCTGAATAAATAATATCTTTTTATTTCTTATAAAGGGCCTTTAAGGCCCTTTTTTTATATTTTCTTAACTAAATCTTCTACTACTTTTTTTGCATCTCCAAATAGCATCATTGTCTTGTCAGAATAAAAAAGCTCGTTATCTAAACCTGCATATCCAGGTGACATTGATCTTTTATTAACAATAATCATTTTTGCTTTATCTGCCTCTAGAATTGGCATTCCATAAATAGCACTTCCGGGTGTTTTTGCTGCAGGGTTAACCACATCATTTGCCCCTATCACAAGAACCAAGTCAGTTTGACTGAATTCACTATTAATATCTTCCATTTCAACGACCTGCTCATAAGGTACATCGGCCTCAGCCAATAAAACATTCATGTGACCCGGCATTCTTCCTGCCACAGGGTGAATCGCATATTTCACCGATATCCCTTTTGCAATTAGCTTTTCTGTGAGCTCCTGAAGGACATGTTGGGCTCTTGCGACAGCCAAGCCATAACCTGGAATTATGATAATCGAGTCTGCATTTGACATTAAAAATGACACGTCATCCGCTGAACCAGACTTGACGTTCCTTTCTTTATCATCAGTTTGAAGTGTGCTTTGTTCGCCCCCAAAGCCACCCAGCATTACTGAAATGATTGAGCGATTCATTGCTTTACACATTATATATGAAAGGATAGCGCCAGAAGAACCAACACAAGCCCCTGCAATAATAAGCACTGAATTATTTAGGGTAAACCCTATCCCGGCCGCTGCCCAACCAGAATAACTATTAAGCATTGAAACCACAACCGGCATATCAGCACCACCAATTGGAATAATCAGCGTAACACCTAAAAATAATGCAATTGAGAGCATTATGAAGAATGCTGTTAGCGATTCTGTTTGAAAAAATATCACGCCTGCAACAATCATAACAATAGCCAATACTAAATTAAGTAAATGCTGGCCTTTGAAAATAAATGGGTTTGCCCCAAACTTGCCTGATAATTTTCCAAAGGCAATAACGGATGCTGAAAATGTAATCGCCCCTATGAAGGCGCCAATAAACAATTCAAACCTTTGAACTACAGTATGCATCTCTGAAACATTGAGAACCGCAGCTGTCGCGATTAGCACTGCCGCCAAACCCACAAATGAATGCATTAGAGCTACTAATTCCGGCATCTTAGTCATCTCTACTTTTTTAGCTACGTAAATACCGATAAATGCTCCTGATATTAACGGGATCGCTATTAATAAAGAAATTAAATTAGTGCCAATCAGTAAAGTGGTAATAATTGCAATAGCCATCCCTACCATTCCAAACATATTTCCTAATCTTGAAGAGGTTGGGGACGACAATCCCTTCAAAGCCAATATAAAAAATATTGCCGCTATTAAATAGCCAATCATCGCAAATGCTTCATTTTCCATTTTTAGCCTCCCCTTTTTTTTCTTTTTTCTTAAACATTTCTAACATCCTTTGGGTAACAAAAAATCCCCCAAAAATGTTTATAGCTGCAAAAAATATGGCAAATGCTCCTAAAATACTGCTAAATGTTATTATTTCTCCGTTAATTTCAACAACTTGCAATATTGCACCTACGATGACAATGCCAGAAATTGCATTCGTCACAGACATTAGCGGTGTATGCAGAGCTGAAGTTACATTCCAGACTACGTGATATCCAACAAATATAGCCAAAACGAATATTGTTATGTTTTGAACTGTTAATAAATCCGTCATGTTTATCCCTTTTTATTGTTTTTCGATATTAATGTTTCTGTCACCAATTCATCTTCGTCATTTATAAACAACTGGCCCGATTCGTTGATTAATAATTTTGTAAACTCAAAAATATTTCTAGAATAAAGAGCAGAGGCGTCTGTACTTAACATGCTTGGTAAGTTATTAAAACCTATTATGGTTACGTTTTCTAACTGATTAACTTTATTATTCTGTGTTAGTGGGCAATTACCTGATCCGTCAGAAGCACTACCTGCAGCCATATCAACTATCACTGATCCAAATTTCATTTTCTTTACTGTTTCTTCAGATAATAATTGTGGCGGTGCTTTACCAGGAATTAAGGCAGAAGTAATAATAATATCTGCTAATATGGCTTTCTCAGCCACAATTTTAGATTGTCTTATTAACCAAGATTTCGGCATTGGTTTTGCATAACCCCCTTTACCAATGGCACATTCTTTTTCCTCTTCTGTTTCAAAAGGGACTTCAATAAACTTGCCCCCTAAGGATTCAATTTGTTCCTGGACTGCTGGTCTAACGTCAGATGCTTCAACAACAGCGCCTAACCTTTTTGCTGTTGCAACTGCCTGAAGACCAGCAACACCTGCTCCTAGTACTATTACTTTAGCTGCCTTGACAGTCCCTGCCGCGGTCATCAACATAGGCATAAATTTTTTATAGTAATCAGCGGCAAGTATTACCGCTTTATAACCTGCAATGTTAGCTTGAGACGATAGAACATCCATAGATTGTGCTCTTGTATTTCTTGGTAAGGCCTCTAATGCAAAAGCTGATACGCCTTGTTTTTTTAATAACGCTTGCAAATCATTATTAAAGGGTTCCAACATACCAACCATAAACTGCTTTGGTTTTAATGTAATTATCTCTTTTTCGTCTAAAGGCCTGACCATTAATAATAAGTCTGATTGAAGGGCTAAATTTCTTGAAACAATTTCAGCGCCATTATTTTTATAATCTGCATCTGAAAAAGAGGCTTGAATACCAGCGCCGGCTTCAATTGAAACAGAATGGCTCAGGGCAATCATTTTTTTAACTGTTTCTGGCGTGGCTGCTACTCTCGACTCGCCGCTAACTGTTTCTCTTAAAACACCTATCTTCATTTTTACTCCTCACTAAAATTAAAAGCAAAAAAATCCTATGCTCATTTATTTAATAGCAAATGAGCATAATTGATATTTAACTTCCTATTATTTTTTCTTTAATACTCGTTATCGATTTCACTATCATATCAAGAGATGGCCTTTTTGACGACCCCTGTCTAATTGCCATAGCAACCCTTCGAAATGGTACTGGGTTTTCAAAAGATAAGATATTTATTGAATCATTTAAATAATTTTTTACGGTCGCACTTTGCGGTAATATAGAAATTCCTAAATTAGAGGCAACCATATTTCTAATAGTCTCAAGAGATGTACCCGCTTGGACTTCAGCCATATCTGATATGCCTGGACACGCCTCTCTTACTTGCATGCTAAAGCAATGAGTATTGTCTAACAGTAAAATTTTTTCATGTTTTAAGTCTTTGGCATTAATTTTTTGTTTTTTGTTCCATTGATGTTTTGAGGGTATTAACACCTTAAAAGGTTCATCATATAACGTCTGTATTTCAATACCGGGAACATCAAATGGTAATGCGATTATAGCTGCATCAATCGACCCATCTTTTAGTTTGTTAATTAAGTTCTTGGTAATATCTTCTTCAGCTTCTAATACAATATCGGGGGATGTATTTTTTAATACTGGGATTATTGAGGGTAATAAATATGGCGCTATTGAGTAGATTAAGCCTAATTTGACATCAACTTGTTGATCATTTTTTTCAACTATTGAAATGGCTTTAATTTTTTCAACTTCTTCTAGGACTTTTTGTGCTTGATTGACAATCTTCTCACCAACGGTTGTTAGTGAAATTCCCATACGGTTTCTTTCGAATATTAATATACCTAGTTCATTTTCTATTTTTTTTATTGCTAAACTCAAAGCAGGTTGACTTACAAAACTTTTGGCAGCAGCTCGTCTGAAATTTTTTTCTTGAGCAACCGATACAACAAACCTTAGCTCACTCAGCGTCATTTACAGACTTATATATCTAAATTATTAACAGCAAGAGCATTGCTTTCAATAAACTTACGCCTTGGTTCAACATTATCCCCCATAAGCTCAGTAAAAGTTTCTTCTACTGCCTGTGTATCTTCTATTGTTACCTTTAATAATCTTCTAACCGAAGGGTCCATTGTTGTTTCCCATAACTGAATAGGGTTCATTTCTCCTAATCCCTTATACCTTTGAATGTTTAATGTATTTTTTGCTTCTTGAATAATCCAGTCTATTGCTTCTTGAAACGATTCTATTTGTTTAGATTTTTCCCCTCTACTGATAACCGCACCAGGTCCTATTAGGCCTTTAATTAAAAGCGATGTTTTTATTATCTGTTTATATTCTCCACTTAATAAAAACTCAGAATCAATATTACTTGTATTTAAATTTCCATGAACAAATTGGTTTATTTCAATTGAATACTTGTTATTTTCAACATCATGTTTTAATTCAAAATTTATATTGTCTTGATTCATACAGATTTTTAATTGCTCTAAATAGTCTTTTGTGGAATCTCCACTATCTAAATTTATATCTCCTATGTGATGAATGGCTCTCAATAAAGATTCGTCATAACGGCTCGATAAGCGTCTTATAATAGATTCTGTTATTAGCATTTCTTTAGAAATACTTCTGAGGCTTTCATCATCCAAGACGGGGCCTTTTTCTTTTGTCATTAATGATGAGTCGTTAAGAGCAGATTCAATCAAATACTGTTCTAATTCTTCCTCATCTTTTAAGTACCTTTCATCTTTGCCTTGTTTGACTTTAAATAAGGGGGGTTGTGCTATATAGATGTGCCCTTTTTCTACCAACGCGTGCATTTGCCTGAAGAAAAAAGTTAATAAGAGAGTCCTAATATGTGCACCATCTACATCGGCGTCTGTCATAATGATAATTCGATGGTATCTTAATTTTTCAACATCAAATTCCGCTCCTATATTCGTTCCAAGTGCTGTTATGAGTGTTGTAATTTCTTGAGAAGATAAAATCTTGTCAATTCTTGCTTTTTCTACATTAAGAATTTTACCCTTCAACGGGAGTATGGCTTGATTTTTTCTGTCTCTACCTTGTTTGGCAGAGCCCCCGGCTGAATCTCCCTCCACTAGGTATATTTCACAATTTTCAGGATTTTTTTCTTGGCAATCAGCAAGCTTACCTGGTAACCCCATTGAATCCATAACACCCTTCCTTCTTGTCATATCTCTTGCTTTTCTTGCTGCCTCTCTTGCTCGTGCAGCATCGACTATTTTATTACAGATAATTTTTGCATCTTTTGGGTGCTCTAATAAAAATTCTGTTAATTTTTTCCCGACAACATCGGAAACAATTGGCTGAACCTCACTTGATACTAATTTGTCTTTAGTTTGAGAAGAAAATTTGGGGTCAGGAACCTTAACAGATAAAACACACACAAGGCCCTCTCGCATATCATCTCCACCTGTTTCAACCTTTGCTTTCTTTGCAAGTTCGTTTGACTCTATATAAGTATTAATTGTTCTCGTTAAGGCAGCCCTAAGCCCGGTTAAGTGTGTTCCTCCGTCTCGTTGAGGAATGTTATTTGTAAAACACTGTACATTTTCTCCATAACTGTCATTCCACTGCATGCTAACTTCCATTGTTATGCCGTCTTTTTCAGCGCTCTCCGCATAAAAAATATTATCATGCAAGCTAGATTTAGATCGATTCATAAACTGTACAAAACCCTTTATACCTCCGGAAGATGCAAAATTTTCTGTTTTTCCAGATCTATGATCAATCAAATCTATGTTAACGCCATTATTTAAGAAAGATAACTCGCGAATCCTTTTTGCTAATAAATCAAAATGGAAGTCAATATTCTCAAAGGTGTCTGCTGAAGGCATAAATGTCACTTCTGTACCTGTTTTTTCAGTGTTGCCCAATATCTTTAAAGGTTCAACAATAACTCCTTGCTTAAACTGAGCCTCATGTATTTTCTTATCTCTATATACCTTTAGCTTTAACCAATCGGAAAGGGCATTTACAACTGAAACACCTACACCATGGAGCCCCCCCGAAACTTTATAGGAATTTTGATCAAACTTTCCGCCCGCATGAAGCTCTGTCATTACAATTTCCGCAGCCGACCTTTTAAATTCATCATCTTCTTTAATGTCTGTAGGAATGCCTCGACCATTGTCTGTAACTGTAATTGAGTTATCAGGATGAATAATGACCTTAATTTCATCACAATGGCCTGCTAAAGATTCATCTATAGCATTATCCAAAACCTCGAAAACCATGTGATGTAAACCGCTTCCATCTGATGTATCGCCAATATACATACCCGGTCTTTTTCTGACAGCATCAAGCCCCTTTAAAACCTTAATGCTGTCAGAATTATATTTTTCATTGTTGATATCTTCTTGCTTAGTCATTGGGGTCCTTTTGTTTAGCCTATATTCTCATTGGCATTACTACATACTTATAATCTTCATTGTTTGGGATGGTTACCAAACAACTGCTTGATGAATCTTTAAAAGCAAAATTTAATTTATCATATTGAATGTTATTCAATACGTCTATTAGGTAAGTAACATTAAACCCAACATCTATATCTTCACCTTGATATTTTATTTCCATTTCTTCTTCTGCCTGCTCCTGTTCACTATTGGTGCTAATCATTTTCAAATTATTTTTAGTTATAACAATCCTTATCCCTCTATATTTTTCATTGGACAAAATAGAGGCTCTTTGCATTGCTGTTAAAAGGATTTGTCGGTCTATTTCAAAAATATTTGGATGGCCAACCGGAATAACTCGAGAATAGTCAGGAAACTTTCCATCAATAACTTTAGTAATTAAATCTATATTATTAAAGTGAAAATGAGCTTGGGTTTTGCTAATATTAATTTCTATATCATCATCTCCATCTCCTAAAAGCTTAACTAACTCTAAAATTGTCTTTCTTGGAATTATGGTTTGAATTTTACCGAAATCCTTTTGGAGTTTAATTGACGTAAAGCTTAGCCGGTGACCGTCGGTACCCACAATATTTAATTTATGGTTGTCTACTTCAAATAATAATCCATTCAAATAATACCTAATGTCTTGTTGTGCCATAGAGAAATCAACTTGCTTTAAAATACCTTTAAAATCTTTTTGCTTTAATTTAACAAAGGTATTCTCTTCTTCATCCTTTTTCATAATAGGATAATCTTTAGCAGCTAATGTTTGAAGGTTAAATTTGCTTTTGAGGGCTTTTACTAAAACTGTTGTATCGTTTATTTGAATATTTAATTTAGAGTTCTCAGGTAATGCTCTTGTAATATCAAGAATCTTTCTTGCAGAAATGGTCGTTTCAAATATATCTTCTAACCTGTCTCTTATACACATCTGACGCTGCCGACGAATAGAGAGG
>CAJXQA010000045.1 GCA_913058475.1 uncultured Nitrosomonadales bacterium
CCCCTCCTAAGGTGAGGGTCGCACGTTCGAATCGTGCCGAGGGCACCATTTATCACCCTTTAATAACAAGGGATTTGAAGGTGCTATTTTAGGCATTTCTCTAGTTTGTTTTTGGGTAGGCTACCCTAGCCTGAAGGATTTAAATCGCTGTATGAGAATACTTATTCACAAAATCTGTGGGTAACTTGTGATTAGTATTATCTTTCTTAACGATTAAAAAGCTTTCATTAGAATGGTCAAACATTAGTCAGGTGTATCTTTGGGAATATAGTTATAAGGATGAATTATTTTAAGTTGATTAGAGCGCAATTATGGAGTTCTTTTTTCACACGAATATAGTTAAAATAGTGTCACAGGGGTATGGGTAGCAAATGCTAAAGTAGTTACTATTGTAGTTACTTATTGATAATTTAGGTACTCTAGAAAAGCTAAAACCCTCTGATATCAAGGGTTCTAGTAGTTTGAAATGGTGGAGCTGGGGGGAATCGAACCCCCGTCCGCAAATCCTCTGCAGACAGTTCTACATACTTAGCTATGTTGTTTATGTTTAACTTTTACTTCACCAACAAGCAAGCAAATGTAAAAGCGAGCTACCTTAAGTTTAAGAAATTACTAAGTAACCCAATAATTTCCGAGTCTCTCTTTATGACGCTGTAACCTGAGCGAGTGACTCATCAGGACAGCGTTTAGCTGGAATTAAGCAGCTAAAGCGTAGTTATCGTCATTTGCGATTACTGTTTTTCTAGTTTATTAACGAGGTACCTAGAAGCCTCGGTATGCACTGATCTGTTTTGTAACCCACGTCGAAACCGGGTCAGCCCCAAACAAGAATCTATTATACTACTTTCCTTTGTTTCTTGCGCTGAGAATCTGTTTCTTCTCCCTATTCCAATCTTTTTCTTTCTCAGCTTGTCTCTTATCGTATTGTTTTTTACCTTTAGCTAGCCCAATTTCACACTTAATTTTACCTTTACTAAAGTGCATATCTAAAGGAACTAAGGTAAAGCCTGAACGTTCAACCTTACCGATCAGTTTTGCAATCTCATCGTGATTTAAGAGCAGCTTACGGGTGCGAATGTTATCAGGGTTGATATGGGTTGAAGCGCTGCCTAAGGGGGTAATATGACAACCCAAAAGATAGATCTCACCTTTTTGAATAATGACGTATGCTTCTTTAATATTGACTCTATTATCTCTTATCGCTTTGACTTCCCAACCCTCTAAGACGATACCTGCTTCGTATTTATCTTCAACGAAGTAGTCATGATAGGCTTTTTTATTTTGTATAATGCTCATAAGGAATGTTAAATTTATTATCTTTTAATTGTACGCTATAAGTAATATTATCACTTCATGGTCTCCATCAAAAAAAGCGCGCTAGTTTTATACTCAAGAGAGGAAATGTTCGCCTTGGTGGATAGCGTTGAAGAGTATCAAAATTTTCTTCCCTGGTGCGGGGGGACTGAGATTATAAAAAAATCCGATAAAATTACAAAAGCATCGATTAAGATTAATTATCATGGCGTCAAGCAAACCTTCACCACAGAAAACAACAAAACCTTTCCTGAAAGAATGGTGATCAAACTCATTAATGGTCCATTCAAAGAATTAAGTGGTGAATGGCGATTTAAAGCGCTTGATAAAAATGCGTGTCGTATAGAGCTGGAATTACACTATCAATTTAGCAATATTATTTTAGAAAAACTGATCTCACCAGTATTCAACATGATTGCCAATACGTTCATTGATAATTTCGTTAAAGAGGCTAACAGGAGAAATAATGCCTGATGAAATATTAGTTGAGGTCGCCTATGCGTTGCCTGAAGAACAAATAATCATTTCCATTAAAGTCCCAACAAAATTTAACGTTAAGCAGGCAATTGAAAAATCTGATATACAAAAAAAATTCCCCTGTATTGATTTATCGAAAAATAAAGTCGGAATTTTTGGGAAAAAAACTACGCTCGATCATCTGCTTAAAGATAGAGACCGTATTGAGATTTATCGGCCCTTAATTTTAGACCCCAAAGAAATGAGGAGAAAAAGAGCAGCAAAAAAGAAATAAAAATATCAATTTTTTTTTATGTATACTCGCCAAATGATAAAAAAAATTACACTCGCTTTACTTTTTACTATCCCTTCACTTTCTTTCGCTATGGATTTAGATGGTTTTTATATCACACCTAAAGGTGGTATCTCAAAATCAATGGACACAGGAGTCATTCTTGGCGATGCTGGTGGTGGTCAATTTGATATTAAGGATAACGACTTGGGGACTGGTTATGTTTTTGGTTTAAGTGTCGGTAAATATATCACCAATAACTTTAGACTTGAATTAGAAGCGTCACAAAGAGGTGGGCTAGAATATGATACAGAATATGCAAGTGAGCCCAATTTAGGAACAACAACTAAAGCGGATATAAGTACACAAAGTATATTTCTTAATGGCTTTTATGATTTTGAATCCTTCACGATCAGTAGTTCTTCGATCACCCCTTATATTGGCGGTGGTATCGGAATATCAAGAAATAAAATGGGGGTAGTTGCGGAAGTAACCCCCGAGAATGAAGCGGCTTATCTTGACGGAAATAAGGTTTCACAGTTTGCTTACAAACTTGCAGCGGGAACATTGGTCAGTTTGACTGAGAGTCTGTCCCTTGATATTAATTATCAGTATGTTGATCTAGGGAGTTTCAAATCAGGTTTAGGTTATGTTGCATCTGGAGGTGCTAGTGGAACTTTGACTGAAGCGTTAAATGGTGGTGAAATTAAGACACAAGAGTTAATGGTAGGACTGCAATATAAGTTTTAAAGGCTAGAAGTATTTTGGCCAAAGCCTTTTTTAAAATTTCCATCGATTTTTTATTTCTATTCTGTATAATTTCCTTTTGCGCGATAAGGAAAATAATATGCGTCTACCCAATAAAGCTTTAACATTCGATGATGTACTTCTTGTTCCCAATCATTCTAGCGTGCTCCCAAAAGATGTTTCATTAGAAACAAAATTAACCAAGAAAATTAGCCTTAATATCCCAGTGATTTCTGCTGCGATGGATACAGTGACAGAGGCCAACATGGCAATTGCCCTTGCAGAGCAAGGTGGCATGGGCATTATCCATAAAAACTTAACACCCCAGAGACAAGCGAATCGTGTCGATAAAGTTAAACGATTTGAATCTGGGGTTGTGAGTGACCCTATCACCATTGACCCTAACATGTCTGTGGACGAGGTCATGCAAATTACCCGTAAGAATAAAATATCAGGCCTTCCAGTGGTCGAGAAAGATAAAATCGTTGGCATAGTAACAAATCGTGATTTACGATTTGAAACAAATCTTACCCAACCCATTAAGAATGTCATGACCCCTAGAGATCGACTTGTGACTGTTAAAGAAGGGGCAAGCAAAGAAGAGATTATGAAGCTGCTTCACCAACACCGAATTGAGCGCTTACTTGTTATTGATGACGAGGACACTCTGACAGGATTGATCACAGTCAAGGATATCCAAAAATCAACAGATCACCCATTTGCTTGCAAGGATGAGCATGGAAGATTAAGAGTCGGGGCAGCCATTGGTGTCGGGAGTGATACTGAATTACGAACGGAGCTTCTCGTTGATGCCGGCGTAGATGTTCTAATTGTCGATACAGCGCATGGTCACTCTGAGGGTGTTTTAAATCGTATTAAATGGATTAAGAAAAACTATCCTAAGGTCGATGTCATTGGGGGAAATATTGCCACCGCTGAGGCTGCAATAGCGATGGTAGATCATGGGGCTGATAGTGTGAAAGTTGGTATTGGGCCAGGATCAATATGTACGACTCGGATTGTTGCGGGTGTTGGAGTCCCTCAAATCACCGCGATTAATGATGTCTACAAAGTATTAAAGAAGAAAAATATCCCCTTTATTGCTGATGGCGGCATCAGGTTCTCAGGTGATGTAGCCAAAGCCATTGCTGCTGGAGCAAGCTCAGTCATGTTAGGCAGTATGTTTGCAGGCACAGAAGAGGCGCCGGGTGAAGTAGAGCTATTTCAAGGAAGATCTTATAAATCATATCGTGGCATGGGCTCCATTGGAGCAATGAAAAAAGGCTCCAGTGATCGTTACTTTCAAGACGGTGAAAGTAATTCGGATAAATTAGTCCCCGAAGGCATTGAAGGTCGCGTTCCATTTAAAGGAACAGTGGTTAATGTCCTCCATCAGTTGATGGGAGGGCTCCGCGCATCAATGGGATACGTCGGTGTAGATACAATTTTAAATATGCATAAAAAAGCAAAATTTATTGAAATTACGAATGCCGGTATTAAAGAATCACACGTTCATGATGTTCAGATCACAAAAGAAGCACCTAATTATCGAGTGGACTAGAGTCACTCACTTTTAAACAATAGCGACTTAATTCTTGATGGATAAAATTTTAATTATTGATTTTGGTTCTCAATATACTCAGCTTATTGCAAGAAGAGTCAGAGAGCTTAACGTCTATTGTGAGATTTTTCCCTTTGATACCAATATCGAAAAAATTAATTCATTTGAAGCCCGTGGAATTATTCTATCCGGCGGTCCTAATTCAGTTTATGAAAATGAAACACCGAATGTCAGCTCACATATTTTTGAATTAGGCGTCCCTATTTTAGGTATTTGTTATGGCATGCAAACGATGGTGAATCAATTAGGAGGGACCGTTGTAAATAGCAATAATAGAGAATTTGGCTATGCAGAAATTAGGGCTCACGGACATTCTGATTTATTAAAAAATATTGAAGATAAAAAAAATGATGAGGGTCATGGATTGCTTGACGTATGGATGAGCCATGGTGACAAGGTCAACCAATTACCTGATGATTTTGAAATTATCTGCAGCAATGAATCTACTCCAATAGCGGGTATTGCTAATAAAAAAAAGCATTTCTATGGATTACAATTTCATCCTGAAGTGACCCATACGAAAAAAGGGTTTGAAATAATTAAAAAATTTGTAATTAATATTTCAGGATGTAAGCCTGAATGGAATATGCCAAATTATGTTGAAACTACAGTAAAAAAAATACAAGAAACTGTAGGATCAGATGAGGTTATTTTAGGACTTTCAGGTGGCGTAGATTCATCTGTCGCCGCAGCGTTAATTCATAAAGCGATTGGTGACCAATTAACTTGCGTTTTTGTTGATCATGGTTTGCTTCGGCTGAATGAAGCAGATGTAGTCATGAAAACATTTAAAGAGAACTTAGGTGTCAAGGTGATTCATGTCAATGCAGAAGGTAAGTTTTTACAGGATTTAGAGGGAATCACTGACCCGGAAGAAAAAAGAAAAATTATTGGTCGTGATTTTGTAGAAATTTTCCAAGAACAATCAAAAGAATATCCTGAGGTTAAATGGTTAGCCCAAGGCACCATATATCCCGATGTCATTGAATCTGCAGGAGGCAATTCAAAAAAAGCGCATAACATCAAAAGCCATCATAACGTAGGTGGACTTCCTGATACGTTAAAATTAAAATTACTGGAGCCTTTGAGAGATCTTTTTAAGGATGAGGTCAGAAAACTCGGCGTTGAACTTGGTCTTCCAAAAGATATGGTATACAGGCATCCCTTCCCTGGTCCAGGATTAGGCGTAAGAATATTAGGTGAAATAAAAAAAGAGTTTGCTGATTTACTCAGAGGTGCAGATGCCATTTTTATTGAAGAATTAAAAAAAACGGGTTGGTATGACAAAACCTCACAAGCATTTGCCGTTTTCCTACCGATTAAATCAGTAGGAGTCATGGGAGATGCTCGGACCTATGAATACGTTGTCTCTTTGAGAGCAGTTGTCACTTCAGACTTTATGACTGCGAATTGGGCAGAACTTCCATACGATTTATTAGGAAAAGTCTCAAACAGAATTATCAACGAGGTCAGAGGTATCAATCGAGTTGTTTATGATATTTCAGGAAAGCCTCCTTCCACTATTGAGTGGGAGTAATATCAAACTTACACTTTAAAGACTAGCTAATGGCAAATTTTGAAGCTCAGGTTGATATAGTTTATTTATGGGTCGATTCCAATGATAAAAATTGGCAAAAAAAAAGACGTAAATCTTTTGAAGCTTTTTTAAAAACTAATAAAGATGATATTGCTCTTTATGCCAACACCAATGGAAGATTTCGTGATAATGGAGAGCTAATTTTCAATTTAAGATGTCTGGAAAAATTTTTTCCAGATCATGGACAGGTTTTCATTGTGACTGATGAACAAAGGCCAAAGTGGTTAGCGCAAAATAAGCGAGTAACGGTCGTTGATCATAAAAGTATTATCCAAAAAAAAATAAATCCACTTTTTGCATCGGCTAACATTGAATCTTATATTCATCACATACCAAACTTATCTGAAAATTTTTTTTATTTAAACGATGATATTTTTTTTGGAATGCCGGTAGATATCGATTGGTGGTTTAATAAGAAATTAAAGTATTTTTATGATAACGAACTGCATGATGAATATAATGAGTTGCAGTCCATGCTTTTAACCCCAATCAATTCTTCTATACAATCAAAGTTATGGTTAAAAGAAAAATATAAAAACTATAAACATCGAAACATACCATTAGCCCATGCACCCAGACCTTATAAAAAATCTCTTTTATTTGAGATAGAAAAGCAAGCCATAGTTTTATTTAACAAAATAAGAGAGAAAAATTTTCGAACATGGCGAACACCTGGGATTATTGGTGATTTAGTTCCAAGATGGCTTGAATACAATAAATATGCGGAAATAATTCATTCAGATTTTTTATATATTGAAAGCGGTTCAGATAAAATTGAAACTGAATTAGAATTTCTAACTCAAAAGTTTGGTAAAATCCCATTTTTTTGCATTAATGATACTTGTGATGATGCAGATGCTTTGGATGATAGGTTGCAGTCAGTTAGAGAAGGAATGGAAACCCTATTACCTAATAAATCTAGTTTTGAAATTTAAAAAAGTTACCCTAAGTTTACAAGCAACGTTCTTATAGTTTAATTTAAATATGGATCCTATAACACAAGGTACAATTGGAGCTGTGCTCCCGCAAGCGCTAGGTAAGAAAAACCTAGGGATTGTTGCATTGCTCGGATTTTTATCTGGAATGGCACCTGATTTAGATATTTTCATTCGCTCAAGCACTGACCCACTGTTATCCCTGGAATATCACCGTCAATTTACCCACTCAATCGTATTTATACCTTTTGGTGGACTAATATGTGCTGTTTTCTTGTTTATAGTTTTTAAAAAAATTAGTCCATTTAATTTCAAGAGCACATGGCTTTATTGTACTTTAGGTTATGGGACACATGGATTAATTGATGCATGCACAAGCTATGGAACCTTACTCTTTTGGCCCTTTAGTAATGTAAGGATTGCATGGAATAATATTTCAATCATTGACCCGCTATTCACGCTACCAATCATATTATTTGTAGTGCTTGCAACAATAAAGAAAAAAAATATTTATTCAAAAGTAGGTATAGCGTGGGCCATCATCTACCTATTAATGGGTATCTTTTTGCATAATAAAGCAATTAATGTAGGAAAGGAGATTGCTGAACAAAGAGGTCACGTTATAACTAGAATTAAAGCAAAGCCAAGCTTTGGGAACTTAATACTGTGGAAAATAATATATGAAACTAATGATCAATTTCATGTTGATGCTACAAATTTACTGTTTAGTAATATAATTGAAGGAGAGAGTGTTAAGAAATTAAATCTAGAAAAAGATTTTCCATGGCTAAAAAAGAATTCACAACAATATAAAGATGTAGAAAGATTTAGATGGTTTAGCAATAACTTTCTCGCGGTTAATCCACAAAATGAAAATCAAATTATTGATATTAGATACTCAGGTATTCCAAATGAAATAGGAGGTCTTTGGGGTGTACAATTAAACTCAAATAAAAATAATTACGATCATGTTGAGTTTGTAAGTATGCGAAGTGCGTCTATAGAAAGATTAAAAATATTAAGAGACATGATTATAAAATATTAATAATATAAATTTATCGTTCAGTTCGAATAATAGTATTAATTCCTTTTAACGCTTCTAATTTTTCAAATGTTTTCTCTCTACTACTTTTTTCAATACCATTAAATAGATAATCAGTAGCAGGTGCTTGTTCATTTTTCTTTATTTCTTTGTAGATTAGGTTAATTTTTTTAGTAACATTATCTACCATATCTTTATTTTCAATAATATTTATTTTATCATTAAATTTTTCTGTTATTACAGACACAGCAAAATAAATCAAATATTTTCGCTTCTTTGCGGTACCCGTCGAATACTTCACGCAAAATAATTGTTTGATCGAATCCACTATTGAAACAATCAAGGGATTATTCTTTTTACTCGCCAATATCTCGAACAATTCCCATAAAAGCCATATACTATCGCGTTTGAATTTATGATCCACATCCACTGTCTCTTATACACATCTCCGAGCCCACGAGACCAGAGAGGATCTCGTA
>CAJXQA010000046.1 GCA_913058475.1 uncultured Nitrosomonadales bacterium
CCTCTCTATTCGTCGGCAGCGTCAGATGTGTATAAGAGACAGGAAAAATTTTCAGGGCCTACTCGGCTTAGAGAGGGTTTGGCCAAATCAAAAAATCTTATTTCTATAAGAATTTTAAGACATATTAGTCCTGAATATTCACTTGATTATATTGCTCGCTTTGGTTTTGACCCAAAAAAATATAAACCTTACCTTTCAATGGCCCTAGGGGTGGGTGAAGCAACAGCTTGGGAGATGGTGAGAGCTTATAGTGTATTCGCTAACGGGGGGTATCTTAAAACACCCTATTATATTGATAGAATTATTGATTCTAAAGGAAGAAATATTAAACTTCAGGCTGGGTTAATAAATGAAGAAACGCCAAGAATTATTGATCCTAGAAATGCTTTTATCATGTATGACTTATTAAAAGAGGTCATCACAAATGGAACTGCAAGAAAAGCTAAAACTTTAAAGCGGCCTGATATTGCAGGTAAAACAGGTACCACAAACGATTTAATGGATGCTTGGTTTGCTGGATTTAATTCTGACATAGTCACTGTTACTTGGATGGGATACGATCAACCAAAATCATTAGGTAATAAAGAGACAGGTTCAAGAGCTGCCTTACCCATTTGGATTGATTATATGAGGCCCTTACTAAAAGATTATCCAATTAAAAATTTAGTTAAGCCTGAAGGCATTATTCCATTTAAGGTCAATAAAAAAACAGGTATGACGAATAATGCGGATGAAAACGGTTTATATGAATATTTTTATGAAGAATATCCTCCCTATGATAATTCATACTTTGTAATTAACTGATCTATTTAAAATTATGTCATCAAAAAATATGAAGGTATCAGTTGCTAATCTTGCTGCTCAGATGATTATGGAGGAGGGAATTAAAGATTATTTGTATGCAAAGAAAAAAGCTGCGAAGTCATTAGGCCTAAACGAAAAAGCAAGCCTTCCTACAAATTCACAAATTGATAAAGCTATAGATGATTTTAATAAAATATTTAACCCAAATATAGATATTGAGTTTTTACAACAATTTAAAACTCACGCACTCGAGATTATGGATATCTTTAAGAATTTTAAGCCACATCTAATGAACCAACTTTCAGAGGGTATTCTTCCAAAGTTTCCAGAAATTAAGATAAATTTATTTGCTGATAACTTGAAAGATGTAGAGTACGTTCTTTTAAATAGTGAATTATCTTATGATTTTAAAGAGGTTAAAATGAATAACAAAGTAGGTAAAAATTCAATTAAATCTATTCCCACGATCTACTTAGACAATTTATCTATACCAGCTGAAATAAAAGTTTATTTTGAAAATGACTTCTTTGATTTTAAAAAAAATTTCCTGCAGAACAGAGGGCAGAATATTAATAAAGTTCTATCTTTAGACATTACTGCTTTGAATTCATCAACCGAGCTACCTCTAAAGCAAAATAAGTAATGATTGCATCGGCTCCTGCCCTTCTAAATGAAATGAGTGACTCTAAAATAACGTCATCTTGATTTATCCAGCCTCTCGACGATGCTGCCATAATCATGGCGTACTCACCGCTAACCTGATAAACAAAAGTCGGTTTGTTAAAAGTCTGTTTAACTCTAAAAACTATGTCAAGGTAGGCGATGCCAGGCTTTATCATGACCATATCAGCACCCTCTTGAATATCTAATTTCACCTCATTTAAAGCCTCGTCACTATTAGCCGGATCCATTTGATAAGTTTTCTTTGAGGATTTACCTAATAGTTCTGAAGAGCCAACTGCATCTCTAAAGGGCCCGTAAAATGAGGAAGCGTACTTTGCAGAGTAGGCCAAAATTTTCGTATTTATAAATTTGTTTTCTTCAAGAGACTTTCTAATTCTCCCTACTCTTCCATCCATCATGTCTGAGGGTGCCACGATATCAGCACCAGCTTTAGCATGACTTAAGGCTTGTTTGGTTAAAATACTGACTGTTTCATCATTTAATATATTGCCTTTTTTATCAATTAGCCCATCTTGTCCATGCAATGTAAATGGGTCGAGTGCTACATCTGAGATGACGCCTAGACCAGGTATTTCTTTTTTTAGTTTTTTTATTGCCCTTTGAACAAGACCATCATCGTTAAATGCTTCACTTGCATCATCTGTTTTTAATTGCTTCTCAATACAAGGGAAAATAGCAATGGCTGGAATACCTAATTGATGACATTCAGAAGCATCTTTTACTAATTCATCAATACTTAATCTTTGTATATCTGGCATCGACTCTATATCTTGTCGAATACCTGTGCCTTCAATTACAAACATGGGATAAATGAGATTACTGACAGAAATACTATTTTCACGCATCAGCGTTCTTGAAAAACTACTTTCTCTCATTCGTCTGGGTCTGTTCAATATAGTCATTGTCTTAATTAAAACTCAATCGAAAAATAGTTCTTTAAGTGCTTGGCCAGGGTCATTTTTTCGCATAAAAGCTTCTCCAACCAAAAAAGTATTAATATCATATTCATTCATCAATTTTATATCATCATGATTAAAAATGCCTGATTCAGTAATGGGTATTCTATCCTTAATGGACTTAACTAAATCAATGGATGTTTTTAATGACACATCAAATGTTTTGAGATCTCTATTATTTATACCAATTAATGGCGTACTTAATTCTAAAGCAAGATCTAACTCTTGTTGGTTATGAGATTCAACCAATACAGCCATACCTAAATCATTTGCAATCCCCTCTAATTTCTTCATTTCTTCTAAATCCAATGCAGCAACAATCAACAAAATACAATCAGCCCCTAGAGCTCTTGATTCGTAAATTTGATAAGGATCAATAATAAAATCTTTTCGCAATACAGGAAGTTTTGAGCTTGACTTTACTTGCTCAATAAAATCAGGATGCCCTTGAAAGTAAACCCGATCAGTTAGCACAGATAAACAGGCGGCCCCTCCACTTTCATATGAATGTGCAATTAATACAGGATCAAAATTTTCTCTAATAATCCCCTTAGATGGACTTGCTTTTTTAATCTCAGCAATTACTCCTGCTTCTTGCTTTGCATGTTTCTCTCTTAATGCATGAATAAAATCTCTAGGCTTATCAAGTGTTAAAATTTTTTTCTTTAATTGGTCCGTTGGTAAGCTTTTTTTTGCTTCTGCAATTTCTGCGGACTTTGTCGACAAAATTTTATTTAAAATATTACTCATTTGATTGTTTAATCAATTGACTTAGTTTTTTTAAGGCAAGACCTTCATCAATCATTTGAGCCGAAACCTCAAAGGCTGATTCAAAATCTGGACAGATGCCTGAAACATAAAGTGCCGCACCTGAGTTCAAAATTGTGATATCACGAGCGGTATTTTTATCTCCTTCTAAAATACCAAGCATCATTTCTTTAGAGCTTTCAATATTAGCAACCTCAATATCTTCAATTCTTCCTAATTTAAACCCATAGTCTTGTGGGTTAAATTCATACTCTAAAATTTTTCCATTTTTAAGTTCAGCAATATATGTTTTACCTGTAATCGATATTTCATCCATGCCATCAGCACCATGAACAGAAAGTACGTGATGACTGCCTAATTTTTTCAAAACTTCGGCAAAAACAAGGGTCAATTCTTTACTATAAACACCAACGACTTGATTTTTTGCTGAAGCTGGATTAGTTAGAGGGCCTAGTAAATTAAAAATAGTCCTGAGCTTTAATTCTTTTCTAACGGGGGCTACATGCTTCATTGCAGGATGATAATTTGGAGCAAACATAAAACCAATACCAATATCGTCAACAAGTCTTCCAAGTTGAGAAAAATTTAAATTGACATTAACACCTAGAGATTCCAATACATCTGCACTACCAGATTTTGATGAAACTGAACGACCTCCATGTTTTGCAACTATGGCTCCCGCCGATGCAGCCACAATTGCTGTAAGAGTTGACACATTAAAAGTTTGCAGACTATCACCTCCAGTCCCACATGTATCAATCAAATTTTGCCTACTTGTTATATTTACTTTGTTTGAGGCTTCTCTCATCACCCCGGCCGCAGCAGCTATCTCATCAATTGTCGGTCCTTTAATTTGAAGGGCGACCATAAAACCAGAAATTTGGATTGGATTGATCTCTCCGCACATTATCTGGTTCATACAAGATTGCATATCCTCAAATGATAAATCTTCTTGATTTATGAGGGAATTAATTATGTTTATGAATTGATCACTCATTTTGATCTAAAAAATTTTTTAATAAGTCATGCCCATATTCACTCAAAATAGATTCTGGGTGAAACTGAACACCTTCAATTGCTAATTTTTTATGTTTGATTCCCATAATTTCATTATCATCTGTCCAAGCTGTTATATCAAAACAATCTGGTAAGGATTTTCTATCAATAACTAATGAATGATACCTTGTCGCTATGAAAGGATTTTTAATGCCACTAAAAACACCCGTATTGTTATGAGATATTCTTGAGGTTTTACCATGCATAATAGTTTGCGCATGAATGATTTTTCCACCAAACGCTTGTCCTATTGATTGATGCCCAAGGCATACCCCCAAAATAGGTATTTTTCCATTAAAAGCCTCAATTAGCTCGAGTGAAATACCCGCTTCGTTTGGGGTACATGGGCCAGGCGAGATGACAATATACTGCGGATTTAGCTTATTAATTTCCTCAATAGAAATTTGATCATTTCGAACAACTTTAACCTCTTGTCCAATTTCTGCGAGATATTGCACTAGGTTATAAGTAAATGAATCGTAGTTATCTATCATCAATAACATAAAGCTACTCCGTAATCCTTGCTTGTACTAACTCAGCCGCCTTTAAAATCGCTTTTGCTTTATTTTGCGTTTCTACCCACTCATTGATAGGGATTGAGTCTGAAACTATACCGGCACCTGCCTGAACAAAAAGCGTTTGATTTTTTATTACAGCTGTTCTAATAGCGATAGCGACATTCATATCACCGTCAAATCCAATGTAGCCAACTGCGCCGGAATAAACACCGCGTTTCGTCGATTCTAACTCATTTATAATTTCCATCGCCCTTACCTTTGGGGCGCCACTGACTGTCCCGGCAGGAAAGGTTGCTTTTAAAACATCCATGGCAGAGAGTTTTTCTTTAAGCTTACCTTCGACATTGGAAACAATATGCATGACATGAGAATATCTTTCAATAATCATATGATCAGTTACCTTTACAGAAGACGTCTCAGAAACTCGTCCGATATCATTTCTGCCTAAATCCATCAGTTGGACATGCTCAGCAATTTCTTTAGGATCTTGCAATAAATCTTTTTCTAAGGCGAGATCTTCATTTTCATCCTTTCCTCTTGGCCTAGTTCCAGCAATAGGTCTTACAGTCACCTTCTCTCCCTCTAATGTAACTAATATTTCAGGAGATGCTCCAACAACGTGGTGGTCATCCATATTATAAAAATACATATAAGGCGAAGGGTTAAGGTTTCTTAATGTTCTATATAAAGATAGTGGATTGGATTTGAATGTTTGACTAAGTCTTTGAGATAAAACTACCTGCATAATATCGCCGTTTACTATATATTCTTTTACTTTTTCAACGGCTTTCAAAAAATTTTCTTCGCCGAATTCTGATCGAACCTCGGTCATTCTGTCATCAAATTTATTTTTTTCAATAAGATAGGGTGATGGGCCTTGTTTTAATTTTTCCTCTAAAGCTTTAAGCCTAAGAATACCATTATCATAAGCATTTTGAATGTTTGCATCTACATAGTTCACAAAATATAATTTGCCGCTTACGTTATCAAAAACAACAACCTCATCTGATAACATCAAAAGTATGTCAGGTAGATCAAGTTTATCTTCTAAAAACTCTTTACTTAATCTTGGCTCAATATATTGAATCGTCTCATAACCAAAATATCCAGCAAGGCCTCCCGAAAACCTTGGTAAATCTAAATTTTGTGGGGTTTTAAACTGATTCATAAAATCATCGATAAAATCTAATGGATTTTTATCAGAGATTTCATTCGTTACTTTATCTTCATTAAAAACTGAAATTTTATTTTTTTTTATTTGTATCCTGATTTTTGCTGGCAAACCAATAATCGAATAGCGGCCATGTTTGTTTCCACCATCTGCCGATTCGAGCAAATAACTATAACGATCATTTGCTAACTTTGAATAAACAGATAATGGGGTATCTAAATCAGCGAAGCATTCAAGTACCAAAGGAATTCTGTTAAATCCATTTTTTTGAAAATTATCAAATTCTTGTCTGGAAATAGTTGGCAACATGTTAGTTAATAATTCGAGTTAATTCGTTGAAATTTGACATTGCATAATCTACTCTATCAGAAATAATTGACTCACCAAATTGGTAGCCGTATGGTACTGTAAAAATGTGTGTGCCTGCGGCGTACCCTGCCTCAATATCTACAATAGAATCGCCTACCATAATCGCATCTTTGGGTTCTATATTTAATTGATTAAGGGCATGAAAAATAGGTAGTGGATCTGGTTTTTTTTTCTTAGTTGTATCTCCTGAAACAATGACATCCATAAAGTCAGTCAACCTTGATTTATTCATTAAGGCTTCTGTATAAATAGCAGGCTTATTCGTTACACAGCCCAAAAGAAAATCTTTAGACTTCAAATAAACAATAGCCTTCTTAACTCCATCAAACATTAGGCTATTTGCGGAAATTAAAGAATAGTGATGAGCAAATAGTTTTTCAGCTTTAGTAAAAAGGGGGGTTGGGTCTTTTTTTGAAGAAAGTCTTAAAGATTGTTTAATAAGATTTTCTGCCCCCTTGCCAATGAAATTTTTTATTTCATTTCTTTTTAATTCCATCATCTCTAAATCTTTTAGCATTGAATTAACAGCATCAGACAATTCAGGTGCTGTTTCAAATAATGTGCCATCCAAATCAAAAAGAATAGCTTTTATGTTATCAAATTTTCCCAATTCTTAAGCTTTTGCTAGTGACGCTCTCAAAGAATTGATAATAGAATCATATTTGTTCGGATCGTTATCGTTTGATGCTCCGAATACAGCAGAACCTGCAACAAAAGTATCAGCACCGGCTTGAGCAATTTCAGTGATATTGTCAGCATTGACTCCACCGTCAACTTCGAGCCATATTTCTCTTCCTGTCTTTTCAGTATATGCATCTATTTTTTTTCTTGCCAACCTCAATTTATTCAAGGTTTCTGGTATAAATTTTTGTCCGCCAAAACCAGGGTTAACAGACATCAAAAGAACCATATCAATCTTATCCATCACATGATCAAGGTAATCTAGTGACGAAGCAGGATTAAAGACTAATCCAGATTTACAACCAAGATCTCTTACCATGGAAAGACTCCTATCAATATGATTTGAAGCTTCAGGGTGAAATGTAATTATATTTGCGCCGGCTTTTGCGAAATCAGGAATTATTCTGTCAACAGGCTCTATCATTAGGTGAACATCAATTATTGCATCTGTAACTGGTCTGATAGCATCGCATACTAAAGGCCCGATGGTTAAATTAGGAACATAATGATTATCCATCACATCAAAATGAACAATATCTGCACCAGAAGTTATTACATTTGTAATTTCTTCGCCTAATTTCGCAAAATTAGCTGACAGAATGCTAGGGGCAATTCTAAATGTTTTTTCCATATATACTAAGTTCCCAAATTAAATTTAATTAAATTATTGTAAAATGCGTATTTTACTCTCTTTTTAATAAAATAATTATAAAGCAAGTGGACTATATAAATAATGGATTTAAACCTTGTAGGCCTTAATCATAAGACAGCACCTATTGAAATTAGGGAAAAATTTGTTTTTTCGCACGATATGTTAAGTCATGTTCTTAAGGACTTAAAATCAAAAACAGGTGCAGAAGCTTTAATACTTTCTACATGTAATAGAACAGAAATATATTTTCAGGTAAAAGATCCAAAAGAAATTTACCAATGGCTTGCTACTTTTAATCAAATTAAAATCACTGAACTTAAAAAATATCTCTATGAATTCTCAAATCTAGATTGTTATGTGCATGCCTGCAAAGTTGCATCAGGTTTAGATAGCATGTTGATTGGAGAAACACAGATTTTTGGACAAATGAAACAAGCCTCACAGATTGCTCGTCTATCTGGAGTTCAGGGTAAGTTTATTAATAGATTCTTTCAGGATGTTTTTAGAACTGCAAAGGAAGTAAGAACAAAAACTCAAATAGGCTCAAGCCCTACAACAATTGCATCATGTGCACTTTCAATGGCAAAAAAAATCTTCGGAGAAATTAACCAAACCCAAGTAATGTTTGTTGGAGCTGGAGAAATTAGTGAAATGTGTGCAAAGTCTGTCTCTTATACACATCTCCGAGCCCACGAGACCAGAGAGG
>CAJXQA010000047.1 GCA_913058475.1 uncultured Nitrosomonadales bacterium
AGATAAACCAGTGCATTAAAGAATTTGTTAAAAGTAATGAGTTAAAGTTTCCTGAAATCGCAATGCCACTCAGGACAAGGCTAGCTGGAAATCTAAATACACCGAATATAGGTAGTATAATATTTGTATTAGGTTTGGATGAAGTCAAAAATAGACTTAAAGACTGCCTTTAAAATTTATATAAAGAAAATATTAATATGCATTTACAGGATAATTTTTTAAATAAAGTGATAGAAGAAAACATTTCTGTCTCAATATATCTTTTAAACGGGATTAAATTGCAAGGGAATATTCACTCTTTTGATCAGTCTGTGATTGTTTTAAATGGTCAAGCACCTCAGCTAATTTATAAGCATTCAATCTCAACTATTGTCCCTTCCAAGAAAGTGAGCTTGACTCAATCATAGAAGTATTCGAAAGACCTAAAAATGGTGAGAACGCAATATTAGTCAGTCTTAATATTGATGATATTGATCATAAGGAAAACACTATTGAGTTTAAACTTCTTGCCTCCAGTGCAGGCTTTAAAATTGCAGAATTAGTTGAAAGTCAACGCAAGTTTCCTGACGCTAAATTTTTTATCGGCTCAGGGAAGTTAGAGGAATTACTTCAAATAAAGAATTCAGAAAATATAAAGACCATTATTTTTAATCATGAACTTACTCCCTCGCAGGAAAGAAATATTGAAAAAGCCACCTCCATGCGTGTTTATGACCGAACAGCTTTAATTTTATTTATATTTTCAATGCGAGCTAAGAGTCATGAAGGTAAGATGCAGGTTGAATTAGCCCATCTAAATCATTTATCTTCGAGGTTAACGAAGGGCTGGAGTCATCTTGAGAGACAAAAGGGAGGTATTGGTGTAAGAGGTGGTCCTGGAGAGAAGCAAATCGAGCTTGATCGGAGAATGTTAGGGCAAAGAATAAAGCAGCTTAAAATTAAATTATTAAAGCTTGAAAAACAAAGAGCAAATCAAAGGGGCGCAAGAAGAAGATCTAAAGTATTCACAATTGCTATTGTCGGCTATACAAACGCAGGTAAATCAACTCTCTTTAATCGCCTTACAAGTGAAAATATTTTAGCTGAAAATAAATTGTTTGCTACATTGGATACTACTTCACGAAAGTTGTTTATTGAGTATGGACATGACCTTGTAATTTCAGATACGGTTGGGTTTATAAAAAACCTACCAACAACGCTTATTGAAGCTTTTAAATCAACTTTGGAGGAAGCCTCAGATGCTGACTTACTTTTGCATATTGTTGATATAAGCAATACGAATAAGAGTGAACAGATACTTCAGGTAGAAAAGATTTTGGAAGAAATTGGTGCTAATAATGTACAACAGATTCTAGTGTTAAATCAAATAGACAAAATTAAGCTTAACGCTGGATATGATAGAGATGAATATGGTAGAATCAATCGCGTTCAATTATCAGCAATTAAAGGTGATGGGATTGAATTTTTAAAGAAAGCAATTGTCGAAAGAAGTCTAAGTTATATTAATGAAAGAAATGGAGATTATGCTTAAATTATTAGGAAATATGGGTAATAAAATTTCAAAAGTAATAAAAAGTTCCAATAATGACGGGCCACCTGATTTAGATGAGCTAATGAAAGACCTTAAATCTAAAGTAAATAATGTTTTTAAATTAAAGCCAAAAAATTCTAATAATGGAGATGGTTCAAAACCACCTTCAAATGGACTAGGTGACTCTGGAATCATTAAACCTTTGCCAATAATTATTGTCATTTTCCTGGTTTGGTTAGCGACTGGATTTTATATCGTAGATCAGGGTACAAGAGGTATTGTTTTGACCTTCGGTGAAAATACAAGTGTTACTCTTCCAGGACCAAGGTGGCATATTCCATATCCAATTGAGACAGTTGAAATTGTTAACCAAGAGCAGGTTCGTACCATAGAGGTAGGTTATCGTTCTCTTGGCGAGGGCGCAACTCAACAGCTTAAAGAGTCTTTGATGTTAACAGGAGATGAAAACATTATCGACCTCCAATTCGCAGTCCAATATAATTTAAAATCAGTGGAAGACTTTTTATTTAACAATCGTTCAGTTGAAGGTTCTGTTAGAGGTGCTGCAGAAACTGCAATTAGAGAGGTTGTTGGAAAGAGTGATATGGATTTTGTTTTATTTGAAGGAAGGGAAGAGATTGCAATAAAAACAAAAGATCTGGTGCAGTCCATTCTTGATTTATATAAAACCGGTATTAATATTACCAGTGTCACCCTGCAAAATGTTCAACCACCTCAACAAGTTCAGGCTGCTTTTGACGACGCAGTTAAGGCCAAACAAGATCTTGAGAGACAAAAAAATGAAGGACAAGCATACGCAAACGATATCGTTCCTAAGGCAAGAGGTACAGCTTCAAGACTCACTGCCGAAGCAAATGGATACAAAATATCAATTGAAAATGAAGCACTGGGTAATGCTAGCCGTTTCGATCAGATTTTAGCTGAATACATAAGAGCCCCTGAAGTGACTAAAAAAAGGTTATTTTTAGAAACTCAAGAGCAGATCATGTCAACAGTAAGTAAAATTATTATCGATCAAAAAGGATCAAATAGTCTTATTTATCTCCCGCTTGATAAGATTATTAATAATTCAAGCAAAAATAATAGTGAAGATATCGACCTAAGTCAGGCATCAAGCCAAACAAATCCTGATGTATCTGCATCAGATGTCATTAATTCATTAACAGATCGTTCTAGGGGTGCATTTAGAGAACGCGAAAGGGATATAAGGTAAATATTATGGGAAAACTATCAAGAATACTCGTATCATTCATTGTTTTATTAATTTTATTAAGTCTTTCTACGTTCACTGTTGATCAAAGGGAGTTTGCGTTAGTTTTTAGATTGGGTGAGATTGTTTCGGTTAAAAAAGATCCGGGCCTTTATTTTAAAACTCCAATTGTCGAAAATGTAAGATTTTTTGATAAAAGAATATTAACTTATGAGTCAGAACAGCCAGACAGGTTTATTACAAGTGAGAAAAAAAACGTATTGGTGGATTCATACATAAAATGGAGAATCACAGATCCATCAAAGTATTATGTATCAGTTAACGGTGATGAAAGACAAGCGGAGAGAAGAATAACGCAAACTGTGAATGATGGGCTTCGTGCCGAATTTGGTAAAAGAACAATTCAAGAAGTTGTTTCTGGGCAAAGATCAGAGATTATGGGCATACTTCAGGAAGGTGCTGATAGGGAATCAAGATTGATTGGTGTTGAGATATTAGATGTGAGACTCAGGAGAGTTGATCTTCCCGAGGAGGTAAGTCAATCTGTTTACCAGAGAATGAATGCTGAAAGAAAATCAGTTGCGAATGAGCTTAGATCACAAGGTTTTGCTGATTCAGAAAAAATTAGAGCTGTTGCTGAAAAAGAAAGAAATATTATTATTACAGAAGCTTATAAGAATGCACAAAAGATAAAAGGAGAAGGTGATGCGAGTGCATCTAGAATCTATGCTGAAGCTTTCTCAAAAAATCAAGAGTTTTACGATTTCTTTAGAAGTCTTGAGGCTTACAGAAAAAGCTTTAAAGGAAAAGATGATATTTTAGTTCTTGATCCTGATTCTGACTTTTTCAAGTTCTTAAAAAGCCCTGATAGCAAGTAATTGAGTGGCTCTATTGTTCTAGCGATTGGTCTGGTTTTAGTTATTGAAGGCATATTTCCTTTATTTTTTACGCAACTATGGAAGGATACGTTCAATAGAATAACAAACCAAAAAAATGGCCAAATAAAGTACTATGGACTTTTATCTGTGATTATTGGCATAATGGTTATATTTATTGGAATCTACTAAATGAGTCAATGGCTTCTTCCTGAAAACGCAGAAGATATCTTCCCTGAAAAAGCAGTAGCAATCGAAACAAAAAAAAGACTTCTCCTAGATCTTTATCTTAAAAATGGATATCAACTCATTTTTCCTTCTATGCTTGAATTCTCTGATTCCCTAAATGCTTATGGTAGGGATTTAGATCTCGAAACCTATAAAGTTGTTGATCAAATGACAGGAAAGATGATGGGCATAAGCTCTGACCTGACGACTCAGGCTTTTAGAATCGACTCTCAAATGGGAGAGAAAGGCATTAATAAATTATGTTATGCAGGTTCAGTATTAAGGGCTAATTCTTCCAGCAAACAACCTCGTGAGTTGTTACAAGTTGGGGCAGAATACTTTGGTAATCCAGGTTTAGATGCAGATATGGAAATACAAAAGTTATTGATCCAGTCTTTAAATGCGCTTGATGTTAAAGATATTGTCTTTGATATTAATCATCTAGATGTCTATAATTCATTGAAGAATGAAGTCGATTTATTGCCTAGCGAGGAATTAATGCTTGGTAATGCCATGATGCTAAAGGATAAAATCGAAATAGAAAAAATTCTTTCTAAAAAAAGTAATAACGATATAACAAAAAAAATTATATCTCTAACTGATCTTTATGGAGATGAGTCCATCTTAAAAAATCTAAATAAATTATTACCAGACCAGTCTGTTGCAAATGATGTGATTAAATCACTCACTAGAATTTGTGAAAACCTAAAGAAAATGGATGTTGAAATTAGCTTTGATTTTTCAGATATTAAAGGTTATCAATACCATACGGGTATGGTGTATTCAGCTTATGCAAAAAAATTTAATTCAGCGTTAGCACAAGGCGGTCGTTACGATAATATGAATAAATTTTCTGCTGATATGAGACCAGCGACTGGTTTTTCTATCGACTTAAGGTTTATCATTAACAACTTATTAACTTAAGAAAATATCATTATGGCTAAAAATGTAGTTGTTATTGGGACGCAATGGGGTGATGAAGGTAAGGGAAAAATCGTCGATTGGTTAACAGATCATGCTTCAGCGGTTGCACGATTTCAAGGAGGTCATAACGCAGGACACACTCTTGTTATTGGTCAAGGTTCAAAACAAAAAGAATACAAACTCAATCTAGTTCCCTCTGGGATTATTCGAGAAGGAATTGAATGCTACATAGGCAATGGTGTAGTTTTGGATATCAATCATTTAAGCAAAGAGGTTGATGGTCTTGAGAAAAATGGCATTACTGTTAGGGGTAGGTTGAATATTAGTGCTGGTTGTCCTTTGATTCTTGATTATCATGTTGAGCTAGATAGAGCCAGAGAAGCTATTCGATCAAAGAATAAAAAAATTGGGACTACTGGCAAGGGGATTGGTCCCGCCTATGAGGATAAAGTTGCTAGAAGGGCGTTCAAGGTTTATGATTTATTCTTAAATCCAAAAGATATTTTAAGTAGACTTAAAGAGACGCTCGACTATCATAACTTTGTTTTAACAAAATATCTAAATTCAACACCGATTGACCTCAATAAACAGTTTGATTCAATGATAAGCCAATCTGAATTTATTAAGCCTTTTGTTTGTGATGTTTCACAAAAACTTTACGAGGTTAACCAGTCGGGTAAAAGTATTTTATTTGAGGGAGCACAAGGTGCCTTATTGGATATTGATCATGGGACATATCCTTTTGTAACCTCCTCTAATTGTGTATCAGGGCAAGCATCTGCCGGAACAGGCGTAGGCCCATCCATGCTTAGCTATGTGCTTGGTATAACAAAAGCCTATACCACCAGAGTAGGCGGCGGGCCATTTCCAAGCGAACTAGATATAGATGACGAATCTTCACCTGGTTTTCAAATGTCTACAAAAGGGAAGGAGTTTGGTACGGTGACCCAACGAACAAGAAGGTGTGGTTGGTTTGATGCAGCTGCATTGAGGCGGTCTGCGATGGTTAATGGGTTATCCGGGCTTTGTATTACAAAGCTAGATATACTTGATGGCATTAAAACCTTAAAGATCTGTGTGGGATATAAAAATGGTGATAATAAGATTGATCTTTTACCCTTAGGTGCCGATCAAACAGAAAATTGTGAGCCAATACTTATTGATATGCCTGGATGGACTGAAAATACCTTTGGAACTAAAAATTGGGATGATCTTCCAAAAAATGCAAAAAATTATATTTCAAAGCTTGAAGAGTTATGTGATGTCCCGGTTCATATAATTTCTACAGGTCCAGAAAGAGATGAAACTATACTAATTAAGCATCCGTTTGATTAGGTCAGTTTTTAATCTATGATTAAAAAAGTAAACTCAATTATCTCAGCTTCGTGGATTTACACAGCAGATAAAATTAATACACTTCTTGAGGATCATTCAATTGTAATTTTGGAAGATGAGATTTTTGATATCCTTCCCACAAAAAGTGTTTTTGATAAATATGAAGCGGATGATGTATTCGCATTATCTGACCATATAATTATTCCTGGCCTTATCAACAACCATACGCATGCGGCAATGTCTTTATTAAAAGGATATGCAAACGATCTACCATTAAAATCTTGGTTAGAAGACCATATTTGGCCTGCAGAAAAGCAACATGTCAGTGAGGCCTTTGTTAAAGATGGCTCACTAATTGCAATAGCGGAAATGATCAAGACGGGCACTACTACTTTTAATGATATGTATTTTTACCCCAATGAGACAGCAGAGGCTGCCGTTGAAATGGGAATGCGAGCAAATATTGGGTTAGTGGTAATGGAGTTCCCAACAAACTACGCTTCAGACCCAGAAGATTATTTAAAAAAAGGCTTGGATTTTAGAGATCAATGGAGAGATGAGGATTTAATTTCAACTTCTTTAGCACCTCATGCACCATACACAACATCGGATAAAACATTGAGTCTAGTGGGGACTTATGCAGAACAGCTAAATTTACCTATCCATACCCACCTTCATGAGACTATGGAGGAAATAAAAAATAGCATAAGCCAATTTAAAGTCAGTCCAATTCAGAGATTTGGTGCTTTGGGTTTATTAGGCCCAAATTTAGTCGCAGCTCACTGTACGCACGTTGGTGAGCAAGACTTGAATTTATTAAATCAGAATAATGTTAATGTCGTGCATAACCCTTCATCAAATCTTATCTTAGGAAGTGGTATCGCCGATATATCTAAAATGCTTGATTTGGGTATGAATGTCTCAATTGGAACTGATAGCTCAGCAAGTAATAATAGACTAGATATGTTTGAGGAGTTGAGGATGGCTGTTCTTTTAGGAAAAGGTATAAACCATAAACCAGAAATTTTAGATTCTAATGTAGCCTTTAAAATGGCAACCTATAACGCTGCTAAATCTATGAACAAAGGTGAGCTAATAGGCTCTATTGAGTTAAAGAAAAAAGCAGATATTGTTGCTATTAATTTAGATTCAATCTTTACCCAACCAGTATATAATCCGCTTTCTAGCCTTCTCTATAATGGAAATCAAGGTGGAGTAGATTATGTTTGGATCAATGGAACATTAAAGCTTAATGCAGGTCAATTAGAAAATATTGATTTGGATAAATTAACAAATATAGCAAAATCATGGAAAACAAAAATAAAAACAACGTAGACATTCAAGAAATTGAAAAATTTAACTTGTTAGCACATAAGTGGTGGGATCCAACTAGTGAGTTCAAGCCGCTTCACGAAATAAATCCTTTAAGATTGAATTTCATAAAATCATCAGTCAATATTAAAGGCAAAAAGATTTTGGATGTTGGTTGTGGCGGCGGAATTCTCTCAGAATCTCTTGCTAATGAAGGTGCCGATGTGACTGGTATAGATCAGGGCGACAGGGTTATAAAAATAGCCAAACTACATGCAAAAGAAAGCGGCATAAAAGTTAAATATAAGCATATTAATATTGAAGATTTTTATAAAAATACGGATGAAAGATTTGATGTTATTACCTGTTTAGAAATGTTAGAGCATGTCCCTGATCCTAATTCGATAATAAACACATGCTCAAAGCTCTTAATGCCTGGTGGTAAAATATACTTTTCAACAATCAATAAAAACTTAAAAGCATTTCTATTTGCAATTATTGGGGCTGAATATATTTTAAACTTATTACCAAAAGGCACGCATGAATACAAGAAATTCATTAAACCGAGTCAATTGCAGGCCTGGGCGAACTCTAATGGCCTATCATTTGATTCAATTATAGGTATGACATATAACCCCATCACACAAAAATACAAGCTATCCCAAGATACTTCTGTGAATTATATTGTCGAAGTATCATCAGTTAATGATTAAAAAAGTTTTATTTGACTTAGATGGAACATTAATAGACTCTGCCCACGACTTGGTTCAAAGTGCGAATGATCTATATGCAATGCATGGTCTGTCTCTTATACACATCTGACGCTGCCGACGAATAGAGA
>CAJXQA010000048.1 GCA_913058475.1 uncultured Nitrosomonadales bacterium
CTATTCGTCGGCAGCGTCAGATGTGTATAAGAGACAGTTTCTAAGGAGCTCAATACAGGTTTTATCTCTCTTGAAAATTCTTGCACGACAACTCGAGTATCCTTCATCGTTCCATTTAAATTTAACATGAGCGGTGTAAAGTTTTCATTTAGGTTAGTTAATAATTTTTCCATTTCTTTGATTGATTGGTTCACCCCCTGACGATCTTCTTTAAGTGACTGTGATGTCAAAATAACCTTTATCTCATGCATATTGACTGCTAAATCTTCCACGATTTGTTCTAAAGGTAGCTTTCCAATTCTATCTACAACTTTCTGAGCCTCTCTTTTAAGGTCTTCAGTCGCATTGGTTGTTGTAGGAAGCTCTTTTAGATTGCGAAATTTTATACCCGTAATCACTGTCTCATCTTGAGGTGTAAATTGAAACTCAATATATAACAAGCCTGTCAACATACTTTGTGTTTTTAATTGTGCCTTTAGTCCTTTTTTTATCAGGTTTTTTATAGAAACTTCTTTCTCTTTGCCTGGTGATTTTGGGTTAAAGCCTTTATCTGTCTTATCATCAAGAATATTTTTATAATCTAATTCAATAACAACTGGCTTAATTACTTCCATAGTTTCATCATCAAATAAAAGTGCGACCTCTTTTACTTCACCTATCTGAACTCCCTCAAGCTTTACAGGAGCACCCACATTCAAACCATTTAAGTTATTTTCTGCATGAAAAAATAAAACAAATTGATCTTTTTTTTCAAAATAATTACCACCGCCAAACATTATTATTGCGATAATCACAAGTCCTAAGGCGGCAAGAAAAAAAGAACCAATTAAAGTGGGGCTTACTTGCTTACTCATAAATTAAATATTCTCATTTTTTTTTACTTCTTGATAAAAATTTAATTACTCTCTCATCTTGAGATGTTTTTAATAATTTCTTTGGGTCACCCTCAGCTATCATTGTTTTTGACTCTGGGTCAAGAAAAACCGAATTACTCCCGATTGCAAATATACTTGCTAGCTCATGAGTTACCATCACTATAGTAGCATTTAAATTATCCCTCAAACTCAAAATCAAATCATCAAGTAATTTAGAACTTATCGGATCTAGACCCGCTGACGGCTCATCAAAAAACAAAATTTCAGGGTCTAGCGCCATCGCTCTTGCTAGCCCCGCCCTCTTTTGCATGCCTCCACTAATTTCTGAAGGGTAAAAATCACTAAAGCCTGCTAAGCCCACAAGGGAGAGTTTGTAGTCTACAATTTCTTGAATATTCTTTTTATTTAACTCCGTATGCTCTGCAATAGGTAGGGCAATATTTTCACCTAATGTCATCGAGCTTAACAAAGCGCCGCTTTGAAAAAGAACTCCAGTTTTATTTAGCAACAATCTCTGATTTGAAGCATTAGAGCCCCACAAATTTTCCTTACCATAGTAAATATCGCCCTTTGAAGGAACAATCATTCCAATCAGATGCATCATCAATGTGCTTTTACCACAACCACTTCCACCCATTATTACAAATATATCACCTTGATTGATTTTAAAATCTAAATCTCTCTGAATGATAAAGTCACCATAGGCCATGGTCATTTTTTTTATCGTAATGCAAGCTTGAGTCATTTTACTTATATTCCAAGCTGATTAAATAATATCGTTATGAGTGAATCAGAAATAACGATGAAAATAATTCCCGTCACTACCGCAGATGTTGCAGCATCACCAACCGCTGAAGCACTACGACCACACTGCATACCTCTAATGCAACCCGAATAGGCAATTAATATTCCAAAAATTGATGCTTTAAATAAACCAACTAGCACATCCTTAAGTTGGACTGCCAATTCAGTTCTCGTCCAATATTCTGTCGAGGAAATATCAAATAAACCTATGGCTACAGCAGCTCCTCCTAACATACCCATGAAGTCAGCATAGAGACATAGCAGTGGCATCACTAAAATTAATGCCAACATGCGTGGCATCACTAAAAATTCCATAGGATTAAATCCCATCGTTTTTAAAGCATCTATCTCACTATTTACATTCATCGTACCTATCTGTGCAGCGTATGAGGCCCCCGTTCGCCCAGCCATTATAATACCCACCATGAGTGCACCCATTTCCCGCGTCATACCCAATCCAACGAGATCGGCAAGATACATTTGAGCCCCAAATAATGACAATTGAAGTGCACCTACAAATGCTAATATCAAGCCGACTAAAAAACTAATTAAACTGACGATAGGTAATGATGCAGGCCCACAATCCTGTATGTACGTCATCAAATCAACAAAACGAAAACGGCCTGTTCCTTTAATTAGAGAAAATGAGCTTTGAATGAGGTCGCCAAGAAAAGTGACTAAATTTTTTAGTTCAACTTTCGCACTCAACAAGCTATTACCAATTAATTCAATCCAGGAGGTTTTTTTCTTTTGTTTTCTTGCCCCCTCTCTTTCTGGAACAGAATAGGCGAGCTCTAGAAGGCCCTGAATGCCTTTCGGAAGAGATTTGGTATCAATAGTTATTTTTTTTCTCTTAGCAAAATCCATGATAAGTATTAATTGAGCCATAAAGAAGCTATCCCAATCATCTAATTTTTTTGTAGAGAAAGTTAACTTTTTAATCTTTGGATGATTATCTAGCCTCAAAAGTAATTCTTCTACTCCCGAGCTAAATGATCCTGTTGTCCAATTCCCATAAAAACTCACCTCAAAAAGCTCCTTCCTGACAATTAATTTCACTTCACTTTTTAATGGGTTGTTAATTTTTATTTATTCCAAATGTTAATTTAAGATTTATTCATAAAAATAATTTAATATCATTCTAATATGGAAAATTTTATAAGTAATCCCTTTTTTTTAACATCGCTATTTTTGCTACTAATTTTTGTAATTTTAGGTGCCGTTCACTTCGCAGAAAAAATTGCTGTTAAAGTTGGTGAGCCATTTGGATCACTCATCCTTGCAATTTGTATCACTATTATTGAAGTCGCTCTGATTGTTTCGATGATGCTATCTGGAATAGATGGATCAGAATTTATTGCTAGAGATACTGTTTTTGCTGCAGTTATGATCATAGGAAATGGTGTGATTGGCTCATGCATTTTTTTAGGGGGGTTACGCCATCGTGAATTGACTTTTAAATCAGCAGGTACACATACTGCTTTAGCTGTTCTGGTTGTGTTGGTAACCTTTAGCCTTGTCTTACCAATTTTTACAGTAAGTACGCCAGGACCAACATTCTCAACAAGTCAGTTAATTTTTGCCGGTGTTTCATCACTAATACTCTATTGTGCTTTTATTGCTTTTCAAACAATAACGCATCGAGAATATTTTTTATTATCTCCAAAAAAAATAAACTCTAAAACCTCCTCTATAAAACCTAATAACAATTTAATAATAAATGGAGCTCTGTTATTTCTCTCGCTATTGATAGTAGTTAGCTTAGCTAAGCTACTTAGCCCAACCATTGAAGATTGGGTTCTGAAAGTAGACGCACCAAAAGCAATGGTAGGAATTATTATTGCCGCTATTGTTCTCCTCCCTGAGAGTCTTGCTGCCATAAGGGCTGCCCGTGAAAATCGACTTCAATCGAGTATAAACTTAGCTCTTGGATCAGCAATTGCAAGTATTGGACTTACTATCCCGGCTGTTGCAGGGATTTCAATCTATTTTAATTTACCACTCAGTTTAGGAATTCCTCCACTAAGTATGTTGCTCCTTTTTCTTACCGTCTTTGTGGGATTAATAACGCTATCTTTGGGGAAAACAAATGCTTTGCAAGGAATTATCCATCTAATAATCTTTTTTACCTATCTTTTTACGACGTTGGTAGGATAGGTTCCTATAGCAAGTTCTTGTGTTCAATTAGGCAATAATTATTACCTTCACTTGTATAAAAATCTTCAATGCACTGCTTAATATCTTCTTTGTTGTCGACTAGCTGAATTAAATCTAAATCTTCATCTCCTACTAGTTTATTCCCTAATAATTCACTTTTTATCCATGCCAACGAATCTGACCAGAATTCTTTACCCACCAAAATAATTGGAAATTGTTGTATTTTTCCAGTCTGCATCAAAGTCATCACCTCAAATAGTTCATCAAGTGTTCCAAATCCCCCTGGGAAGACAACATATGCTGATGCGTATTTAACAAACATCACTTTTCTCGTAAAAAAGTATTTGAAATTAAAACTAATATCTTGAAAACTATTTGGTTCTTGTTCATGTGGCAAAATAATATTTAGGCCAATGCTATTAGATTTACCACGAAAGGCACCTTTATTAATTGCCTCCATGATCCCAGGTCCACCTCCAGAGATAATAGAAAATCCTAAGTTAGATAAATCGAATGCAACATCCTCGGCCATCAGGTAATACTTATCTTTATGTTTTGTTCTTGCACTTCCGAACATAGAAATTGCTGGCATTATTTTTTTAAGCTCTGAGGTTTCCATCAGCTCTTTCATAATGTCTAGAAACTGATCATTCTCAGGATTATTAATATCTATTATTTTTTTCATTAATTATTTTAAGATATGTTATCTAAATTTTAGCTTCAATTTACTTAGATTTACTTAGATTTACTTTTCTAGAAGGCTTCTGAGCATCCACGCATTTTTTTCATGAACATTTAGTCTTTGTGTCAACATATCTTCTGAAGCCTGATCACTAGCAGCTCCAACTAATCCATATATACTTCGGATAGTCTTAATTACGGTCTCGTGTCCTTCAACTAAAAGTGCAACCATTTCCTCTGCCTTCGGAGGATTTGACGGTGCATCTTTAACTGATGAATATTGAGAAAAATCTTTATATGAACCAATCGCAAAATGATCTAAAGCTCGAATTCTTTCTGCGATGACATCAACCGAATTCCACAACTCGGTATATTGATCCATAAACATTAAATGCAAAGTATTGAACATTGGGCCTGTCACATTCCAATGAAAATTATGCGTGTTTAGATAAAGTGTATACGTATCTGCTAAGAGTTTTGAAAGTCCTTCAGCAATTTGTTGTCTATCTGCATCATTAATACCAATATCAATTTGTCTTTTTTCTAAGCTCATAAAAATTCCTTATTTTAATAAATTATTATACATCTTGTGCATGGACATAAGAGTGAAATTATGTTGTTTGGTTGTTGTTTATTTTTTGCATTATTGCAATTCTTTCATCAACTTTTTGTTCAAGGATAAGAAAAAGAGTGGCGGCAGCAAATAAAATAATTATACCTTTTATTAGATAATTTTTTATCATGATGCTGTAGCTTTTCTTGTTGCCTCTATTTCTACTTTAGATTTCCGCATTGAGATCTCTTTAATCATCGATGTTGCTTCAATAACACCCAAAGAGGAGGCTCTTTTAAACCATTGACTTGCTACTAGATTATCTTTTTGGACTCCATTTCCATCCTTATAAATCAACCCGAGATGGTAATGTGCCTGGGGTAAGTCTTTTTTGGAGGCGGTTATAAAGTATTCAAATGCAATCGAAGAATTTACTGGTACCCCAAGGCCGTAATAATATAAAAAACCAAGATTTAGCTCAGCCTCGGCTATTTCAGCCTGAACTGCCTTGAGATAATGTTGCCTTGCCAATACATAATCTTGAAAGGTGCCACGGCCATATTGATGCATTAGGCCAAGATTAAATTCGGCCTCGAGTATGTTTTGATTTGCAGCTTTTTGATACCAATCATAAGCCTTTTCATGGTTTAGAAATTCATCAGGGCCATAATGTAAAATTTGTGCGATATTAAATTGAGCCTCTTTCATACCTTGTTCTGCTGCTATCTCATATAACATTGCTGCATAGGTAAGATTTTTTTGAGTACCCAGACCATAGTGATACATTTGCGCTAAATTATATTGAGCTTCAACAAGACCCACTCTAAATGCTTCACATTGATATCTATTTTTAGATACTTGCTGTCGAGAAGATTTTTTAAACCAATTAAATGCATTCTCTAAGTTTATTGGTCTACCCAGCCCATATCTTTCCATCAAGCCAAGATTAAATTGAGCTTCAGGATTATTATTTAAAGCTGATTTATAGTAGTAATCATAAGCCTCCTCATAACTAACCAGCTTGCCTTTGCCATAATGATGCATCAAGCCAAGACTAAAATTAGCCTCATCTATGCCATTACTTGCTGCTTTTTTGTAAAGCTCTAAGGCTTTTGAGTAATCTTTATTTAAATTGTTACCGAGATAATACTGATTAGCTTTATCTAATTGAGCATTTCCAATTTGATTTGTCGTCGGCAGATTTCCAAAGCCAACAAATTGATTTTCTTCAAACCATGTTTGCCAGAAATCACCATCTTGGCATTTCTCCTGAGAATAACCGAGTGAGGAAAACATTACTAATTGAACAAATGTTAAGCATAAACTTTTAATTTTCATAACCTACCTTTTAAATATTTATTTATATATTAGGTAGACGAAAATAAAGGTAATTGTCAGGAATATAATTCTAAAATTTAATAAACTAACCCTTTTTTAATTAAATACTCCATGTTCGATCTTGCGTCCTCATTTCCTAGTGAGGATGATTTTTTATACCACTCAAATGCCTGAACGTAGCTTTGGTCAACATTAACACCAAGTTCATACATAAGGCCCAGATTAAATCTGGCATTTGAATCATATTGATTTGCTAATGCCAAACAATTCTCAAGGCTTAAGGTTGCATTATAAGAACATAGGTTGTCATCCATATTTATAGGTAATATTTTCTCACCTTCTCCAGGGGTATATCGAGACCAGAAGCCTGTAAATCCTCCATGTTTATCAAAATGTTCGTTCCAAAAACCTTTATCGTTAGTTTTATTATTTATCGTTTCGTTGCCAGTCTCTTTTGCCAGAATAATATGATTTAATTCATTTGCAACGGATACAACTCCGTCATAAGTTTTTTTTGAGGCGTAGACCAAACCTGTCCCAAGAATAATAATTAGAAATGCTTTAAATTTATTTTCAAAAAAAGTTGTCCATAGGTCTTTTGAAGGCTTATTAGCTTCTCTCTTCGCAATAGCCTCCCTCACATTTTGGTAAAAAACATCATCTTGGTCAGGTATTTCATTTTCAATTCTTTTGTTTTCAGCAATCCAAGCATTTCTTAAAAGACGAGCCTCGAGTCTTGTTTTAGAATCTATCCCGCTCACTTCGCTTCCTTGGAGTGTATTTATCCAATCCTGAAGTATTTTTTGTTCTTTATTCTTCATCTTATTTACTCTTCAATTTCATTGCATATCTCTGTAAATGATCTAAATTTTTTCCTACATTGACTCATATATTCTCTTGTAGCACCGTACGATCTTCCAATAATCAACCTGATCTCCTCAGTGCCTTTATTTAGCAAAATATAATCCAACACTTCTGCCCTTTTTGGTTCAGCTTCACGAAATTTTGCCAATTGTTCTTGAACGCAACCAGAGCGTGTCTGACTTATCTCATCCGATATTTTTGGTGCTTGAGATTGATCTCTATCTTCATCTAAAGGAACCTCTCTATTTTTCTTTAACATCCTGCCCTGATCATTTACCATGTTACTAAAGACGCGGTACATCCACGTTCTGGCAAATTCAATATTTTTTATGGAATTTGATTTCATATAAAGCTTATCAATAGTAAATTTTTGCACTAAGTCACTCGCATCATCATAATTAATATTCCTTTTCATTGCGAAACCGATAAACTCCTTTCTAAATCCATATTTCTCAAAAAGCATCAAAGCTTCATCATTACGACCTTCCCTAAGCAATTGAATAATTTCAGTTGCCTGATTTAGTTTTGATAGCTTTTCTTGAGTCATTTACTTCCCCCTGTAAGTAAACTACACCACTTTATTTATTATTCATAGACTTGTTGTTTTGACAATCTCTTCGCATAATTCCTTTGCTTTTAATTTAGCTGCCACGTATCCATTTAGACTGTATTCATCTGATGGGATATCGAAATAAATTTTGTGAGGGTTGGTAATTTCAACCTTTATTGTATTAAAATACGCCATTAAAGAATCAAACATCTGTCCTTGAATAAAATTTCCAAAAAAAGCTATTTTTAGTGTGGCGAAATCAAATACACCAATTAAATCTGTATTAATAATCGCTGGGTCTTCACCTTCTGCCTGTGGAAAATTGATTCTTAAATCAATACTCTCTCCCTTGAAACTGTCTCTTATACACATCTGACGCTGCCGACGAATAGAGAGG
>CAJXQA010000049.1 GCA_913058475.1 uncultured Nitrosomonadales bacterium
GTATAAGAGACAGACACATTAGTGGCTGTCCATCAAACTCTTTGGAATTTTGGAGAATTGGTTGAACCGATATTAACTGCTGATAGTGCTCCTGATAAAGAAATTGAACATATGAAAAGATATAGATGGGAATTTTTTGTGATCAATGTTGGAAGATCAACGTTTAAGGGTGCTGGTACTAGTTTAAAAAAAACATCAACTAATGCTCAACAGCAGGGGAATGCATATAAATTATATGGGTGTGGATATTTAATGCCAAAAGGATCAGCGCTTACTGATATAGATGATCCTGAAATCTTAATACCTCTAGAAACATTAGTTATATTATCAGGTTAAGACCTAAAATGGGGACAAAGAAAGATATTTAGATTTATTAATATTCTTAATTTGTTTAAAAAATTGTATGAAATTTTTATTTAAAATAAGTTTAATGTTGTTTTTAATAAATTTTAGTGCACCAAATGTTAGTGTTGCATGTGAATTTTTAAAAGAGGAGATTGGCACTCCAATTTTAAATATTATCGAAAAATATGATTATCTTGATGACCCCACTTATGAAGGTAGCGATTCTTTTACCTTAGTTAAAGAATATGACAGCCTAAGTTTATGTGAGAACTCTGAATTAGAAAATACTTTGATAAAAGTATTTATTAAAGAGGGCAAAATTATTGCAACTGAAATTGAGGGCCCATATGGTGAAGCCAAAAATGGTAAAATTTTAAATTTTGCTAAAATTTATTTAGGCTACTCAACTGAGGAGGATATTGATGAAAAATGGACTGGAGGAACAACCTTATCATCTTTTGGTGAGAATGTAGTTTATGGGCGAGTTGAATTTATAGATGGAAATTATGAAACCTTAACCATCTCTAAACCTGAGTTTAAGCAGTTTTTGTTTGGACCCAATGTCCAAGAAATTATGATGTAGTAGAAATTTTAATTTATGAAAAAAATATATAAAATATTAGGCTTATTGATTTTAATTTTAAACTTTAATCAATTTACAAATGCAAAACCATTACCCCCAGGCTCTGGAGAGGGTGATGTGCCAGCTAATATTTTAATTTTATTAGATAGCTCTGCTAGTATGACTGCTAGAATTGGAGATGGTTTTCCAGCCCTCACTTCAGCAGCTACTGATTGGAACGGCAATAGAGTTTTTACGAATGCTTCTAAGCAGGATGGGGGATTATATATGGTTAATTCTTCAGGAGAGAGAATTAACTTTTCAGGGAAAAAAGATAATGGAGATACTTATGAAAGATCTATATGGTGGGCTAATGATGATACTGACCGGACTTGTGACAATAATATAAATCATAGAGGCAGAGGAACCAATTACAGGGTTACAGAAAATAGAATGTTGCATGAAGTACGTTATGTAACTGGAGTAACTGTTGGTGGAACCAATATTAGTAATGAAAATCTTTTATTTATAGGTCAATATCAACCAAAAAATAATCGTAGTTCCATTATTGCTGTCGACGATCAATATAGATGCAGACTTGCTATGAATATAGATGGTGTTAATGCTAATGGTCATAGACCTAGGGGTTTTGATATTAGTATTGATGCTGATGGAGATATTATTGTAGCAGCCTATGGTAGAGAGGGTAATAATGCTTACCAACAAACTTGTAATTTAAATGATGGAAAATGTGGAAAAAAAACAGACAGAGGTAAAAATAGTACCACTCAATATGGAAGATTATACGATGGAGCTCGTTTAAGGTTAAATAGCGACTCAACTGTAATGTATGTTTCTGATGATAACCATGTATATGGTTATCAAACAACAATAGTTAATGGAGTGCCAGTAATTCAACAAAGCAGCGCTTTTCATTTTAGGAAGTGTAGTGGATCTGCTGGTGCTACTGGAACCCAAGTAAGAGATATTCAGAATTTCGATATATCGAGTAGCGATGATGATGTAATGTATGTTGCGGGTAGAAACAATACAGTTCAAAGGGTTGAATGGACTTCAGATACAGTTTGTACAGCAACAGTCACTGCAGGAACCCCTAATTCAAATTCAAACCGTGACGAAACTGCAGGAAGTTTAGATGCTGAAGATATTAGAATAACAGATAGTGTGAGCGCTCTAAATATAGTAGGGGACAGAATTATATTTAGCCACAGTGGTCATGTTGATGAATTAACTGAAAGCCTTTTTACTGCAACTAAAAAAGATGATGCCTGGCAAATTGCATATGGGGGAACGCTAGACTCAAGAATGGATGGGGCCAAAAAAGCAATTATTGCAGTTTTATCTGATAGCAGCTTAACTAGTGGTGCAAATTTTGGTTTTGGTCATTGGAATGCTGGTGAAAAAGCCTACTCCAAAAACAGAAACCCTGGGGGTGGAGGCTACTGTCATAGAAATAATACAAGGTGTCAATATTATGAAGGTTGGAAAGGGATCCATCCAGCAGGTACAAGTCAAGTATGTTCAATAAATTCTTGTTTAAATGTTGGGATTAGTCCAGAGGGTGCTAATAGAGCTATTCAAGTTGTTCAAACTATTAACACAAGCTTTGGAACAGACTCTGAGGCCTTTTCTCAAATTGCTCATGATTATTTTTTTGGCCCTGTATCTCCTCACGATCCAGACTCTGATTGTCAGTTAAATTATGTAATTGTTATTGGTGATGGTATGATGTCTGGTACAGGGACAGATTCAGATGGTGGTATTGGAGAGACTAAAGATAGACTTACAAGGTTAAGAACTGATTTAGGTGTCAAAAGTTTAATGGTTGCTTATGGACCTGGCATAAGGGATGCTGGAATGACACAATTTGATGAATTAGCTGTAGTTGGTTCATGCGATGCTGCTGGAAATCAAGACTGTGAGGCCACAATTGTAGCCAAAACTCCTTTAGAACTTCAAACAACACTTGCACAAAAAATTAGACAAATCTTAGCTGAACGTTTGTCATTTACTGCTCCATCAATTACAGCAACTATTCAGCAAGGAGGCTCATTGTATCAAGCGCAATTTGCTTACGAACAATATGGTGAATGGCAGGGAACTATCTTAAGAAAAACATTGAACTCAGACGGAACAGTTGATCATGATGAAAACAGTCCAGGAAATTGGGATGCAGCAAAACGTGTAAAATTACAATCAGCTGGTGGAACAGCTGATCCTGGTAATGCAGATGGTAGAAATATATGGACAGCAATTGGAAGTAGCGATGCAAACTATATTGGAAATTGGGATAATGTTAATGAAACAAACGCACCACTTTTAGAAACTGAGATGGAAAAGTTGGGCTATCAGATTAATAATTATTACACTTCAAGCTCAACATGTACTGGAGATGATACCACAACAGAGGAACGTAATGGTCTTTTGCGCTTTTTAGCTGGCCAAGATTTTTTTGATTATGATGGAGATTGTATAACTACTGAGTTAAGAGATCATGTACTTGGTGACATATATCATTCTCAGTTAATTGAAGTTGGTGCACCAGATGGTGATTTAAAATTTACTGATAACAACCAAGAAGCTTATTTTAGAGCAACAAACAATTATCAAGCTTTTAAAAATTCATATGCAACTAGAAGAGATGTTTTATATGCAGGTTCAAATAGTGGATTGCTTCATGCATTTAATGCCCAAACGGGAGACGAAGAATGGGCATTTCTTCCACCATTATTAATTGGAAAATTACCTACAATCATTAACTCTAGCCTTGATGGAAGAGTTAATGGTAAAGGAGGTAGTAATGCAATATTTGGAGTAGACGGTTCTCCAGTTGTCCATGATGTATTTATGAAAGGCTTAACTCCTGAGGGTAATATTGAGGGAGCAAAAAGTTGGCATAGTATATTATTTGTTCCGTTTGGAAGAGGTGGAGCAGGTTTTTCAGTATTAGATGTTACAAATCCAATAGTAAAAGATGGTGCAGGACCATTACACATGTTCACTGTTTATAATGATTACATAAATAATAAGGTCTATATTGCAGATCATGAAGGAAGTATTAGGGAGGAAGAATATTCTTCAGGTTCCGCTAATATTAGTAGGTCAGTTGAAGCCAAAAAAGTAACTTCAAATTATAATGGATTGGTTCAAGCCGATGGAGGTACCGACTCAACAACTTTTACAACTCGAGATCTAAATGCAGTGTGCCAGACTAATGCTGAGGTGAGTGGAAATTTTGCAACTAATGGAACTTCGTCTTGTTATATAGGACGAACCTTAACTTTTAATGATTTAATACTTAACACTCCAAACAATCAAGCAATAGATCCTAATATGTTAAATGTCACAGAGATGGTTGGAGGTGAATTTTCACCAGTTACATTTTCAGATGCAAGAATGCTAAATGGTGAGTTGGTAATTACTTTTAACGAAGATAAAATTTTTAATATAGGTCAAAGTTCAAACGAAGAGAGAACAACAAACAATATTTTTGTTCAAACATCATGTACAGCAGAAAGAGGAATTGACCCTGCTTTTGATTATAGTAAATTAGGTGAGACTTGGTCTACACCAAGAATTGCAAGGCTACCCTCTGATATTGAAGGTGATAGTGCTGACCCAGCAAATGACAAATATGTAGCAATCATGGGTGGTGGAATGGCTAATAACAATTTATGTGCTGGCTCTGCTTTATTTTTAGTTGAATTAAATGACCTAGATGAACCTGGAAGAATTTATGGTGCTGAAGCTAATGGTGGACCGATTACAATTATTGATACATCACCAGAAGGTGTGGCTCTTGGAAATGATGTAATTGAAACACTCAAAGGTAGTGATATTAACAATGCTATACCAACTTCCCCACTTGTCATTACACCAGATACAGCCTTTGGAATTCCATGGCGTGGAGCAATGGTTTACATAAATGATAGAGAAGGTAAAATTACAAAAATAAACTTAACCGACTCTACGGTGAATGACGCTGAATTATTCGATCAAACAACATTGTTTAGATTAGATGCCAACACTACGAACAAAAGATATACATTTTTCTCAATGGATGCAGGTGTAGGAGTTACCACAAAAGATTTTTGGTTGTTTGGAGGAACTGGCGACTTTAATCAGCTAGGAGATAAAGGGCAATTTATGGATAATATTTTGTATGGCATTAGAGATTTTGATTTCCCCAATTTTAAACATTTAAACGGTGTTGTTGTTCCATCATATAATGATGAATCTTTTACATTAATAGCGCATCAAGGAGCAAATAATGCTAGATCAATTGATGATGCAGACGTTTGTTCTGATGTTACAGGAGATACTGATGGAAGCTCATGTCCAGACTCAGAAAGTGCTTGGGTAATTCATTTAGATGACCAAATCAATAATACTCATAGAAAAGCTTCAGCACCTCCAACTTTATTTAAAGGACAAGTTTATTTTCCAGTATACGAACCAGCCCCAGGGTCAAATAGATGTAATATTGGAAATGCATATATTTGTGCTGCAGATGATGAGTGTGGAACTAATAATTCACACAAATTAGTTAAAGGTTCAGAAGCTAATGGAAAAAATTGTACCTTTGTAAGAGAAGGGGTGTTATCTGAATTAGTAATATTTGGAGACAAATTATTTGCAAACGTTGCGGGCCCAAGTGATAATGAAAATACACTTTATTCAATATTGGCATTAGCGGGAGAAGTTTTATCTAATAAGGGTGGTTGGAGAGACGTAGGATTTTAAATCAAAAGTCTTTTATACTATTTTTTTAAGACCAAAATATTTTAATATAAAAATAACCAATCCATACAAACATATTAAGCATAGATATAAAGATAATTGCTAAGCCCACAATAGTATCTTGATCAACTTTTTTTCTCCACTTAGATGGAAAAAACTTTAATGAATAGGCGTAAGTTAAAATAAATATATTTAAAGCAGAGATAATAATGTTTATAAATAAAAAAATATTCATTTAAGTAATTAGTTTTTTGTTTTTTTTAATTTTATTTTCTAACTTAAAAATATTTTTATATAATCGTTTGAAAAAAGAAAGATTAATGTTCCAATAATTATAAATGGACCAAAAGGTATTTGTGAAGACAGTTTTTTTTTATTAGTTATTAAATCTGGAATTACACTTATCAGTGCTGCTATAGATGAAAAAAATATTATAAAAGGAATTGACATCCATCCAAACCAAAAACCAATTGCAGACAATAACTTTGCATCTCCTAAACCCATTCCTTCTTTATTTCTAATTTTTTTATAAGTAAAAATTATTAACCAAATTATTGTGTAGCCAAAGAAACCTCCTGCCAAAGAATTAACTAAATTTGGAAACAATGTTGTATTTAAATTTGGATCAAATGATTTTAATAGGCCAATTATCATAAGAGGATACGTTAATTCATTTGGAATTATGAAATGTTTAAAATCAATAAAAAAAATTATCACAAAGCTGATGCTTAGAACAAAAAAGAGAAGAGTAGTTAACGAAACTCCAAAGAAATGAAAAATTACAACAAAACTTATTGCTGATACTAATTCTACTAAAAAATACTTGATATCAATTTTAGTTGAACAATGCCTGCATCTGGCATTCAAAAACAAATAAGAAAATAATGGAATGTTATCGTGCCATTTAATTTGAGCTTTACAAGATGGACAGTGTGATCGTCCTGTGACAACGCTTATATCATCAGGAATTCTGTGAATGCAAACGTTACTGAAGCTGCCCCATATACTTCCAAAGATAAATGCTATAAGATAGAACACAACTTATAAGGTAATTTTAGAGGACAGTTCTATGAAACCATCAATGCAAAATTGTACAAGCATCATTGCGTCTGTAAGGTGTAAGTAGAGACTGGGAGTATGAATAATGAGTTCCATCAGCCTCAAAACTATCAAAAATTTAATGAATATCAATTTATAAATAACATGTTCTTTGGTGCTAAAAAAACAGAAACAATCAAGGTTGATAATACGAGTATTAAAGACTTAGAATTAGTTACAAAAATGAGCCAAGAGTTTGCAAAAACTCTTGATTTAAAAGAAACATTACAAACCTCATTGGAAGTAATTATCAAAAGAATTAATGCCCAAGCCGCTAACATTTTTTTAATAGATGATGATAAACAAAATTTTCAATGTATTGCATCAAAGCATCAAGCATACTTAGAAGACTTTGAAATTCCAATTACACAAGGTGTAATGGGAAAAGCAGCACTTATGAAAGAATGTATAAGAGTTGGTGATGTTAGAAAGGATGTAAGAGAAATTGCTGAGTTCTATTTTGATTTAGATAATAAAACAAACTTTACAACTTATTCCGTTTTATGCTCTCCATTAATCGTTTCAGATGAATGCATTGGTGTTATTCATTGTTTAAATAAAAAAACAGACAATAAACTCTTTGAAGAAAGTGATAGAAAACTTTTAGAAACTTTATCTGGTCCTGCAGCATTAGCAATTAGAAATGCAAAGATGGCAAAAGACTTGATTGATAAAAATAGAATGGAAAAAGAAATAGAAATTGTTGGTGAAATTCAAAAAACATTACTATCTCAAAATATAAAAGAAAATTTTCCTATTGCTGGAATAAATATTCCTGCAAAAGTTGTTTCTGGAGATTTTTATAATTTTTCAGAATTATCTAATGGAGTTTATGGGTTTGGAGTTGCAGATGTATCGGGTAAAGGAATTAAATCTTCATTACTAATGTCAAAAGCATCAAGTCTCTATAGATGTTTAAGTAAAACAAATTTTTCTGCGGCAGGTCTTTTGGATATTTTAAATACAGAGATCTGTGAAACCACTTCAAGAGGAATGTTTGTAACAATGTTGATTGGAATTTATGATAGAAACAAAAAAGAATTAACTTTAGCAAATGCTGGTCACGAACCCCCGTTAATTTATTCTAATGATGGAAACTTTTCTAATTTTGAAGAAGCTGGACCACCTTTAGGCATAGCCCCTAAATTTAAATTTAAAGAAACTAAAATTAGTTTCTCAAATAGTTCAATGTACATCTTCACTGATGGCATTACTGAAATAAGAGATGACAAAGGAAACATGCTAGAAGCAGATGGGTTTAAAAATTATATTAAAAAGTATCAACAAATTCCAAACCACGAAAGATTAAACAAGATTATTGAAGATATAATTAAATCTGGTCGTATACAAAAGGATGATTTAACAATTTTAGCAGTTGATGCTCTGTCTCTTATACACATCTGACGCTGCCGACGAATAGAGAGGTGTAGATC
>CAJXQA010000050.1 GCA_913058475.1 uncultured Nitrosomonadales bacterium
GGCTCGGAGATGTGTATAAGAGACAGGCCATAATCTCTTATCCTTATAAAACAGTTTTTAATAAACATTGTCCAAAAATCTGGTGCCCATGGCGGGAATCGGACCCGCGACCTCTCCCTTACCAAGGGAGTGCTCTACCACTGAGCCACATGGGCAAAACATTCCCTTTTAATACTGGAGCGGGCGACGAGGTTCGAACTCGCGACATTTAGTTTGGAAAACTAATGCTCTACCAACTGAGCTACACCCGCACACCTCTCTAAATACTCCAAACACAGCATAAACTGTGGTGGAGGGAGTAGGATTCGAACCTACGTACTCTGAGAGAACGGATTTACAGTCCGTCGCCTTTAACCACTCGGCCATCCCTCCAAAACCGAACCCGAAATTATCCGTTCTTTTTAGAAATTTGTCAATTAAAACAATCACATCAATTTCTAAAAAAAATAATTAAAGCCTTCATGTTTTATGGTGCCCGGTGCCGGAATCGAACTGGCGACAACATGATTACAAGTCAAGTGCTCTACCAACTGAGCTAACCGGGCGAAAAAAATGTAACTATATCAAGATTTTTAAAATCAAACTACTTAATTTTGTCATTTAACGATAGTTAAATGAGGTTTCAATTTTTTTGATTTTAATTTGCTTTGATTTATATTCTTACTATCAGATGACATCTTTTTATTTTCACTAAAAAAAATTCCATCCCCACTCTCTTTTGCATAAACTCCTAGAATAGATGTTAATGGTAAGAATACATTATAAGAGCTACCACCAAATCTCCCCTTGAATGAAATTCCCTCGTCATCAATATATAAATTTTGAATCGACTTTGGTGATAAATTAAGAACAATTTCTTTTGAGTTTGCTAAAACATCTGGTATCAATGTTTTTTTTTCAACTAGACTCATCACGTAGGGTGTGTTTTCAATATCAATGCACCAATCATAAATAGCCCTTATGAGATATGGCCTCTTATCCAAAAAAAACTACCTCATTGCTTTTTCTGTTGGAGACATTGCCTCTTCAAACATGGGTCTTTTAAATAGCTTATCTGCATATTTTAAGATTGAAGAGCTTTGATTTGGCAATTTAATCTCATAGTGGTCTAGACGCCATAGCAATGGGGCAATCGCGACATCTAACATAGAATATTCATCATGAAGTAAATATGGTTGTTTGCTTAGTATAGGCGTCAATTTGATTAACGTTTCAGTAATAATTTTTTTTGCAGCTATTTTTTTTGATTGATCAGATGAGTCCATATCAATCATATGAACAAATAATTCATTTTCGAAATCTTTTAAAAATAACCTTGCCCTAGCGCGCATCACAGGATCAGGCGGCATAAGTTGAGGATGAGGAAACCTCTCATCAATATATTCATTAATAATATTTGCATCAGTGAGTACCAAGTCCCTTTCTACTAAAACAGGGGAATCTGAATAAGGACTTAGTATTGATAAATCTTCTGACTGATTCGTTAAATCTACGTCGATTACCTCAAAATCCATCCCTTTTTCAAAAAGGACTATTCTGCATCGGTGACTAAAGGGGTCTGTTGAATTTGAATATAATTTCATCATTGTATTATTTTATATCTCTCCAATATTCTTTCTTAAGTTTAATTGTAAGGAAAAGCAGCAAGAGTAAGAAACCGATCACATAGTATCCCATTTTCTTTCTTTTTAGTTGATCAGGTTCAGACATGTAAACTAAATAATTTGTCAAATCTGCAATCATCGCATCATACTCTTTTGCATTTAATTTTCCAGAGCTAAATTTTTCTAACTTCTTTGTTTTGGGGTTTAGAATCTGCTCACCTTGTAACTCCCAGAGAATATGTGGCATTGCTGAATTAACATACACCGTATTGTTCCATCCCATCGGTCTAGATGGATCACTATAAAAACCTCGCATATAACTATAAATCCAATCAGCCCCCCTTGATCTTGCGACAACTGATAAGTCTGGTGGTGAAGCACCAAACCACTTTTTAGAATCCTTAGCAGACATATTAACCGACATAGTGTCCCCTATTTTATCCCCCGTAAACAACAAATCATTCTTGATCGTTTCTGCAGATAAACCAATATCTTGTAGATTACTGTACCTCATGAAATTTGCGCTATGACAGTTCAAACAGTAGTTAATAAAAGTCTTAGCTCCTCGCTGGAGTGACTGATTATTTGTTAAATCAATAGGTGCCTTTGAAAGCTCAATATTTTCAGCTGAAAAGCTTATAGATGAATATAATAAAAAAATTATCGCAAACATTTTCATTAAAACGTGACCCTTCTAGGAACCTTTTTTGTAACGTCTTTTTTGCTATAAATAGGCATCATTATAAAAAAAGCGAAATATACCACAGTAAATATACGGGCAACAAATGTTGCAACATCAACGCCACCCAATAACGGAATTATTGAGCTAAATTGTCCCCAGATGTTTGAAGGAACTGTCCCCAAGTAACCCAAAATAATAAAACTGACTACAAAGGCAGCTAACCATTTTTTATAAAGTATCCCTTTATATCTAATAGACCTTACTTTGCTTTTATCGAGCCAAGGCACAAAGAAGAAGATCAATACAGATAACCCCATTGCCGCCACTCCTGGAAATTGACTTCCTAAGATGGGTGGAACTGCTCTCAAGATCGAATAGAAGGGGGTGAAATACCAAGTAGGGGCAATATGTGAAGGGGTTACTAAGGGGTTTGCAGGAACAAAATTATTTGCTTCCAAGAAATATCCACCCATTTCAGGTGCAAAAAATATGATTGAAGCAAATACAATTAAAAATACAGAGAGCCCGATTAAATCTTTAACAGTGTAATAAGGGTGAAAAGGAATTCCATCTAAAGGAATACCCGTTTTTTTATCTTTGGTATCTTTTATTTCTATTCCATCTGGATTGTTAGAACCTACTTCATGCAATGCAACGAGATGACACATTATTAAACCAGCAAGTGCCAGTGGAAGTGCAATCACATGAAAAGCAAAAAACCGGTTAAGCGTAGCATCCGATACTAAATAGTCGCCCCTCACCCACTCAGCAAGATCTGGACCAATAAAAGGGATAGTTGCAAATAAGTTAACAATTACTTGTGCGCCCCAGTAAGACATTTGCCCCCAAGGAAGTAGGTACCCAAAAAAAGACTCAGCCATTAAAAGTAAAAATATAGCTACCCCAAAAAGCCACAAAAGCTCTCTGGGCTTTTTGTAAGAGCCATACATCAACCCGCGAAACATATGCAAATAAATTACAACAAAGAAGAGAGAGGCTCCCGTTGAGTGCATATATCTTATCAACCAGCCAAATGATACATCTCTCATAATAAATTCTACTGATGCAAAAGCTTGTGCTGCATCAGGTTTGTAATACATTGTTAAGAAAATACCCGTTAAAATTTGAATTACAAATGTAAATAATGCTAACGCTCCGAAGAAGTACCAAAAATTAAAATTTTTCGGTGCGTAATACTCTGTTAAATGATTTTTAATGAATGAGGAAAGAGGAAATCTTTCATCTACCCACCCTATCAGACCAGCAGATTTAATTTGTTTATGTGTATCTTTTTTCATTTATCCTTTGTTGGACTCACTTTCGCCAATAATTATTGTTTTATCATCAATATAACGATACGGAGGTATCACAAGATTGGTAGGTGCTGGTGATCCCTTATAAACCCTTCCTGCAAGATCAAATTTTGATCCATGGCATGGACAGAAAAATCCGCCCTCCCAATTATTACCCATGTCACCACCATTTTTTAGTTTAGGGGTTGGCGAACAACCTAAATGAGTACAAATACCTACCATCACTAGTAAATTAGGTTTTATAGATCTAGTTTCATTTTGACAATTCGTAGGCTGTTGGGGTGATTTTGAATCGGGATCTGTCAAAATCTCTATGTCGTTTAAACTTGAGAGCATCTTTTCAGATCTGTTTAAAATCCAAACTGGCTGACCTCGCCATTCGGCTGTCTTGAGCTCATCTTTTTTGACCTGAGCAACATCAAACTCAACCGGAGCACCTGCGGCCTTGGCTTTTTCACTAGGGCCCATACTTGCAACAAAAGGCACCCCTAAGGCACAAACGCCTACGGCTCCAGTTACAGAGGTTGCAGCTAACAAAAATTTTCTTCGATTAACATCGATTTTTTTGCTATTTTTTGCCATGAATTATCCTTAAAAATCTTATTGACTTTAGCTTCTTAGCTAAGGCAACATTATAGGTTATAACGACCCATAAAAAATAGTAAAATTCAAAAAAATATTTTTCTTTCTACAAAGAACTAACTTTTAAATAATTTACTGGAAATTAATAGTCCTATTTCGAATAAAAATATAACTGGGATTGCAAGCAAGATTTGCGATATGACATCTGGTGGTGTAAAAACCGCGGCAAATACAAATGCGGCTACATAAATATAAGCTCTACTAGATTTTATTTGATTCGCACTAAGTAATTTAAATTTAACTATTATTATGAGCAAAATGGGTATTTGAAAAGCAATACCAAATGCAAAAAACAAAGCTAAAATCATTTCGAGGTATTGGGAAATATCAATCATTAAATCAACATTACCTGGAGCCGTTACTATAAAAAATCTAAAGATATTCGGAAAAAGAACTAAATAAACAAAAACTAAACTTATGACAAACAATCCAAAGCTAAGTATCGAAGCTGAAAGAATAAAACCTTTCTCTTTTTTATACAATCCCGGGCCGACAAATTTCCATATTTGAGAGAATATCAATGGTAAGGAAATTATTAGTGCAACAAACAAAGTAATTTTGAAAGGTGCCACAAAAGTCGCTGTTAATTTTGTAGATATTAAACTGCCGTTTACAAGTGAGAGTTGATTGCTTAATGGGTTAGCAAAAAATTGATATATTTCGTTTGAAAAAGGGAAAAGTGAAATGAATATCACAAAAAAAATTATGGATGATCTTATTAAAACTGTCCGCAAATCTTTAAAGTGAGATAAAAATAATGTCTGCTTTTTCAAATTTTTTTTATATTTTTCTTCGCATGATTTTTTAAAATTTTGAACTCATTTTCAATTTTCTTTAATTCTTGAAACTTTTCCTCTCTTTCAATTTCTTCCTTTATGTCCAATAAAGAATTTTTTGATTTTTTATAAAGCCTTGCCATAGATTTAAAAAGACTTGGGAAATTTTTTGGAGAGACAAAAATAATCGCAACAAGCAATACAATGCATAGTTCAGCAAATGAAATATCAAGCATGATTTTTATTTAGTTTGTTTTTTTGTTTTTTGTTTTTTATTTTTTTTAGGCTCACCTTTGTCACTGATACCTTCCTTGAAGCTTTTTATAGCTGACCCTAAGTCACCACCTATATTTTTTAGCTTTCCTGCTCCAAAAATTACCAAAACTATTAACAAAATAATTATTAATTCTGTTGTTCCTATCATAATTTAAGCTCCTTTAAATTTTAGCTAACCTTTCGCTTCCACCATAAACATGAAAATGAATGTGAAAAACTTCTTGCCCGCCCTTCTCTCCACTATTTATCATAACTCTAAATCCCTCGAGCCCGTTTTCCTTTGCTAATTTTGGGGCTAATAGTAACATTTTAGAAAGAAGTTCTTTATGCTTTGCTTCGCAAGTAAACAAATTTTCAATATGATCTTTAGGGATGATCAACAAATGTACTTTATCAATAGGATTAATATCTTTGAAAGCAATTAATTCTTCATCCTCAAATATAATGCTTGCGGGGATTTCTTTTTTTACAATTTTACAAAAAATACAGTTTTCTATATTCACTTTACTTTTTAACTCTATTTAATTTTTCTTCTATGCCAGATATCCCCTGTCTATTTTTTAACTCGTTTGTTATATCTTCAACCGTTAGATTTTTTTTTGCTAGGAGCACTAGGCAATGAAACCATAAATCTGCTACCTCATGAACAATATTACTTTTATTTTTTAATTTCACGGCATCTATTACTTCAAATGCTTCTTCTTCAATTTTTTTTAAAGTTTCACTGATATCGCTTTGTTGCAGCTTTGCCGTATAGGATTTTTCAGGATTTTCACTTTTTTTAGATTTGATGGTAGCCAAGAGATGTTCTAAGAATTCATCTTTCATTTTTCATCCTTATATATTTCATCTGGACTCTTTAATACCTTCTCACATTCTTCAATTTTATTACTTTCCATATCTACTTTGAAATAAAAACAACTTTCCCTTCCCGTATGACAACTTATGCCTCCCTCTTGCTTCACTTTTAAAAGTAAAACATCTTTGTCACAATCAATAATCATATCTTTTATATATTGATAGTGCCCCGATGATTCCCCCTTAGTCCAAATTTTTTTTCTCGAGCGTGACCAATAAATTGCTTTTTTTTTCTTGATGGAAGCTTCCAATGACAAGCGATTCATCCAGGCAAACATGATGACTTTATTTGAAATATAGTCTTGTACGACGACAGGAACGAGCCCATCCTGTGTCCATTTAATATTGTCTATCCAATTTTTCATAATCTCATCTCAATGCCATGCTCATACATATAGTTTTTTGCTTCTTGAATTGTATATTCACCATAATGAAAAATACTTGCGGCTAAGACTGCATCAGCTTCGCCATCTTTAACACCATCAACTAAATGCCTAAGCGAACCTGCTCCACCAGAGGCAATAATTGGTATATCTACTGTTTCCGAAATAGACTTCATCAAGTTATTATCAAACCCTTCTTTTGTTCCATCTCTGTCCATACTTGTAATTAATAATTCACCCGCTCCGAAATCAGCCATTTTTCTTGCCCATTCAATTGCATTTATACCGGTAGAATTCCTACCGCCATGTGTAAAAACTTCATAATGATCATCGACTTTTTTTGCATCAATTGCAACCACTATGGCTTGTGATCCAAATCTACTTGAAGATTCTGAGACAAAATTAGGGTTTAAAATTGCAGATGTATTTATACCCACTTTGTCTGCTCCTGAATTTAATAAATTTCTAATATCATCACAATTTCTGACTCCTCCTCCAACAGTTAAAGGAATAAAAATTTGATTAGCAACCTTTTCGATAATATCGAATAGTAAACCTCTGTTATCTGAGCTGGCGGTGATATCTAAAAAAGTTAACTCATCGGCACCTTGCTCATTGTAGGACTTTGCAATCTCAACAGGGTCTCCTGCATCTTTTAATTCAACAAAATTAATTCCTTTGACTACACGGCCATCATTAACATCTAAACAAGGAATAATTCTTTTGGCAACAGTCATAATTACCCTGTTAATTTCTCTGCTAAATCACTAGCTTCTTTAAAATTTAATGTACCCTTGTATATAGCTGTCCCTGTTATAACGCCTCGAATGCCTACATTAGCAACATCACAAAGTAATTTAATATCATTTAAATTTGAAACCCCGCCGCTTGCAGTGACAGGTATTTTTAGTGCCTGCGAAAGCTTAACGGTCGCATCTATATTGACACCAGCTAACATACCATCTCTGCCTATGTCTGTGTATATTACTGATTCAACACCATAACCTTCAAACTTTTGTGCTAATTCAATCACATTATGCCCTGTCATTTTCTCCCAACCATTTATGGCGACATCGCCATCTTTTGCATCCAATCCAACAATTATTTGGCCGGGAAAAGCTAAACATGCCTCATGTAAAAATCCTGGGTTTGTAACAGCTGCCGTTCCAATTATTGCTGAATCAACGCCACTATTTAAAAAACTTTCGACCGTATCAATATTTCTTATACCACCGCCTAGTTGAATTGGAATTTCGCCTCCAACCTCAGAAACAATCGACTTTATAGCCGCTTCATTTATTGGTTTACCAGAAAATGCTCCATTTAAATCAACAAGATGAAGTCTTTTTGCGCCTTCATCAACCCATTTTCTAGCCATCTCTGCAGGATTTTCAGAAAAGATAGTTGATTTATCCATCAACCCTTGTTGAAGTTGGACGCATTTCCCATCCTTGAGATCAATTGCTGGAATTATTAACATAGTTTTAAATCTTCCATGAAATGAAATTATCCAATAACTGTAAACCTAATTCTGAGCTCTTTTCAGGATGAAACTGTACTGCAAAAATATTTTCTTTAGCGATTGCACAGGTAAATTCCTGTCTCTTATACACATCTCCGAGC
>CAJXQA010000051.1 GCA_913058475.1 uncultured Nitrosomonadales bacterium
GCTCGGAGATGTGTATAAGAGACAGGCCCATAAGGAGAAGAAATACGTTATTTTTGTCAGATAGCTTTTCTTATCCCCAAAAAAACTTGATAACTTATGTTCTGCGTATTTAGTTAAAACAATAAATAACTGTAAAAAAATAGCAATAAAAATAGTTATAGAAAAAGACTCTACGTAAACTGAGTGGCTGAATTCTGCGAATATATTTAGAATCGTCATATCTACAAGAATACAAATAATATAAACTAAAAATAACCTTTGAGAGTTATTAATATTTCTTTCGCCATCTTTTGGGTATTGAATTCTCTTTGTAACCATAAACTTTATTTTCTAATAATTTTCTTATCCTTAAACATCAGGGAGTACAAAACAGGTACCACCGCTAAAGTCAAGAATGTACCAACACCCAAGCCATATGCAATAATATTAGCCAAGCCATAAAATAATGGGTCATGAGGAATTATTAAAGTCAGTAAGCCTAAAGTTGTTGTTAATGTGGTAATAATGATGGGTCTTAACCTTTGCTGGCAGGCGCTAACGATTGCATCATAAATTTTCTTACCCATCTCCCTTTCTAAATCAATTCTATCAATCAAAATTATCGCATTATTTATAATAATGCCTGCTAAGCTGTAAAGACCGAGCGTGCCCATAAACCCAAAGTTTGATCCCGAAATTAATAATCCTAATACAGCGCCGATGAAAGACAGAGGAATAGTAATTAGAATAATTAATGGTCGTCTAAACGAATTGAACTGAGCAACAAGAAGGATAATAATAAGACCAATCACCAAAGGGACATTCGCAGAAAGTGAATCTTGTGCTTCCTTAGACTCTCTTATAACGCCATCGTATCTGATCATATGATTAGATGGTAAGCCATCATTTAACTCTTCAACAATTGGATCTAATACCTCTCTAAAGTCCTCAGCCGTTGCGTTCATATTTTTTGCTTGTACAGAGACTGTTCTGAATAAATCCTGCCTAGCGATACGTGAAAATTGATTTTGCCCTTCGAAATCTGCTATTTGGAATAAAGGCACATTGTTATTATTGCTTGATGAGTAAACATTTAACGTCCTCATCCTATCCATATTAAATCTTTCATCATCCTCAGCTCTAAAGAGAATTGGGATAATATTATCTTCTTCACGAAATTGAGTAACCTCTGAGCCTTCAAAATAAGCATTGAGCGATTGCGCAATATCATTTGAAGAAACACCGGCTCTTCTCGCCCTCACCTGGTCAACTTTAATTAGAATTTTTAAAGTTCTATTTTGCCAATCTGTTCTTATATCAATGGTGCCAGGTATTTCATGCAACCTATCAACTAATTGCTGAGCTTTAGCATAAATAACATCAGAATCAGGACCCACTACTTGAAGCTTAATTTCACTTGAATCACTCGAACCCAGAAACATTTTATTAACTCTAAAAAACATACCTGGAAATTGATCATTTAAATTATTTTTTAAATTTTCAATAGAGCTGTCTTGTTCTTCTACATCATCAATGTTGATAATTATAAATCCCATATTATCTGCAGCATCGTCAGGAGCAAGGGATAAAACAAAGCGAGGACCACCAAAACCCACATAACCAGAATATGATTTAATATTTGGGAATAATTCTCTGTCATTTAGAAGTCCAAAAACTTTTTTCATTTGAAACGTCATTTCTCTTTGGGAGGTACCAGCGGGTAGTTGGGTATAAACCAAGATTTGGGGTCTATCAGAGTCCGGAAAAAAACGTTTTGGTACCTCTTTACTTGCCATTATTGAAAATATAAATGCAGCAAACATCGCCGCTAAAAATAGAAACCTGATCTTTAAAATACCTTTCAATAAAAAACCGTAGCCGATCGATAGTTTATAAAAAATCCCTGATGTTTCTTTTTCTTTACTTTTTTTCTTATCTATTTTTAAAAAGTAATAGCAAAGTATAGGTGTTAGACAAAGCCCTGCTATCCATGATGTCAATAAAGCCATTGCTATGACCAGTGAAAGAGACCTTGTGTATTCTCCTGCTGTTGATTCTGCCAACATAAGCGGCAAAAAAAATAAAATAGTTGTTAAGGATGAGGTAAGTAAGGGGATAGTCAGTTCTTTACCGACCCCTTTAAGGGCTTCAATTCTAGAGATACCTCGTTCTAGCCTTTTCATAAAATCCTCGGCCACAACAATACCATTATCTACGAGCAAACCTAAAGCAATGATAAGGGTTGCCAAGCTCATTCTTTCGAGCTGTAGATCATAAAAATTCATTAACGCGAGTGTTATCAGCATTACGGTTGGAACGATTGAGCCAACAATAAAACCCGTTCTAAAGCCAAGAAAGATAATGACTGAAAAAAGGACAATTACTAGTGTTTGCAAAACATTAATTGATACCCCATTAATGGTTTCCTCTACGACATCAGCTTGATAGGTTGCAATATCTAAATTATATCCAAAAGGCATTGTTTCTTGAATTTCAGCTATTACATTTAAAACTCTTGGCGAAAATTCTAAGAGGTTGTAACCATCCAGCATAGAAATGCCAAAGACAATAGCCGGTTTTCCATTAAAATATGCTGTTTTGTTGGGTGGATCTATATATCCGCGTTCAATAACTGCTATATCTCTCAAAGAAATAACGCTTTCTGTATCTGTTTTAAAGCTTGAATGGGGTACTGAGATTAATGTATCCCCTAGCTCTTCGATATCTTTAAAGTCACCAGTTGGCTCTAAAACAAATGATCTAGCACCTGTATCGACCTGACCTCCAGGAAGAATAATATTTTGTGATTTCAGTGCAGCCGAAATCTGACTGGGATTAATCCCTAATTCTGCAAGCTTTGTTGATTCAAATTTTAAATAAATTCTTTCGTCTTGGACTCCAAATAAATCAATTTTTTTTATCCCTTTTACGCTATAGATAATATCTCTAATATGTTTTGCCATATCATGCATATCATTCATATCAAAACCATCTGAGGTTAATGCCATTGTTATGACAGCAACATCTCCAAATTCATCGTTAATATTTGGGATAGAGGCTCCCTCAGGCAATTCTTTTTCTGTGTCTTTAACTTTATTTCGTAAGTTTTGCCAAATAGCGTCTAGATTGAAGTATTTGTCTTCTATCTTGACATGAATGATTGAGGATCCTGTTTCGGAAATTGACGTAAGCTTCTTAATCTCTGGAATCTTACGAATATTTTCTTCTAATTTTTTAGTTATCAGAAGCTCAACTCTTTGTGGAGACATACCTGGGAATTTAGTTGTAACTATAGCTTCACGATTGACAATATTAGGGTCCTCTTGAGAAGGCAAAGTAAAATAACTGATGCCTCCATAGACCATTAGACTTACAACAATAAATAAAAATATTTTCTGATATTTAAAAGCTAACTCTGAAATATTCATTAAAAGATTAGCCTCAATTAAAGTTAAATATTTCTATGTCTTGCTCTTGAAGAACAACTTCTTGATTGTTTCGAAGGTATGGGATACCTGCCACTGCGATAATGTCACCAGATTTTATGTTGCCTTGAACATAAACATCATTATTTGTAATATTAAGTGGCCTTACCATGACTTTCTTGAGTCTGCTCGTATTTGAATCAAAAACATAAACAAAGCTTGATTGTTCATTACCAACACCCAAAGCAGAATTTGGTATCAAAATGCTTTCTTCAACGTCTTGAAAGTATACGAATGAAACCTCTGCTGTCATTCCTGCTCGAAGTTCTGATGACTGTTGAGTAAGATATAACACAACGGGAAACGAATTTGCTCTTGTGGCTTGTGTTCCAATTTCTTTTAAAGCTGCTTTCATTTCAAGGTTTTTAGCAGCAGGAAAGGTGACTGTATATATCTTATCTTGAACCAATTTTTTTATTAATGTTTCTGGGACATAAACAGAAACCTCAAGCCCTTGGCCACCATCAATTTTAAAAAGTGTTTCGCCAATAAAGACTTGCTGTGCTGGATCTACATCCTTAAAGGTAATTGTGCCATCGTAAGGCGCTCTAAGGACAGTATCTTCAAGGCCTTTTTTATTAATTGCTAAATTAGAAGCGGCAATCTCTAATTCTGTTTTAGCGTCTGATACATCCTGTTGTGAAACCGCCTTACTTTCTCGTGCAACTTTCATACGGTTATAATATGACTCTTTATTAACAAAATCAGCTTGAGCAGAGAGGTAGAGACTCTTTGGATCTCTTTGACTCAATCTCGCTAAAACCTGACCCTTTTTTACTTTACTACCTAAGTCAACTTTTACATCTGTGACATAACCACCGCTATTAAAACTTAGCGAGGCCCCTTCTCTAGGATTAAGTTGTCCAGACAATCTCCTTGATTGTTCCACACCGGTTACACTTACCTCCATCCATGCAATCTTAGGAATTGGAGCATCCTTGGTTGGCTCATCTTCATCGCAAGATGAAAGAAAAAAGCTTAAAAATATCAAAAGAATTATGTTTTTCATGCGTTATTCCTGAATCTGTTCATTAACAATTATTTCTGTTGCAGTTTCTGTATCTTCCCAACCGCCACCCATAGCTTTATATAATTGAATTATAAATTGCACTAAATTACCATTACTTTTCGCTAAATCATCTTCTTGAAAAAAGATAACCCTTTCAGCATCTTGAACTTCTTGAAAATCAATTAAACCAGAGGTATATCTAGCAAGTGTGATCTTATTTACCTTCTTTGCTGCACTTACCGACACATTCAGAGAGGCATTTCTTTGTTTCTCCTCTTTATAAGATTTAATCGCGTTTTCCACTTCCTCAAATGCCCTTAATACCCTCTTTTCATAGTTTACACGAGCTTCTTCAACTTGCGCATCCTGAACCTCAATTGCCGCTTGTGTTGCACCTCCATCAAAAATATTCCATCTAAAATTTGGACCAAATGACCAATACCTAGAGTCAGAGCTGAATTGATTATCAAATTCTTTTGAATCATAACCAAAGGTACCGTTTAGATTGAATCTAGGATATTCCTCAGCAGTTGCAATACCGACCTCAGCTGTTTCTTGAGCCAATAACCTCTCCGCCTCCCTAATGTCTGGTCGTTGTCTTAGAATTTCTCTAGGGACCTGAACCACTGTTTTTTCAGGCACATGCGGAATACCATAACTCTGCTTCAACTCTGAATTTAAAGTGCCTGGATTTTTACCTAATAGTATTGCAAGGCTATTGGATAACTCATTGATTCTTGCATGAAAAAGAGGAATATTGGATTGTGCTGCAGCTAAGTTTTGTTCTGATTGAAGAAGATCAACTTCTGAAACAAGCTCAGCTTCATAGCGAGCGTTAACAATTCTCAAGGTATCTTTTTGTGATTTAACATTTTCAAGGGCATATTGAAGACGCTCTTGTGCGGTTCTTAAGGCAACATAATTATTGGCAATTTCTGCATACAAAATCACCATCACATCCCGATATCGTTCAACAGAGCGATCCAATTGAGCATCCGCTGCTTCAATTGATCTTCTTAAATAACCGAAAATATCAATCTCCCAACTGATATCAAGTCCTATCGATGAATAGATATCAGTATCTTTATCTCCCGAAACCGACTTACTTTTACTTTTTTCTGATACATCTCCTAGACCATCTAATGCCGGTAACTTTGCTCCCTCAGCAATTCCAAGATTCGCTCTAGCTACCTCCACTCTTGCGAGTGAAATTTTTGCATCTAAATTATCAACAGCAGCCCTACTAATTAAATCGTTTAAAACTGGATCATTAAAAAGTGTCCACCATTGTGTTTGGCTAACGCTTGCTTCAATAAATTCGTTATTTAATTGATTATCCCAATTTTCAGGTACCTCTAACTCAGGCGCACCTTCATAGTCAGGCCCAACCGCCTTACAGGAAACTAAAAATAAAATAATTACTACATGACTGAGTGCTTTAAGATAAGTTTTCGTAATGTTCTTAGTGAAAATCATTGATAGAAATTATACCTAAATAATTTTTATTTCGACTTTAAAATTGAAATTTATTACAGTGAATTTATGTTATCTAAATAAAATTTAGCTTTTTTATTGATTTCAATTTTTTGGTGTTTATCCATTTTTTTAAGTTGGCTATTAACAATGCCAAGCCTTGGGTTAGTTGAGAGTTTATCTTGATGCCTATCAAAGAAATTCCAATAAAGTGAATTAAATGGACAGGCGTCTTCCCCGAGTTTTTCCTTAAGCTTATATTTACAATTAGAACAGTAATTACCCATTTTATTAATATAAGCGGCTGATGAAACATAAGGCTTTGTAGCGAGTAAGCCCCCGTCTGCAAACTGACTCATCCCTAGTGTGTTTGGCAGTTCTACCCACTCATAGGCATCAATATAAATACCAAGATACCATTTGTGAACTTCTTTAGGATCTAGCCCTGCCAGCAAACTAAAATTGCCTATAATCATCAATCGTTGAATATGATGAGCATAAGCATTTTTTAACGATTGAGAAATACTCAATGATAAACAACGCATATCGGTTTTTCCTGTCCAGTACCAATCGGGTAACTTGACGTTGTGTTTAAAAAAATTATGCTGATCATACCCAGGCATATTTGCCCAATAAACCCCTCTTATGTATTCTCGCCATCCTAAAATCTGTCTAATAAATCCTTCAACTGATGCAAGAGGCAAATCTTTTTTATAATATGCATCTTCAGCTTTTTTTATCACCTCGTGCGGGGTAAGCATTTTAGAATTAAGCGAAAAAGATAAAAATGAGTGGAACAATCTCCAATTTTCATCATGCAGTGCGTCCTGAAAATTACCAAAATTGACTAAATCTTTTTCAATAAAACTTTCAAGCAAATTAACAGACTCTTCTCTGCTTATTGGCCAACGAAAGTTTGTTGCTTGACTCTCTCCAAAGTGCTCGATATTTTCATCATTTATTTCTAGAAAAATCTTTTCGTGATTATGGGAAGGCCTAAAGTCTTCACTAGAGCTTGGGTTGCCATCCCAACGCTTTCGATTCTCTGAGTCATAATTCCATTTTCCTCCAATAGGTTTTTCACCATCCATTAAAATAGAAAATTTCTTTCTCATGTTTCTATAAAATTCTTCCATCCGCCAATGTTTCTTTTCAGAAAAAAATGCTTTCGCATAAAGCTTTGGGATTAAGAAATGTTCTGTATCGACTGACACAGTTTTTATCTCTTGGATAGACTGAAGTTTTTTTAATTCGGTCAACAACCGATATTCGTCCGGCTCTTGATATTCTAATTCACTGATATTTCTTTCTTTGATAATACTACTAATGTTTTGGTGAAAACCCTGCTTATTTTCTTTGTCATTAATTTTTAAATAAATGACCTCAAAACCTTTTTGTTGGAGCTGTTTTGCAAAAAAACGCATCGCAGCAAACGTTGCTATTAATTTTTGTGCGTGATGTAAAACATAATTTGTCTCATCTTTGACTTCCATCATTACATAAGTAACTAAATGATTATTTTCTTTAAACCATGAATGATTTATGTTTAATTGATCCCCTAAAATTAATCTTAATTTATTCATACGGAAGTTATTATAGATTAAGTGGTTATATCTTTCCAAAATAATAAATCTATAATAAAATTCATGAACCTAGTTATTTTACTTAGGTGTTTGCACGGTATTTATTTGTTAATAAATTGTAAATACCTGTCTCTTATACACATCTCCGAGCCCACGAGAC
>CAJXQA010000052.1 GCA_913058475.1 uncultured Nitrosomonadales bacterium
TCTGGTCTCGTGGGCTCGGAGATGTGTATAAGAGACAGGGTAATTTATAGGAAAGCGTTGGCTTTGATGGATAAATATCTTTTTCTGATGGATTAAAAAGTATATCTACTCCTAGTTTATTTAGAGTGTCGATATCTTTTGTGAGTGTTCTTGGATAATTTTTTAAATCAATTTGAGAATTAAATTGTATTGGATTTACAAAAATACTGACAATGACGGTACTAGCATAATTTTTAGCTTTCTCAATCAATGAAATATGTCCAGCATGCAAATTACCCATGGTCGGAATTAGCGCTAAATTTTTGTTGTCAGCTAAATTCGACTTTATTTCACTTTGGTTTTTTAAAATGATCATTAAAGCAGATGAGTATTTTTTATAAAATCTTGAATTGATTTAAAATTAAAATTCACATAATTGTCATCAATCTTCTTTGTTAGTTTCAAAGAATTAGAAATTTTTAAACCAAGTAAATCATATAAAATTTCAATTCTTCCTGAACATTTATTGGATGATTTATATGAAATAGTTGGTATATCTAACTCAGCTGTAATAGCTTGGTCAATTTCATCATTCAGCATTGATAAAACAATCATAGAAATGCCTGCATTTTCAAGTATTTTTGCATCTTCTAATAAATCATCCAATTTAAATTTAAACTCTGAAATATCTTTTGTCTGAGGTGTAAAACCAATATGCCCACATGTAAATATTTTTTCTTTTGTAAGATGCTTTATAATATTTTCAATTTCTTTTCCACCTTCTACTTTGACTCCATCAGCCCCAGCCTCAATTATTTTTTTAGCATTAATTAATGCAGATGATTTTTTGTCATAAGATTGTGTTGGCATATCAGCAATAATTGGCAAACTATTTGACCCATTCCTGACAGCGCGTGTATGGTATAAAATCTCATTTATTGTGACATTTAAAATATCTTTTCTACCTTTAACCCTTGTTCCTAATGAGTCTCCAACAAGTAAGGCATCTACTTCGGTATTAGCTAGCATGGAGGCAAATGTGGCATCGTAGCAAGAAATAATTGCTAATTTTTCTTTTTTAATAAGATTTTGTAATTTATTCATAATCTTTAAATGAGCTGTGGATTAAAGTATTCTCGTATGCTTGTGATGCCCATAATTCTATCAACCATCATGTTTAGAGCTGAGCTATCCTCAAGTAGATCAATATTTTCATTATTAACAATTAAGACATTAGATTTATGTTGATTATGAAAGAAATTGCTATAAGAAGCTGCAATTTTTTCAAGATATTCTGTTGAAATTGTTTGCTCATAATTAATATTTCTATTTTCAATCCTTTTCCTAAGAAGATCTACTGGCGTTTGGAGATAAATAACTAAGTCTGGAATGGGGACCTTTAGTTGAAGATGATTATATATTTGTTGATATAACTTAAATTCTTCATCATCTAAGTTTAGCCTAGCAAAAATTGGATCTTTTTGTAAGAAAAAATCAGCGACTACACCATTTCTAAAAAAATCTTTTTGTTTAAGCTCCTCTAACTGGTTAGCTCTTTGGAAAAGAAAAAAAAGTTGTGTAGGCAATGAATAGTGCTTCATATCCTCATAAAATTTGGGTAAAAAAGGATTTCTTTCGGCTTTTTCATTAAAAATTGCAGCTCGATGTTTATTTGCTAAAAGACCGGCAAGTGTTGATTTACCACATCCAATAGGACCCTCAATCACAATATAAGGATATTTATCAAATATATCCATTTTAGATTTTAACGACCCCTTGGTCTGGAAGGGATTTTAAGATGTCATCAATAGAACCAATACCAGGGATGTTTAATTTTTGATTGATTTCAAAAAGTGGAACAATGACAAATTCTCTTTGATGCATTCGTGGGTGAGGAACAGTCAATTTTTTTGTTTTCATAATTAAGTCATCAATCAACAAAATATCCAGATCTAGAGTACGCGGTTCATTTAACTCCATCCTTATTCTACCAGTTTGTGTCTCTATATCTTGCAATGCAGTATGCAAATTTTCTGGAGAAATGTTTCCCTCTACTTCAATGGCAGCATTAATAAAATCAGGCTGATCAATCTTACCGATAGGTTTTGTTTTATATAGAGAGGACTTCTGCGTAACTGAAATTTCATCAATAGCATCTATTAAATTGATGGCTCTATAAATTTGTTTGCTAGGTTCTTCGAGATTGCTTCCAAGAGCAATATAAATTTTAGACATAAATTTTATTGGTAATTAAATTTTTTCGAGTTTTATCATCAGAGTTAACAAATTTCTCCCACCAATGACTTAAATTTTTATCAAATTGATCACATTCTGAGCGAATCAGCATAAAGTCATAAGCAGCTCTGAACCTAGGATGCGCAAAAAGTCTATACACTTTTTTTTGTGATAAATTTTCGAATCGTATTTGAAGCCTCCATATTTCTGACATAGCGGTAAGAAACCTTTTTTGAATAGGAAAAATTTTATTTTGTTTAAAAATTACTGTATCAATAGCATCATTTAAAGCAAGCGAACTATGGGAATATTGAGTTTCATTGTTTTTCCATAATTTAAAAACATCTTGCCATAAAAATACAGAAAAAATAAAACCCGGGCTGATATGTTTATTATTTGCTATTCGTTGGTCGCAATTATCAAGTGCTTTACAAACAAATCTTTCGAAATTAGAATTGAGGGAATCAATAGAGGGTAAGTATTTTTTTGTTAGATTATATTCTCTAAAAATTTTTAAGCTATTTTTTGCATGTCCAGTAAGAAAAAACTTTAAAATTTCATCAAATAATCTTGAGTGAGGAATAGTTTCAAGAAGATTCATTGAGGGCTCAATATGTTTGAGAGTATCATGATGAATATTCATATCAAGCTTTGCCGAAAACCTCAAGGCTCTTAGAAGTCTTATAGGATCCTCAGTAAACCTATTCTGCGGATCTCCAATCAACTTAATTATTTTTTTCTTGACATCACTTTTGCCATTAAAGGTATCGAATAATTTTTTATTAATAGGATCATAATAAAGTGCATTAATTGTAAAGTCACGTCGTTTGATATCTTCAGACATTGAACCGTATTCATTGTCTTTCAAAATACCATTTTTCATATGAATTTTTTCTGTGGGAGCTGTTCGAAAAGTTGAAACCTCTATAGTTTCTCTATTATAAATGACATGAACTAATTTAAATCGTCTTCCAATAATTCTTGAGTATTTAAAGATTTTTCTTATATCTTCAGGTTTTGCATTTGTTGCAATATCGAAATCTTTTGGCGAGTAATCTAATAAAATATCTCTTATCGCACCCCCTACAATATAGGCCTCATAGTTATTTGCTTGAAGCTTGGAAACCACATCAATAGCAGCCTCACTAATTAACTGATGATTTATCCTCGCCGGACTAATTAGTTGATTAATTTTTTTGAAAAATTGAGGGAAAGCTTTTAAATTCATTTACTAGATACTAGATGTCTTTTTGCCACAAAATATCATCATTATTATTTTCTTTATTGATATACCTTGCTAATACAAAAAGAAAATCAGATAAACGATTAATATATTTTAGTGCGTTTTTATTTACCTCTTCCTTATCATTTAACAGAAATAGGTTTCTTTCAACCCTTCTGCAAACTGTTCTAGCTAAATGAGTATAGGCTGCTGGTTTGGAGCCACCCGGCAATATAAAATCTTTTAGGGGTGGCAGCGAGGCATTCATTTGATCAAGCTCTTGTTCAAGAAAGCTAACTTTCCTCATATCGATTTTTTTATAGTTTGGAATAGATAACTCCCCTCCAATATCAAATAAATCATGCTGAATTTTTTTCAGGATATGTGTTTGTGGAACATTTTCTGTGAGAATTAAACCTATAATAGAATTGAGTTCGTCTACACATCCTAAGCATTCAATTCGAGCGCTAAATTTTTCAACACGAGTTCCGTCACCGAGTCCAGTTTTACCTTCATCGCCTGTTTTAGTATAAATTTGTGTTAATCTATTTACCATAATTTTATTTGTATTCTACATTATTCAATTAATTTTTTTTCGTTATCTTTTGTGAACTAAAGTTTAATTTATGCAAGAAAAACTTCCTATAGGCATTTTTGATTCTGGCTTTGGGGGATTATCAGTAGCGAAAAGCATCCATAATCTTTTACCAAAAGAAAACTTGTTATATGTTGCTGACTCTGCTTTTACTCCTTATGGAGATATGCAGGAGATTCATATAGTAGAGAGAGCTATTTTAATTTCAGATTTTCTAATTAATAAAAAACACTCAAAAGCGATAGTTGTCGCATGCAATACTGCAACAGCATTTTCCGTTAATGTGCTTCGTGAGAGATTTAATGTTCCAATTATTGGTATGGAGCCAGCAGTGAAACCAGCTATAAAGGTTACGTTAAATAATAAGGTAGGTGTTTTAGCCACGAGTGGAACATCAAAAAGTGCAAAATTCTCAGCTCTTTTAGAAAAGTATTCAGGAGCAGTAAAATTTTTTATTCAGCCATGCCCAGGGCTAGTGAATGCTATAGAAAAGGGAAGTTTTGACGATGAAGAATTATTTGAGTTACTGGAGAAATATCTAGCTAATTTAAAAAAAAATGGGGTTGATACTATTGTCTTAGGTTGCACCCACTATGTTTATATAAAGCATTTGATAACAAAAATTATGGGTACAAATATTAAGATTGTCGATACAGGTGAAGCAGTAGCAAGACAATTGAGTATCAAATTAGAAGAATTTAATTTGAGGGCAGATTCAAGTGAGCCAAGTGTAGAAATGAAGCTCATATTAACTAAGTATAAAAATGTTCCTCAGGTAATTGATCAATTTCTATCTGGAAGTAATATAGATTTTAAGTTAGAGCGAGGTTGGCATTAACTTTTGAGTCGAAAAACTTTCCCGCAATAGGGGCAAGCGACCTCTTTTTTCTTATCCATATTTAAAAAGACTCTTGGATGCATAGAAAATGAATCAGCTTGATTAGACGGGCAATAAATTGGAAAATCTTTTTTAGTGATGAAGGTTAACTCTCGAATTTTCTTACTCAACGTATGTTAACCAATCACTATATTTTTTGTTAACACCCTTTACGATATCAAAATAGATAGATTGAAGTTCATGAGTAAGTTTACCTTTGGTACCAGAGCCTATTTTTCTTTTATCTAACTCTCTAATTGGCGTAACTTCAGCAGCTGTTCCTGTAAAAAATGCTTCATCTGCTGTATAAACCTCATCCCGGGTGATATTTTTTTCGATTACCTCTACCCCTAAATCTCTAGCAATAGTAATGATAGTATCTCTCGTAATACCCTCAAGTGCACTACTTAAACTTGGCGTGATTAATTTATCATCTTTAATTAAAAAGATATTCTCTCCTGTGCCTTCTGTGACAAAACCTTGAGTATCTAATAATAACGCCTCGTCATAACCATCAGCTTTAGCTTCATGGTGGGCTAAAATAGAATTCATATAATTTCCATTAGCCTTAGCTTTACACATAGTGACGTTTACATGATGTCTTGAATATGAAGATGTTTTTACTTGGATTCCATTATCAATTGCCTCTTGACCCATATATGCACCCCACTCCCATGCAGCAACGATTAAATGAGTAGATAGCCTTTCTGCTGAGATTCCCATCTCTTCTGCTCCATAGAAAGCCATCGGTCTAATATAAGCAGATTTCAGATTATTTTTTGAGACTGAATTTATTTGCGCTTCAATTACCTGTTCTTTTGAGAAAGGCATTTTCATATTCATAATATGAGCAGAATTAAATAATCTTTTCGTGTGTTCTTTCAATCTAAATATGGCAGGGCCATTTTTAGTCTCATAGGCCCTTACTCCCTCAAAAACGCCAAGTCCGTAGTGAAGCGTATGTGTTAAAACATGCGTCTTTGCATCTCGCCAGTCTACAAACTTATTGTCGTACCAGATGAGTCCATCTCTATTTTCCATTGATTGAGGTATTGCCATAAAAACCCTTTTATATAAGTTAAATCAAAATTATTAAAAAATTTTTCAATTAGACTAGCATGATAAAATGAAAAGTCATTTTTGAGAAACTTTCTATGAATAAATTTTTGTACTTAATCTTTTTTGCATTCCTTTTATGTTCATGTTCTGACGATAAAAAAATCAGCTTTAATGGGTCAGACATAACAAAAGCCAATATTAATGGTAATTTTAGTCTCACTGATCAGTTCGGGACAGAGAGAAAATTAACTGACTTTAAGGGAAATGTTGTCGCAATTTTTTTTGGGTTTGCTAATTGTCCAGATATTTGTCCAACTACCTTGATTGAATTAAAAGAAATTGACAAAATAATTGGTAACAAAAAGTTACAAGTTTTATTTGTGACATTAGATCCTGAAAGAGATACTAAGGAGGTACTTAAAGATTATTTGGCATCATTCAACAAAACCTTTATCGGTTTAACAGGTAGCATCAAAGATATTGAAAAAATTGCGCGTCAATATAAAATTTTTAGGTTAAAAGTTGGGGAAGGAGTGAGCTACACGATAGACCACTCTTCAGCAATATACCTTGTTGATAAAAAGGGTGATGTCAGACTTCGTTACCCATATGGATTTAAAATCGAAGAGATTGTTGAGGATATAAAAAAGCTAATCGATTAAATAAAGGCTAAACCCTTTATTTTTTAAATAATTTTCAGCTAATTTATATTCTGGGCAAAGTTTTCCAACTAAATTCCAAAAATTCTTTGAATGATTCATATGGGTTAAATGTGCAAACTCATGACAGATAACATAGTCTGTGACAAAAGGATCTGCTTGAATTAGGCGCCAATTAATCCTTACTTCTGTCTTACTATTGCATGTGCCCCACCTAGTTCTAGCATTCGAAAGTAATATTGAATTTACTGGCACTGAATTTAACTTTGAAATTTCATAGGCTCTTTGAGAAAAATAATCTAAGGCTACTTCTTTTAACCATTTAACAAAAAATATTTTAAGTTTTTCTTGGCTGGGTAAGCCTTTAAAGAAAATATTTAAATTGTGAGTGTCACTCCACTCAATCTTATTTTTACCTTGAAATAGAGCGATGTTTATTTTTTCCCCAAGCAAATTAAAGGAAGCGCCATTTTCAATAATAAGCTTATTTTTTTGTGGCTCTATGAGCTCTAATTTTTTTTTAATCCAATTAATTTTTGATGATACTAACTGATTAATTTTTCTTTCTGTCATAAAAAAAGGTGCGCTTACGACCAGACCGCTTTCAGTAATTTTTAAGCTTAATGTTTTTTTAGATTTCTTAATTAACTGATATTCCAATGACGCATCATTTGATAACTGTCTCTTATACACATCTGACGCTGCCGACGA
>CAJXQA010000053.1 GCA_913058475.1 uncultured Nitrosomonadales bacterium
CTATAAACTCTTCTTACAACCCCATCTGGATCAATTATAAAACTCTGTCTTTTTGCTAGCTTAAAAATAAAGAAATTATTCCTTAACGTGCTCAAAAAAGCAGGATGGGTCAAATCAAATGGTGGTTCGGATGGAAGATTTACATATATTGATTTAACTGCAAAAGGTAATAAGGTTTTAAGTAATGTATTTCCACATTGGAGCAAAGCTCAAGATCAAGTGAAAAAAATATTAGGTGGGGAATTAGATTCATTTCGAAAAAATTTAAAGAATATAAACACAAATCTAATTTAATCTTATATACTAAAATTACACATTAACCATTAATTAAAGTGTCACTAAAACAATAGGTTAAGGTAGTTATCCGGGGATAGAGCATCCCACTCAAAAGGAGAAATAACATGGAATTAAAACTCGATAAAACAACAAAGTTACTACTCGGTGCTATTGCATTAGGCTTGTTCTTAAATGCAAGTAATTTATTTATAGACAAAGCTTATGCCAATGATTGGGATCTCGTAGTAGAGCTAAATAAAAGTAATGTAAAGATTGATAGGATGCAAGAGAATTTAAATATCATTGATAAGAATGTAAGAGTCTTAGAGAAAATAATAAATACGGCTGAAAACAATCTGACAACTACGATAAATAATGCTTGCAATGTTAAAATAAACTAAATGAAAACACTGCTTTTATTAATCTTAGTAGTACCACTAATTTCCTGTTCTGATCATCAAACAAATGATAGTTGGGGGAGTTATGCAACAAATAAAGAGACTCAAAAACAAGAGTTTTGGTTTACATCCTATAAAACAAGAGATGCTTGTATAGCAGATATGTCTTGGCAGCTTGAGGGAAGAGACGATCCAAATAAAAAACGAATTTCAAATTGGCATACAAAGCCATACGGCTGTCATTTTATGTCAAATAACAAATGGCTTTCTATGTACTATTATTTAGTTTATAGGGATGAAGGTCTCGGTTGTTTATGGGAATCAAGCAATCCAAATGTACGAATAAAGTACTCAGTGACCCTTAAGACATTTGTAAATGCGCCTGAGCAAGGGAGATGTATTTTAGGTGATTAAATGAGAAAATTACTCCTACTTTTATTAACGATACCTGTGATTGGTCAGAGTGAAGAAACTTTTACTAACGAGCAAGGCTTGAAGATTGAATATGTTAAGCCATCCGTTTCATGTTTTTATGATAAAGAAGCCTACGAAGGCTATCTAAATACTTGCTTAATGTTGCCTAACTATGAAACTTGTGCACAAACAAAATATGAAAATTATATTTGTGGTGATAAGGATATGGTTGAGAAATTAGAGAAAAAAGCAAAGGAAGCTGAGTAGGTGTGAAGAGTTACATAATCAGCCTGCTTATTGTCTTTGGCGTTCTATTTGGAATTTGGTCATTAATTGATTGGCAAGCCTTTGCAGTTTGGTACGACTCTTTAGGTTAAATATAATTAAATAAAAAAAGGCATAAAATTTTTATGAAATACTTAATACTCATGTGTTTTATTATTGCGATCACTACCTGTGCCATGGCTGGTGATACAAACTCAGAGTTCTACGAGCCAAGCGACTCAAATGCCTATCAAGGAAGGCTGTTATATAACTCTAGTAAGGAAGTTTATCCGATAGATAAAATGATTAAGCTTTGTGAACCTTATACGGGTATAGATACAGCACAAACAAAATGTATACAACAAAGCCAGCAATCAATGGTGATCTGTGAATACAAATGTAGCTTGCATTGGTCAGCAAAAAGCAATAAATCACCTTAAGTATTTTCGTGTTCTAGTCCCTTAATGTTTGGTTTATGTAAAGGGTATTATCTTAAATGAATGCTTAGAGGAAAATCTTGAATATCAGGTAGAATAGCTTTATGAAAAAACTATTACTTATTGCATTAACAATTCCAAACTTTGTTTTGGCTGAAGATTTCAAATTGGTGTGTGAGGGAGAGGAGAGCACGTTTAGAAATGATGTGCTAGAAAATACTTCTAAAGCTACACGCACCCTGCAGGTTAAAGATGATTTAATCGTTATAGATGCTATGACTTATAAAAGTAAAACATTTGATTATGGTGCCATCAAAGGCTCATCGAAATATGTCAAAGACGACACTCAGATTGTTTTAGAAACTACACAAGTTAGCAATGAATGCGACACGGCTTTAATGAACGTTAAACTGAATCGCTCTTCTGGCATGATTGAAGCTGCTTCCAAAAGAATAGGGGCTTGTGATGGGAGTAGCTTTACCACCTCATCAAAATTTATGGGTAAGTGTAAGTAAGTATAAAAATACTACCAAATTTAGCGTAACACTCCAATTTATCTCTTGTATTCCAATTAATCATATGAAAAAAATGAGTCATATTTTGTTGTTAGTTCTATCTTTGATTTTAACGAACAAGGCTAGTAGCTTTGAAACAAAATTATCTCCTCAAGGTTCGGATAAATATAATTTATCTATTAAAGGCGATGCCAAGTCTTCTGAAAAAAATTTAAGGGACGTTTTTCAAAATAAAGTTAATGAGATTTGCGGAACTCGTTTCGAAATAATAAGCATTAAAATGGAATATGAAAGTGAAGAGGGAGCTAAAATAAATTTATTAAACGGAACCTTCAAATGCTTTGTGAAGAGTCAAATGTAAAAAAACCCTCATCATATCTGATGAGGGTTTTTTATATATTCCTATAGCGTAAAGACTACATAAATATTTTAAAACTACTGAGCTGAAATTTTATATATTTCACCTTCATCAGTACTTGCATAAAGAGCATTACCTGGACCCATTTCTAGACCACGAAATCTCTTCGATACACCAACAGGCATATGAATAACGCTTTTTACTGATTCTCCATCTGGTGCAATATCAACAATGTCGATACGCATTCCACCTGGTGTGCCACCAAAACCAATTCCCATGATTCCAGTTGCTAGACGGCCTTCATAAATACCCCAGTTCTTTCCTGTTAAGAAAGCAGCAGAACCAGTTCCTTGTGAGTAGCCATTATTTTGCCAAGCAGGAAACATGAGGTCATCAAAACGAGTATCACTCATTGGAGTGTATGCAGCACGAACCGCTGGAGTCATACCTTCCATTTGATTTGGCTCATAACCACAATATTGATCTGGACAAGCGCCTCTTCCAGCTCTTTTTTCATGCGGATCCCAACCACCATTACCACCATTTACTAATGCAGTAATTTCATCGTTGTGCCATGGTCCATGTTCTGCAGTAAATGCTTGACCATCGCTAGGACGGAAATCAATACCTTGAACATTTCTATGTCCGTATGTATAAAAACGTTGATCAGCTTTGATTTTGTTTTTTGGATGCCCTTTACCATCAGCATCAATTCTTAAAACAACACCACAAACTAAAGAGTTATCTTGAGGACATACACCTCTATGACGATCGCCTGTACCTACCCAAAGATATCCTTCTGGGCCAAAGGCCATTCTTCCACCATTATGAGCACCTGGACCACCGAAAGGTTGGTTAGATTCAAATGGCTTATATTGAATGTCTTTCACAATATCAGTACGATCTGAGACCTTTGTTAGATCTTTATTAACCTTGAATGACATGACAATGTTTCCATCACACTTTTCAAAGTTAGTTTTACAGCCAGATGCATGATATTTAGTTGATGTTGAATAAAGATACAACTTACGATTCTTTTTAAAGTTAGGATCTAAGACAACACCTAACATGCCAGCCTGTCCTTCACAAAAAAGATCGTTTCCAGCACTTTTATAGCCTTTAGAACCTTTCATACCATAAAGTGCATTTACTTTTCCAGATGCAGTTTTTACTGAAAGACCTTTACATTTTTCAGTGTAAAACATGGAGCCATCTGCAGTGAATGCCATGTCCCATGGATTTTCTAAACCAGACATGACGACCATTGATCCAATCTTAGGAACTTTCATTCCGTGATCACCACCATGATCAGCAGCATAGGCTGTTGTAGCTGTAAACGATACAGCAGCAGCTAACGCTGAAAAAACTAAGCTAAACTTTCTTAGCATATTCATAATACTTTTCTCCTAGTTATTAACATTATATTTTGCATCCTTTAAATATGCTGCTAAATCTGCAATTTCTTCATCAGTTAAAGGTTTTGCCATCATAATCATTAACCCTGAATTCGGACCGATCTTAGTACCCGATCGATAAGTCTCAAGTTTGTCTGTTATGTATGGGATTTCTTTACCTGAAATTTTTGGATAACTAGCTGCTCCTTTACCTGCAGGACCATGACAATTAATACACGTTTTATCGTAACGAATTTTACCAGCCTCCACATTACCTGCTAAAACCTGGAAACTTGATAAATAAAATAAAATGCCAATAAAGCTAGTAATACTTAAATTTTTCAATTGCTGTTACCTAACAAAATTAATAAAAAATACAAACTTAAAATTACAATCTTAAAAAATTTGTTTAAGACTTAGAGAATAATATACACAATTAATTTACTTTGGAGAGTAAGTATTTTCATTAATTTTAAAAAAAACTATCAATCTTTTATTTTAATCACCAATAAAGCCACCACTCTGATGCTGCCATAAATCATAGTAAAGACCTTTTTTCCTAAGAAGTGCACTGTGGCTTCCATCTTCAATAATTTTTCCACTATCCATAACAATCAGTCTGTCCATTGCAGCAATGGTTGACAATCGGTGGGCTATAGCAATAACTGTCTTTTTCTTCATAAGAATATCCAAACTTTCTTGAATAATCACTTCTACGCTTGAATCTAATGCACTTGTTGCCTCATCAAGAAGCAATATGGGGGCATTCTTGAGAATCACTCTTGCAATGGCAATTCTTTGTTTTTGGCCACCAGAAAGCTTGATCCCTCTTTCGCCAACTAACGATTTATAACCAATATTTCCATATTGATCTTTGAGGTTCATAATAAATTCGTGCGCTTGTGCTTTTTTAGCAGCTGCGATTATTTCATTATCTGTTGAGCTTGGTTTGCTGTAGCCAATATTATCTTCAATCGATCGATGAAGTAATGACGTGTCTTGAGTGACCATTGCAATATTAGATCTTAAGCTGTCTTGTGTTATTGAATTAATATTTTTATTATCAATTAATATTTCACCCTTATCTAGCTCATAAAATCTAAGTAATAAATTTACCAAAGATGACTTTCCAGCACCTGATCTGCCAACTATACCAACCCGCTCACCATTCTTTATTGTTAAATTAAAATCAGAAAAAAAACTATCGTCTGCATGATATGAAAAATAAACATTTTTGAATGAAATAGATGCTTTTTTTATATTAATAGCTTTGGCATTGGGCTTGTCATTAACTATTTGTTTTTTTGAGAGCATATTGAGGCCATCTTGACCAATACCTATTTGTTCATAGAGTGATGACATTTCCCACATCACCCAATGTGATATGCCATTCAATCTGAGCGACATAGCCGAGGCAGCAGCAACAACACCAATAGCGATTTCGTTATTTGACCATAAAAAAATAGCCGTTCCAGTCGTTGCTAAAATTAAAAACATGCTCAAAAAATGATTAATAATTTGTATAGCTGTAATCTTACGCATTTGCAGTGTGACGGTATGAAGGAAATCCATCATTGAATCTTTGGCATATTGTGACTCTCGACCTGCATGAGAGAAAAGTTTAACTGTGCTTATATTGGTATACGCATCTGTTATACGGCCAGTCATCATGGATCGAGCATCCGCTTGATTTTTTGAGAGCTTTGCGAGTTTTGGAATAAAATAAAAAAGACATATCACGTAAGTAGTCAACCATATTAGAAAAGGAAAATACAATAAGGTATTTAAGCTTCCAACTAAAATAATCATGGTAGCGATGTAAACGATTACAAAAACTAAAATATCGGATAATATAAACCACATATCCCTTAAAGCAATTGTCGTCTGCATTACTTTGGCAGCAATTCTGCCAGAGAACTCATTGTTATAAAAATTGATACTTTGATTTAATAAGAGTCGATGAAAATTCCATCTCAATCTCATTGGAAATGTACCCGCAAGTGTTTGGTGTTTTACCATAGTCCTTAGGGCAACAAAAAGGGTGCTACTAATTATGATTGCAGCAATTATAAAAAGAAAAGTCATGTGATCATTAAAAAATTGACTAGGACCACTTGCTACCATGAGGTCAATTAATTTACCTAAAACAGCATAAAGAATAGCTTCAAAACTTGCTATAACTGCAGTTAAGAGGGCCATTAAGCCAACATAAATTTTTATATCTTTAATACATAGCCAAGCAAACTTTAATAAAGACTTCGGGGGAGTCTCTATCAGCTCTTTTGGAAAAGGATTAACTAAATTTTCAAACCATTGAAACATGCAAGCCTTTTTTTCTTATGTTATGAGGTTAAGGAAGATAAAAGTATTCTAACTGAACTCAAATTACTTAAATATAAAATGTTTTATGTGAAAGAAGAAAATCTCTTAAAATGAATTGACTCTCAAGTCTGGTTTTTGTTCCGCCACGAGAGTATTGCAATAGCAAACATAATAGGAATACCCATCTCTCCAACCTCTTCGACAATTAGAGCAAACCGCTCTCCTGGTGGTGATAAATCAATTCCAAACTTTCTTTCTATGCCATCAATAGTCTTTGTAATAATGACGAGAATAATGCTGACTAAAACAGCAAGCTGACTTTGTTTTAAACTTTTTATACCTTCGATAAAACTATCTTTCTCCTTAATAATTATTGAGCCTAAAACAAGAACTATGAAAATAAGGATACTGATCGATGCTATGAGTTCTGGAAAGCCAACAAGATCTGAAAAATATTGCCTTGACTTTAAAACCCCGTGGGTAAAGTTTGCTTTATCATAATCAAGCTCACGAAGTGCAAAAAGAATAATAAGGGCTGAGAAGTACCATTTAGTTATTATTTTTTTCCAGGACCAAAAAATAAAAATTAAAATAAGACATAGAATGTATAAATAAACGGTTAGGCTTTCGAATAAGCCGTTTTCAGTGAGAAGTTTCTTCTGTTCATCTGCATCCATTAAGGTCATTAACCCCATAGTAAAGATCAACAATATAAGAGCTAAAGGAAGCCAAATCCGACTGCTGGACGAAGTATGATTTTGATTATTATTCATAGCAATATCATACAATGTTTTTTGGTCTTGATTTGTCATGATTTTGAGTTAAAATATTAGGCGAAATTAAGATTTTTTTTATAAAATTGACGCTAAATATAACTAT
>CAJXQA010000054.1 GCA_913058475.1 uncultured Nitrosomonadales bacterium
TCTAAAGCCTTTGAAAAAATTCTTATTCTTCACGCAGATCATGAACAGAATGCTTCTACATCAACTGTAAGATTGGTAGGTTCAACAGGTGCAAATCCATACGCTTGTATTGCTGCTGGGATTGCTTCATTGTGGGGACCAGCTCATGGAGGAGCTAACGAAGCGACTCTAAGAATGCTAACTGAAATAAAAGATGAAAATAGAATTAACCAGTATATAAAGCGTGCCAAAGATAAAGATGATGAGTTTAGATTGATGGGGTTTGGTCACAGAGTTTATAGAAACCAAGATCCGCGAGCTATCATCATGAAAGAAACATGTCATGAGGTGCTTGACGAGCTAGGCTTGAAAAATGATCCTATTTTTAAATTAGCTATGAAATTAGAAAAGATTGCACTTGAAGATGAATACTTTATCGAGAAAAAATTATACCCCAATGTTGATTTTTACTCGGGCATCGTGATGAGGGCCATAGGTATACCTTTCTCAATGTTTACCGCTGTTTTTGCATTAGCCAGAACGGCTGGTTGGGTTGCTCACTGGAACGAAATGATGATGAGTGATGAATCCAAGATAGGAAGACCAAGACAAGTCTACAAGGGCAAAACAAAAAGAGATATTAAATAATTACGCCGAGAATGAAGAGCCACATCCACAAGTTGTGGTTGCATTAGGATTTTTAATAACAAATTGCGATCCTTGTACGTTATCCTGATAATCAATCTCAGCACCAGTTAAGTATTGAAGGCTCATAGGGTCAATAAGTAACATTACATTGTCTTTTTCTACTTTTGTATCGTCCTCGTTTATACTCTCTTCAAATGTGAACCCATATTGCATTCCAGAGCAGCCGCCGCCACTAACAAACACCCTAAGTTTCAAATCTGGAGAACCTTCTTCTTCTATTAACTCTTTCACTTTTTTTACCGCATTATCTGAAAAGTTAATCGGTGTTGGCATTTCTATTGCATCTGACATTATGTAATGCTCCTATTATTAAATCGTGAACAACTTTTTAATATTTTTTTCAATATTCTTTTTAATATTTTGCTTTATTTTTTTCTTAGGTTTTATTTTTTTCTTATTTTTAATAAATTTTAGGTTACCGTTAATTTTAGAGCCTTCATGAATCTCGATTATGTCATATTCTATACTTCCATTGACAATTGCGTTGGTATTTAATTCTAAATAATCATTACATTTTACATTACCATTAATTTCTCCATTTATAATAGCTTTCTCTACCTCGACATCTCCAGTAATTGTACTACCATAACCCATAATAAGTAAGCTGCCTTCGTCACCATGAACCTTTAGATTACCTTTAATTTTTCCATCAATTCTTATACCCCCTTTATAAGTAGTATCCCCAGATATCACGATATCCTTGTCAATTAGTGTTGTAATAGCAACAAATTTTCTTTTTTTCTTCATCATTTATTTTCTTCTTTTACCTATCATTTTCTCATAGAACAAAACCTCTTCCTTTAATTTATTATTTTCTTCGTTTAATTCTTTATTTTGTTCAGATAATTTCTGCATTGAAATATCATTTTTATCAATCTCCAACTTAATTTTTAAATTTTCGTTATTTTGCTCATAATTTAAATTTTGTAAATCCATTAACTGGGCGTAAATTTTTGCATATTTTCCCCCATCCAATAAATAATAAGTGGTACTTAGGCCAACAATGAGAAAAAATACAGAGAAAAAAACATAATTAGGCCAATTTGCTTTTGTTTGAATATGGGGTTTTTTTCGAACTAAATAATGTGGTTTAATTTTTTTTATCATACTATTTTAATCTTATGGTGTTATTGGAACAAAACTTATCCCTGAAGCTTCAGGCCAATCCATAACAATATTCATATTTTGAATTGCCTGCCCGGCAGCACCTTTCATAAGATTATCAATAACAGAAAAAATAATTAGTCTGTTACTGTCTGTCTCTTTATGAAATGAAATTCTACAAAAATTTGATGCTCTAACAGACTTAGTATTTGGAGACATATTAGCTGGCATAACGTCCACAAAAGGCTCATCTTCATAAAAGGATTCAAAAATATCATAAACCTCAAAGTCTTTAATACATTCAACATATAAAGTTGCATGAATACCTCTTACCATCGGCACTAAATGAGGAACGAACGTTAATTTTACATCCTCTCCACAAATACTCGCTAGATTTTCTTCTATCTCTGGTAGATGTCTGTGACCACCTATACCATAAGCCCTAAAATCTTCCTCAGCCTCAGACATTAGAAGCTTTAATTCTAGATTTTTTCCAGCACCACTTATTCCAGATTTCGCATCAGCAATAATATTTGTTGGATTGATTAACTTTTTTTTAAGTAGAGGAATAAGTGCTAACTGAATCGCTGTAGGATAACACCCAGGGTTAGCGATGAGTTTAGATTTTTTTATAATATCTCTATTTATTTCAGGTAATCCATAAACAGCCTGATCAATTAAATTTGGAGATTTATGTTTCATTCCATACCATTTTTCCCAAACATCTTTATCTTTTATTCTAAAATCAGCAGCTAAATCAATGACTATTTTCCCGTCTGATATTAGACTATCTGCATAATTCATTGCTATACCATTAGGCGTAGCAAAAAATACTATGTCTACATTTTTAAGATCGGCATCTTCAGGTGATACGAATAAATTATTCAAAATTCCTCTAAACGAAGGATAAATTTCGTCCACTCTTTTACCCTTATCTTTTCTAGATGTAATTTGATAAATTTCTACATGAGGATGATTTACAAGCAATCTAATCAACTCAACCCCCGTATAACCTGTACCGCCGAATATACACACTTTCGATTTGTTCTTCATAATATCTATTTTAATCTTTTATTTCATAAAAACCATATATATAAAAAAAGCCGCTAAAGCGGCTCTTATTTTTATATAAACATTATCTCTTAGAGAACTGTTTACGTCGTCTTGCTTTTCTAAGGCCTACTTTTTTCCGTTCAACTTCGCGACTATCCCGAGTAACAAACCCAGCTTTCGAAAGTTCAGGTTTTAATGCTTCGTCATAGTCAAGAAGTGCACGTGTAATACCATGTCTAACTGCTCCAGCTTGGCCTGATTCGCCTCCACCGGTCACATTAACTTTTATATCAAAGGCCGTTTGGTTTTCGGTTAACTCTAAAGGTTGCTTGAGAACCATTTGTGATGTGTGCCTTGAAAAATATTCTTCTACAGGCTTGTTATTAACGATGATAGCGCCCTTTCCTGGCTGAATAAATACTCTCGCTACTGAGCTTTTTCTTCTACCTGTTCCATAATAATATTTACCTAGCATATAAAAACTGTCCTATTTAATTGTTATCAGCTGTGGTTGTTGAGCTGAATGTTGATGATCATTTCCGGCATAAACTTTCATTTTTTTTATCATTGCATAACCTAATGGTCCTTTTGGCAACATACCTTTAACTGCTTTTTCTAACGCTCTTCCAGGAAACCTTGCTTGGAGCTTGGTAAAATTTGTAGAATATAATCCACCAGGAAAACCAGTATGTCTATGATAAATTTTATCTTCAGCCTTGTTGCCTGTTACTTTAATTTGCTCTGCATTTATTACAACAATATAATCACCAGTGTCAACATGGGGAGTGTAGATAGTTTTATGCTTCCCTCTGAGTCTGTGGGCAATACCACTTGCTAATCTTCCAAGTGTCGCATCTTTTGCATCAACTAAAAGCCAATCTCTTTTAACTTCATGTGATTTAGCAGAAACTGTTTTCATTCTCTTAATACCTTAGTTAATTTAATTCAAGAGGCGAATTTTAGTCTATTTAGGTATAAATTGTCAATTTATTAGTCGTTTTTTCTATGATTGAGATAAAAAACCAACAAATATAAAAAACCCCACATAATTATTTGATATAAAGGCTTTAAAATTAGCTTTTGGATCTAATGATAAGCACCTTTGCCAATTAATAAAGGCCAATATGAAAGCAATGGTTACTGCAACAAAATACAGAAAACTATAATTACTCAATATTCCTATGGTGAGAAGTAAAATAAAAGTTGCTAGATAGCAGCTTGCTATAATTTTCATGATCGATCTGCCAAATGTTAAAGGTGCTGACATTACTTTAATTTTTTTATCATCTATACTATCCACAACACCATAATGTGAGTCGTATGCCAGTACCCAAAAAGCATTAGCAGCAAATAAAAGCCATGCATCAAAGGTAATTTGGCTTTGAACAGATGCGAAAACCATTAAAATACTCATTCCAAAAGTAACACCTAGGAACGCCTGAGGGATTGGTAAAAATCTTTTAGTAAAAGGATATAAACAAATAAAAAGTAATGCAATCCATGATATTTTAATTGCATATGTATTTAGCTGGAACACCAAAAAAAGAGAGAGTGTTGCAAGAACTATTATTAAGCAAAGCACCTCAATAATAGAAATTTGCTCAGAAGCTAATGGTCGACTTTTTGTTCTGAAAACTTTACTATCTATATTTCTATCTACCAAGTCATTAACTGCGCAACCTAACGATCTAGTTAAAATGACGCCTATAACAAATATCCCTAAAATTCTCATGTCGGGCATTCCATTACTTGACAGCCATAATGCCCAAAGAGTAGGCCATAGAAGTAAAAAAATACCTATGGGTCTATTGAGCCTTAGCAGATTTATGAATGGCAGAATTTTAATCATATAAAACGATTAATATCTTTGAAAAAAATTTCTGTTAACAGAATTTTTTCCCCTTTGCATAAGAAGTTTGATTGCCTAGCACCAATAGAATTTTCTATTGCTACATGCTGTGAATTTAGTTTTTTTGATAATTTATAATTAGGTGACATATGACTAAAAATAAACTCTGATCGTGTAGTCTTTTTTTTGAAGACTATATTTGCTAATGGATTTTCATTCAATTTTTTAACAAGGCTAGTCAGTTGTCTTAAATTTTTCTTAAAGACAGTTCTTGCATAGATAATAGGTCGATCGTTAGCGAAAATCAAAACTTCTCTTAAAAATAAACTCCCTGACCTACTTGTTTTAAAGAAAAGTTTTTCATCATTAAAAATTGTATTTGGGAAAGCCTCATTTCTTTCTATTTTTAAATTAGCTTTTTTAACAATTTTATTTGTAATTGAACTTTTGTAGGTAAGAACATCCTGGCTATTGCCCTTATAAATTTTATTTTTCCAATTTATTTTCATACCGTTACTATCTCTTCAAAGTTCCTTAGCCAAAGCTTCATATGCTCATTAATTTTTGTATCATTTTTTTTAATCAAGCTATCGGCATCATTTCGAGCATTTTTTAAGATGTCTAAATCTCTATTTAAATTAGCAAATCGTAAAGTAGGAACACCACTCTGCCTATATCCCAGTAGCTCACCAGGTCCCCTTAATTTTAAATCTTCCTCAGCAATCTTGAAACCATCAATATTTTCATAAATTATTCTTAATCGCTGCTTGGCTGCTGATGATAGTTTATTTTTATACAGCAATATACAAAAACTACTTTTTTCACCCCTTCCTATTCGCCCTCTAAGTTGGTGTAGTTGAGATAAACCTAATCGTTCTGAATTTTCAATAATCATTAATGTTGCGTTAGGGACATCAACTCCAACCTCAATTACTGACGTAGCTACTAAAATCTGTATTACATTCTGTTGAAATTTTTTCATAATTTCTTTTTTTTCTTCTGCTTTCATTCTTCCATGAATTAAAGCTACTTTTTGTTTAATAAAATATTTTTCAAGCTCCTTATAAGTGTCATTGACTGTCTCTAAATCTAAGAATTCGCTCTCTTCTATTAATGGACATACCCAAAAAACTTGATTATTTTTTTTACAATGCTCATCTATTAAGCTTAATAGTTGTTTTCGTTTGTCATCTAAGTAAACCTTTGTTGTAATTGGTCTTCTTCCCCCCGGTAATTCTTTTATAGTTGAAACATCCATATGTGCAAAAAAACTCATAGATAGTGTCCGAGGAATGGGGGTGGCACTCATCATCAATTGGTGAGGCTCATAACCCTGTTGATTTCTTGAATTATTTTTTAGCATCATTCTTTGCTCAACACCAAAACGATGTTGTTCATCAATTATATAAAATCCTAAGTTGTTAAAAGTCACTGCTTCCTGAAATAAGGCATGCGTTCCAATGACTATATCAGCATTGCCCTTTTCTATATTTAGGTAGGTATCTAATTTTGCCTTTTTTGACATACTTCCTGTGAGTAATAGAATTTCATAGGAAGTATCTTTAAACCAATTTATTAATTTTTCATAATGTTGCTCGGCAAGTATCTCAGTAGGAGCCATAAATGCAACTTGAAAGCCTGCCTCTATACAATCAATGGCGGCTATTGTTGCTACAACCGTCTTTCCACATCCAACATCCCCCTGTAAAAGCCTATTCATTGGAAAACCTTTTATAAAATCACTTTGTATTTCTTCTAATACCTGTTTTTGACTACCTGTTAACTTAAAATTTAATTGTTCTAAAAATATCTGTTGATTTAGTTTTGCTTGCTTAAATTTTGGAGATTTATTTTTTTTCAGTAAATTATATTGTTTTCTTAGAAATAACTGTTGAGCTAGTAGCTCATCATAAATCAATCTTTTATAGAACTTAGAGTTATGAACAGCTTCTATATCTTTAACTTTTATTTTTGGAGGTTCATGAAGAAAACTGATTGAATCCATAAAACTTGGAAAATTATACTTCTCATAAAAATTTAAAAATAATTCTTTGAATAATTTATCTTGAGTTGCACTTTCTATATGATTTTTTATTAACTTTATTATCATATTTTGAGATAGCCCTTTCGTTATTGAATATATAGGCGTTAAATTTTTTGAAAGCTCCGTTGAATCATTGACCAGATAATATTCTGGATGAATCATTTCTTTATAGTTCGACTGTTGCCTTACCTCTCCATAAAATCTGAC
>CAJXQA010000055.1 GCA_913058475.1 uncultured Nitrosomonadales bacterium
CTCTGGTCTCGTGGGCTCGGAGATGTGTATAAGAGACAGACGTATTAGATTGGCCTCACAAATTGGAAGTGGGTTAACTGGCGTGATGTATGTTTTAGATGAACCCTCTATCGGATTACATCAAAGAGATAATGCCAAATTGCTAAAAACCCTCAAAAATTTACGTGACTTAGGTAATACGGTTATTGTGGTCGAACATGACTATGACGCCATTATGGCAGCAGATTATGTTGTTGATATAGGTCCAGGTGCTGGGCTTCATGGAGGTCAAATCATTGCGGAAGGAACACCCCAAGAAATTTTAAATAATGAAAATTCACTCACAGGACAGTATTTATCTGGTAAGAAAGTGATTGAATTGTCAAAAGAAAAAACCAAACCAAATAAAGAGTTTTTCCAAATTTTAAAAGCCAGCGGAAACAACTTAAAAAGTGTAGACCTTAAATTACCTGTTGGTTTAATGACATGCATTACAGGTGTCTCAGGAAGCGGAAAATCGACCCTGATAAATAACACACTGTATCACGCTCTTGCGAAGCATCTTTATAGAAGTAACGTAGAGATTGGTCCCCATGAGGAAATCATAGGTTATGATTTGTTTGATAAAGTTGTCGACGTCAATCAAAGCCCCATCGGAAGAACTCCTAGGTCAAATCCTGCCACTTACACAGGGCTTTTTACGCCTATTCGAGATATATTTTCAAAAGTTCCCGAGAGTAAACTGAGAGGCTATGCCCCCGGACGATTCTCCTTTAATGTAAAAGGAGGAAGATGTGAATCATGTGAGGGAGACGGTGTCGTAAAAGTTGAAATGCATTTTTTGCCTGACGTTTATGTGAAATGTGATTTTTGTGAAGGTCAACGTTATAACCGAGAAACTTTAGAAATTAAATACAAAAATAAAAATATACACGATGTACTGTCTATGACTGTCGAACAAGCTTATGATTTTTTGAGTGCTATCCCTGTCATTGAAAGGAAACTAAAGACTCTATTAAATGTGGGCTTGAGTTATATCAAACTTGGGCAAAATGCTACCACCCTATCAGGGGGTGAGGCACAAAGAGTCAAGCTTGCCTTAGAGTTATCAAAAAGAGATACAGGAAGAACATTATATATACTCGATGAACCTACAACAGGACTTCATTTCGCCGACATTCAACTTCTTTTAAATGTCCTCCACCAATTGAAAAAAAATGGTAACACTTTAGCAATTATTGAACATAATTTAGATGTGATTAAAACTGCTGACTGGATTATTGATTTGGGCCCAGAAGGGGGAGATGGAGGGGGTCAAATTATTGCTGAAGGGACACCTAATGACATCTGCAAAAATAAAAATAGTTACACGGGCAAGTTTTTAAAAGATTATTTATAGGATTTGATAAATTGATTTGGTATCCGGTTTTTGATGATGCCAAATATTAAAGGCGGCGGCGGCTTGTTCAACCAGCATCCCTAATCCGTCAGAGAATTTTGCTTTATTTTGTTCAGCCTTTAATAAAAAAGGGGTTTGCTTGCCATACATCATGTCGTACCAAAAATATCCATTTAAATTTTCTGGAAAGATAGCGCTATCATTTCCTAAAGAGGATGAGGTGGCATTGATGATCAAATCAAAAGTAATGTCTTCTTTGAGATTCAAGATATCTAATAAAACATTGTTATCCTTCGCTAATGATGACCAATACTCCGACATATCATGAGATTTAGTGATGGTTCTGTTAGTTAAAAAAATACTTTGAGGGCGTTGCGAAATTAAATCACACATTACCCCATTGGATGCGCCACCTGCGCCAATCACTAATATTTTTTTATTTTCTAGGCTGACATTCTTAGTTAACAGATCGGTAACCAGACCTAAGCCGTCGGTTGTATCTCCTATCAATTTATTGTTTTTTATAGAAATTGTATTCACTGATTTTGTATAATCGGCTTTTGATGACAATTCATCACAAATTTCATATGCTAGGTTCTTGAGTGGTAATGTGATATTCAGACCTTCATACCCCTCTTGCTTCAAACCAGAGAGTATTTTTTTAAAATTTGTGCTTTCCACATCTATTCGTTGATAGTCAAGATGTATACCAAATTGGGTTGCAAAATGTTGGTGGATCCTAGGCGATAGCGAATGTGATATTGGATGGCCTAAAACAGCAAATTTTTTTTTTAACTGGATCATGTATTTATTATAAATCGTATCGCTTGATGTACATAAATTAATATTTTTGTATTAATTTGGTGCATTTTATTCATATTATTGCACTAAAATAGTGCTATTTATACTTAATATGTTTATTTTTATATAAAAATAAGTAAAATTGCACCAATAAGTATATTTAATGCTGTAATAATTAAAAAAAATAGAACATCAATTAAGGAGCAAATAGTATGTCTGTAGCTAATGTAATGAAAAAAATTAAAAGTAACAACGTTAAATTCGTTGATTTAAGATTTTCAGATACCAGAGGTAAGGAGCAACATGTCACTGTACCAATCTCTGCCTTTGACAAGAGTAAGTTCACAGACGGACATGCTTTTGATGGTTCTTCGGTTGCAGGTTGGAAAGGGATTAATGCTTCAGACATGTTACTTTTCCCAGATCCTAATACGGCCAATATTGATCCATTTATGGAAGAATCAACGCTTATTCTTACGTGTAACGTCGTTGATCCTGAAGATGGCAAAGGCTATGACAGAGATCCACGAACAATTGCCAATCGTGCTGAGCAGTATCTTAAAAAAACTGGCATTGGTGATACAGTCTACTTTGGCCCTGAGCCTGAATTTTTTGTTTTTGATTCTATTACCTGGGATTCAGGGATGAGCGGATCTTCAGTAAAAATTAGCTCTGAGGAAGCTGAATGGGACTCCAAAACAGAGCATGAAGGGGGTAACGTTGGACATAGGCCTAGAGTTAAGGGTGGGTATTTTCCCGTACCGCCTGTTGACTCACTTCAAGATCTTCGTTCTCAAATGTGTCTTACATTGGAAGAAATGGGTGTTCCAGTTGAAGTGCATCATCATGAAGTTGCCGGCTCAGGTCAAAATGAGATTGGGACTAAATTTTCATCGCTAACAGAAAGAGCAGATTGGACCCAAATACTTAAATACGTTGTCATGAACACGGCTCACCATTATGGAAAGACAGCAACATTCATGCCAAAACCTGTTCTTAACGATAATGGAACAGGAATGCATGTCCACCAATCTATTTGGAAAAAAGGCAAAAACCTTTTTGCTGGAAAGAAATATGCTAACTTAAGTGATGAAGCGCTTTATTATATTGGCGGGATCATCAAGCATGGTAAGGCACTCAATGCCATCACCAATCCATCAACTAATTCATATAAACGACTTGTGCCAGGGTTTGAAGCTCCAGTCATGTTGGCTTACTCAGCTAAAAATAGATCCGCAGCAATCAGAATCCCACATGTTTCTTCAGACAATGCAAGAAGAATCGAAGTAAGATTCCCAGATCCTATGGCTAATCCATATCTTGCATTTAGTGCAATGATGATGGCGGGTCTTGATGGCATTCAAAATAAAATTCATCCCGGTGATGGTGAAACAAGAGATTTATATGACTTAACAGCTCAAGAAGAAGCAAAAATTCCACAGGTTGCCGCATCTCTTGAAGAAGCGCTAGCTGAATTAGACAAAGATCGTGAGTTCTTAACACGAGGTGGCGTCTTTAGTAATGACTTTATCGATAGTTACATCGGGCTAAAAATGGAAGATGTCACACGCGTGAGAATGACACCACATCCTGTAGAGTTTGATATGTACTACAGCCTATAAAAAATTAAAATAAAGCGAGGGTAAGCCTCGCTTTTTTTAAGTTAAATTATCTTGCACTTTTATTGTGCATTAAATTTTTTACTATACCCATTAAAAGTTGAAAAAGCCGGGAATGAAAAAAATGAGCAATAAAGTCAATAAAAAGAAATATGAAGGGATGGATTCATTAGTCACCGCCGTGATTGTTTGTGATAAAAATTTAATTGTCAATTATATTAACCCCAGTACCGAGACGCTCTTTGAGGTGAGTGCTAAACAAGCCATCAATAATAATATCAGTGTATTTTTCGAAGATACCGATAATTTTTTAAAAAAGTTACTTCAAAAAGTTGATGAACAGAAAAATACTTACAAGGAACATGAGTATTTCCTTCAAACACATCAGAAAAAAACCATCTGCGTCAGCCTGACTGTCACCGCTTTGATTGATTCCAATGATGAATTTATTATCGAATTCATACAAATGGATCAGCAATTAAAGGTAGCCAGAGAAGAGAGGATGTTCATTCAACAGCAAGCAAACACCGAATTACTCAGAAATTTGGCCCATGAAGTTAGAAATCCTCTCGGTGGACTTCGAGGCGCAGCTCAGCTACTCGAGCAAGAATTAGATAAAGATTCATTAAAAGAATATACACAAATTATTATCAATGAGGCAGACAGACTACAAAACCTCATGAATCGAATGCTTACGCCAAGTCAAATGCCTGTTTACAAAAAAACCAATATTCATGAAATTTTAGAGCGGGTAAGAAGTTTAATTTTATCTGAGTTCTCAAGTGATATTTCTTTCGTCAGAGATTATGATGTCAGTCTTCCAGAGTTTATCGTTGATCGAGAAAAGTTGATTCAAGCCATTTTAAATATTGCGAAAAATGGTGCGCAAGCCATGAAACTTAATAACCAAGACAGTAGGCAGCTATCATTTGTTACTCGGGCAGAAAGGCAGATTGTTTTTCGAAAAAAGAAACATGCCACGGCTATTCGAATCGATATTATTGATAATGGCCCGGGGATTAAAAATGAATTAATAGACAAAATATTTTTTCCGCTAGTCACTGGTAACGAAAATGGATCCGGATTAGGTTTATCCCTAGCTCAAAACTTAATCTCACTTCATCAGGGCATGATTGACTGTCATAGCGTTCCGGGTAAAACTGTTTTTTCTGTCATTCTGCCTATCGAAAATAATTTAATACCAACCCAGGAGAAAAAATGAACCAGGTCTGGGTGTTAGATGATGACAAATCAATTCGTTGGGTTTTTGAAAAAGCACTGACAAAAGCCAATATTACTTTTGAATGCTTTAGCAACACCAATGAAGCCATCAACAAATTTAATCATGAAAAACCGCAAGTGATTATCAGTGACATAAGAATGCCGGGTGAATCTGGTATTGAATTTTTAACCAAAGTAAAAAATAAATTTCCTGAAATTCCCATCATCATCATGACGGCTTATTCTGATTTAGATACGGCTGTGAGCGCTTTTCAAAAGGGCGCCTTTGAGTATATTTCAAAGCCTTTTGATATCAATAAAGTGGTCCATATTATTGAACAAGCCCTCGAGTCTATTAATAAAAAAATTGATGATGAAGTACTGGGTGACCTCCCTGAAATTATTGGCCAAGCGAAATCGATGCAGGATGTTTTTAGGGCGATTGGGCGTTTGAGTCAATCGAATGCCATGGTGTTACTCAATGGTGAATCAGGTTCTGGAAAGGAATTGGTGGCTAAAGCGATTCATAAAAATAGCCATCGTAAAAATAATGCATTTATTGCGATTAACGCGGCCGCTATTCCCAATGACCTGTTGGAAGCCGAACTATTTGGTTTTGAGAAAGGGGCCTTTACTGGTGCAAATTCACAACGAAAAGGTAAATTTGAGCAAGCCAATCAAGGGACATTGTTCTTAGATGAGATTGGTGATATGCCCATCGATCTGCAAACACGTCTATTACGTGTATTGAGTGAAGGCCAATTTTATCGAGTGGGAGGACAGGATTTAATTACTGTGGATGTTAGGGTCATTGCCGCCACCCATCAAGACCTAGAAGGATTAGTTAAGTCAGGCCAATTTAGGGAAGATTTATTTCATAGACTCAATGTTATTCGTATCAAGGTCCCCCCGCTTCGTGAGCGAGTTGAAGATATTCCGCTTCTTTCCCAATATTTTTTAACTAAAAGTGCCAAGCAACTCAATGTGAAATTAAAATCACTTTCACCCGAGGTCATCGAATATTTTAAGAATTTATTTTGGCAAGGGAATGTCAGGCAGCTTGAAAATATTTGTCATTGGCTAACGGTGATGGCACCTGGAAATGTCATTAATGTGAGTGATTTACCCGCCGAGCTCAATAGTGAACCCGTATCTTCGGGGCCTGAGTCATCATCCAATTGGAGGGAAAACTTAGGTAGAGAGGTTTCAAAAATTCTCCTCACGGGAGAGATTGATATTTTCAAAGATTATACAAATCTTTTTGAAAAAGAACTGATTTCACAAACCCTCAAATTTACCAAAGGAAGGAAGATAGAGGCCGCCAAACTATTAGGCATCGGCAGAAATACGATTACGCGCAAAATTAAGGAGTTAGAAATTAAATCCATTGACTAAAAAAAATCCAATGAATAAAAAAAAGGCTCCCGAGGGAGCCTTTTTTAGTGTTACGTTCTTTTAGAATTAAATCCTAGAAGAATAAGATCGCACCAACAGAGAAGATGTCTTGTTTCGCATCGCCCTGAGTCCCTAAATGAGACTCTGATTCAACTGCTGAAAATTCAGCAACTAAATTTAGATGTTTCGTTAGCGGATGGTAAGCACCAACAGTAAGTCTGTTGTTTTCTTTTACTAGGTTTGCGCCAGCGTCAGCAGCGTTATCATCTAGTTTTGAAATACCGTATGACACACCCAACTTAGTACCCATTGGGATCACGTATGTCGCCTGAACATAACCACCGTCAGAATCACGTGCATTACCAGTAAGGTCAAAACCGTTTACTAACATACCTGTTG
>CAJXQA010000056.1 GCA_913058475.1 uncultured Nitrosomonadales bacterium
TACACCTCTCTATTCGTCGGCAGCGTCAGATGTGTATAAGAGACAGATATTAATTGATTACTAATCAAAAACAAGGCTTTTTATTAGTCTTAATAATTTATCTTAAAGCATTATAATTTTAACTTTAATTATATTAATTTCTATTAAATGAAGACATCCAAAATTTCCGTGCATTGGCTTTATATATTATCTATATTATTTTATTCTGGAGCCATTTTCTCTAATGAATTGTTTCAATTCAAGGGTGCTGTTGTAACTTCCAATGCTCTAGCCACCGAAGCAGGAGAAAAAATTTTAGCGGAAGGTGGTAACGCTTATGATGCTGCTACAACAATCAGCGCAATGCTTTCTGTAGTAGAGCCTTTTGCATCAGGTCTTGGAGGTGGGGCCTTCTGGTTAATTTATGATGCTAAAAGTAATAAATATAAAATGTTAGATGCTCGAGAAACTGCTCCGCTTCAATCTCATAAAAATATGTATCTAGATGAAAATGAGGACATTATAAAAAATATTTCTAAGCTTGGACCATTGTCTGCAGGAATACCAGGTATCCCTGCGGTATTAAGTTACGTCAATGATAAATACGGCTCAAAAAAATTAAGCACACTTTTAGATCCTGCCTATAAGGCAGCAATCAATGGATTTCCTGTAAATGAAAGGTATTTAAAAGGAGCAAATTATAAAAAGGAATGGCTGAAGAAATATAAAGAAACCGAAGCAATTTTTTTAGATAAAGGTGAAGTACCGCAAAAAGGATGGATTTTAAAACAAGCCGATCTAGCAAGGACGATTAAAAAAATAATGAAAGATGGTCACAAAAGTTTTTATACAGGTAGTTTTGCTAAAAAAATGGTTGAATCTGTTCAAAGTAATGGCGGTATTTGGACCGAAGAAGATTTAAATAGATATAAAGTTCTTGAGCGAGAACCCGTTCGATCGACCTACAAAGGAATTTCAATTATCGCCCCAGGGCTTCCATCTTCAGGAGGTTTAGTTTTATCTAATGCCCTTAATATATTGGCAGGATATGAATTGGATAAACTTAGTCTTACCGCCCAAAAACATTTAATTATTGAGTCTCTAAGACGTGCCTATTATGAAAGAGCGATAAAGATGGGAGACCCAGATTTCATGGATAATTCCCTTGAATTTCTTTTAACTCCTAGTTATGCAGCAAAACAAAGGGAAAGTATTAACATTAATTATGCAACAGATAATCAAACTCTCGAGTTCGCTGACCCACCATATCAAGGCCAAGGAAACGATACAACGCATTTTTCGGTAATCGATAAATTTGGAAATCGTGTAGCAGTTACTCAATCTATCAACTTTTGGTTTGGGTCTGCCTTTGTTCCAAAAGGGACGGGTGTTTTGCTCAATAATGAAATGGATGATTTTTCTATCAAGCCTGGAACTGAGAATGGCTATGGATTAATTGGTTATGACGCTAATGCAGTGGAGCCCGGAAAAAGAATGTTATCCAGTATGACGCCAACTTTTCTTGAATCAGAGAGAGGCTTCGTGATTTTAGGAACACCTGGAGGCTCAAGGATTATAAGTATGATTCTACTTGCAACATTAGAATGGATAAATGGAGGAGATGCTAAATCTATGGTCTCTTTGCCACGATTTCATCATCAATATCATCCAGATTATGTACTCTACGAGGAAGAAGCATTTATGTCGAGCGAGATCGATGAATTGGAAAGTATGGGACATACATTTAAAAAATCTAATAGGCAGTTTGGTAATATGCAGATAATTATGTGGGAACATGAAAATAATAAAATTGAAGTTGCTTCCGACCCAAGAGGGAAAGAGAAAAGTCGTGAAGAAGTATATTGATTTTAAATATTCTTATAATTATTTAAACGGAGCAACATCTCAGCTTATAGAACAATTGGGCTTACCTCCACCAATTTACAGACCACATAGTTCCTAGACGGTCCGATTATTTGCCCCCTCTTCCACTCACAACTAATCGATTTACTGGCATTGTAAAACAGCTGATTCCATCCTGCTGTTTTGTAATAAAATATTTTTCGAGATCAGTTAGCATATGGCTGAAATCATCGCGCGAAAGTACGAATGAAGCATAGAAAAAACCTGCCGCCTCACGTGCCAAGATGCTAGGAGCTGCATTAAAACTCAGAGTTATTGGTGTTATATTTACATCAAAATCTACAAAGGTTTCTGCCGTAAGTTTTTGCAGTTCCTCGGCTGTTCGCACGCGTGGGTCACCAAGTTCAAAAAAACCATAATCTGGATACTTGCACTGTACATGTTTGTAAATAATATCGTGGACTTCAAGGTAGCCGGGTGCAGTTTTAGGGTCACCATCAATAATAGCTGCGAAAATACCTCTTTCCTTGAGAAGACGCTTGCTTGTGGAAAGAACTTCAACCACTGGGTCCATCAAAGTCAATGCCCAATGGCAGAAAATTACATCAAATGATGAGTCAACAAAGAAATCAAGGTTTTGTGCTGTTCCCTGATGGAGCTTGGTATCTGTATGTGCAAGGCGCTCACGTGCAAGCTGCAGCTCGGAACCATTCATATCAATGCCCGAAAGCATCAATTCAGCTCCAAAACGTTGATTGCAATGATCTAACAGAACACCACTACCACAACCAAGATCTAGAACGTGAGAATGATATTTTAAGTCAACAATATCAGCAAGCAACTCATAACTATTTTTACCATTCGCATCACGACAGTTCCATGCAAATGCTTCGGTAAAACCCGCATTATTGTCATGAACAGCGTCTAGATGGTCACGTAAGGCAGAGCTACTCGGCTGTTGGCCACTCTCTATCTCTCGCGTCCAAGCAGATTTAATTTTCATAGCTTTACTTTTGAATAGTTTAAGTACATCGATGTAATTTTAAATAGCTTTCAACAAATAAATGCCGAAATAATTTCTTTTGTCACTCCAATTTTTTAATACGCTAAATCCTGATTTTTTAGCCAACTCAGAAAATTCCATTACAGAATATTTATAAGAACATTCAGTATGTATACTTTCACCTTTTTCAAAGGAAAATTCTAAATTATTAATTTTAATGCCCTGCTTAGTATCACTAATAAGATGCATTTCAACTCTTCCAAGTTTTTCGTTATAAAAGGCTTTATGAGAAAATTCGGAGATATTTATATCAGCATCTAGTTCCTTTTTCATCCTATGAAGAAGGTTTAAATTAAAGTCAGCGGTATGACCTTCTTTATCATTATAGGCTCGATTAAAAATCTCGGCATCTTTCTTCATATCTACACCTATTAAGAATGAACCCTCATCACCGACTAAATGCCGAACATGTTTTAAAAACTGACAGGCTTCACTAGGGTTTAGATTGCCGATGGTAGAGCCAGGGAAAAAAGCAAGTCGCTTTAAAGACTCAAAAGAGGCTCTTTCTGGCCAGTTGATGGGTTCCATAAAATCCGCACAAATTGCTGCAACAGAAATATTATTATAATTCGAAGCTATTTCTTTCGCAGTTGAAATTAGATGAGTTTTTGATATGTCTATTGCAATATAATGTGATGGTTGTGGCAAAGCCGATAAAAGCGCTTTGATTTTAATACTTGACCCACAACCATATTCCACGACTGCTGACTCAGGCTCAACGAGAGTATAAAGTTCTTCTTGAATGTTATTGAGTAAGGCTATTTCGGTTCGAGTTACATAGTATTCTGGGGTATTACAAATCTTATCAAATATCTTGGAGCCGCGCTCATCATAAAAAAATTTAGGCGATATTGTTTTTTGAGATAATGATAATCCTTCCAAAACAGCCTCATAAAATTCTATTTGTGTTTTAGGTTGGATGTCGACAAAATAGTCGAGATCTTTAATGTTCTCATCATCCATAAAGTCATATCCTAAAAAAAATTACTGTTTGATTAATATTATTTTGACCATCTAATTACTAAGAAATTAATTAGACTGTTCAAGAATTTATAAGGTTATTTAAGCTAACATAACGCCACATAATACACACAAGCTACTGATGCAACTAATTGTCATATAAAACTGTCCGACTAAACTGTTAAATCAATAAGCTGAATACATTTTATTTTAGGGAATTTAGTTATTAATAAGAAAATACTTTCTAAGGATTTACTTGTAAATCCAAGCGAAGACTTAAACCAATACTGGGAGCATGACAATCAAGCTTGGTGGGATTGGTATGTAACGCTTGCCGATAATAAGACTAACGATAAGGTAGCTAATTTCGTCGATATAGAGTCGCTAAAGCATTTCGACATGCCATCCGACAGTCAACTAGAAGATGAGCTTTCCTCTCCATACAGCCTAACAGATGACCACCACCTTAACTTTAGCCGAGACGGATTCATCAGGCTACCAAACGTTCTGTCTCCAGGAGCTGTAGTTCGCTTGCGCGAGGAGCTCATAAACCTTCTTAACAAGACGTTCCCAAAAAACAACAGAAATAATCGCTTCCTAAGCCTAGAAATGATGTGGATAGAGAGTCCCATCATCAGACAATATGTGCTCAGCCCTCGCATTGCAAAGATTTCAGCGGACCTGCTCAGTGTAAAAAGCGTCCGACTCTATCATGACAATACACTTTCAAAGGAGCCTGGTTGTGGACGCACACCTTGGCATTATGACGACCATCATTTTCCTTTAGAGACAAATGATGTTGTAACCGCATGGATGCCAGCACAACCAGTACCAAAAGCTATGGGGCCTTTGTCATTTGCAAAACCTTTAAACGTTTTTAATCTCGTCAAAAATATCAATTTTAATAAAAATGACACAAGCTATGACAAAAACGTCACGGAGGTTTTTAAGGCAAACAACGTGGCTATTGATAGCAAACCATTTGCTATTGGGGAGGCTAGCTTTCATCATAACCTGAGTTTTCATACAGCAGGTGAAAATAGGACTTCCCAGAGTCGAATAGTTCTGGCTAATACATATTTCGCTGATGGAGCACGCGTGGTTGAAAAGCCAACAATGGTATCAGGCGATTGGCAAAAATTCATACCTGGTGTTGGCCCCGGAGAAATTGCAGCCAGCGAACTCAATCCAATTTGCTGGCCCACAAATACAAAAAAAAGATATAGTGCATCATAGAACTGCTTAGCGCAGCGGAGCTTATCTCCAGCATTTACTTAAAAAGAATAGTTTTTATTGGGAGTAACGCAACATGTCAAAGGTACATCATGTTCGTTTATATCTTCTACAACTTCACAAGGGCTAAAAAGGCTGATGCCAATTTTTTTCACATCCTTGTGTAAAGAAGCAAAAAAACGATCATAAAATCCTTTTCCATAACCCACGCGATAACCTTTTGTATCAAAAGCTAAAAGTGGAGTGATCACTAGATCAATGTTATCGTTCTCTATCCAAATAGGATCAATTGGTTCGGTAATATTATATTTGGTTTGTTTGGTTTTGGTGTCTGGATTGAATGCTGCATTTCTCATCACCCCCTCTTCAAAGTTACTCACAGGGACAACAACCTTTATATTATTTTTCCAGCAATATTGAATGATTGGTAAAGTATTAATTTCATCCTTTGTATGGATGGGTAAAAAGCAATGGATACAATCTAGCTCATATTTTTTAATAAGCTCGATTGTTTTTTGAATAAGTCGTGATGAATATTCTTTAAGTTCTGATGAAGACAGTTCTTGACGTTTTTTCAAATAGGTCTTTCTTACTGTATCTTTTTTCAAAATAATGGCGAAAACAGAGGACTACAAATTAAGCTGTGTGACATTTATTATCATTCCTTATAACCCTCTGTAACCACTTAGACAAAGTACAATATTCTTATTTCAGTTGATCCTTGCCCGGTGCGTAAGTTTCTGCTGCCCCTGGGAATGCTTTTGCATGAACATCGGCTGCAAACTGATTTACGGCATCTTTAATAAGATCGGCTCCATTCATGTATGTTCTTACAAACTTAGGCTTGAAGTCTGTAGAAAAACCTAGCATATCTGGGAGAACCAATGCTTGTCCATCCACATCAAGCCCTGCTCCAACACCAACGACTGGGATAGAAACTGCTTTACTAACTGCTGCACCTACATGCTGCGGAACCGCCTCTAAAACGATTGCGATACACCCAAGTTGATCAAGTTTTTTGGCTTCCTCAACGATGCTAAGCGCACTTTCTTTGGTTTTACCTTGCGCTTTAAATCCACCGATTGCATTATGGTGAGATGGTGTAAGGCCAATATGTCCTATTGTTGGAATACCGGATTGGGAAAGATGAGCGTAAAGCTCTTCGTTTCCATCAACACCTTCTATTTTAAGAGCATTTGCCCCAGCCTTGATTAAGATTTCAACGTTATCCAATGAATCCTTTAACCCCTTTCTATTTGCCATGAATGGCATACCGGCGATTAGGAATTTATCTTTGGCTCCTTTTTTTACTGCTCTGGTGTGCATTGCAATTGTTTCCACATCGCAGCTCAAGGTGTCTTCATGTCCATGTACAACCATGTTTAAATCATCACCAATTAAAATTCCATTTATATTTGTGTCGTTAAGAATCTTGGCACTCCAATACTCATGAGAAGTAACAACTACAATCTTTGTTCCTTCTGCTTTTAACTGTTTAAAACTTTCTAATACGCTCATTATCTTTTCCTTAAATTGTTTAAATAAAAAGTGATAATCTGTCTCTTATACACATCTC
>CAJXQA010000057.1 GCA_913058475.1 uncultured Nitrosomonadales bacterium
CTCTCTGGTCTCGTGGGCTCGGAGATGTGTATAAGAGACAGTTTATATCTATTATCTATACACACAAGATCTGAATATCCAAAATGAATAATAGATATAGTGAGCAAAATAAAAAGACCTAAACTAGGTAAAAGGACCCATAACAAAAATCCTAATAAAGAAATTAATAGGTAGATAAAATAAAGTATGAAAGCATTTCTTTTGCTTCCGTTATCCCAAATAATTTTCCCATCAAATGCACCATGACTGATACCAAGTGTGCTTATTAAAAGAAATGAAATTAAAAGAATAGGGTTTGCATTTGAGAGGGAGTTAAGATCTAAATACAAATGAGTTGCTGGTAGTAGAGTAAAACATAAAGACAATATTATTAACCCACTAATAATGACGAATAGTTGATGTTTTAACACCTTACTCATTTCTTCTTAAAGAGGCCCTTAAACATTAAGCATTTTGGCATACTCATAATGATATTTATAATATCTAACCATGATGGTTTGTCTGATAAGAATTTAATAAACGATTTATGATTTGATTTTCTAAAAAGGTTAATAAATAAATCAGGACTTTTATTTGGATGATCTTTGATGACTCTTAAGAAAATTTTATCAAAAAAATCTAGCAATGGATTTGGACTATAACTAAAAGACAATAAATTATTTTTCGTTAAAGTTTTCTCTTTACACTCTGTAATCCAATTAGCGATTTTCCGCATTGAGTAACCTGATGATGCTCTAACCATGCCAGCACCAGTACCAATCTTAATTATCCTTTTGCTTCTTTGAGCCTCTATTAGAGCCATAGGAATAATACCTTTTTCTTTTCTGAGTATTTTATAGGAGCCATATTTTTTTAAATTTTTTGCGTGCTTTGTTTGTAGTTTTTTTAAATTGGGGTTATTTGAAAATAGGGTGGTTTCAATAAGAGCTCTTTTTTTTGAGAAGGGTAGCTGGTAAATAAACTCTGTTTCACTTTTGTTTTTTGAAAAAGACATTATTGTGGCTTCAAATTTATTAAAATAATTAGAGGTAACCTCAATTTCACTGCCAATAAATGCCTGCTGTATGTATTCGGATTTAACTTCGTCTTTTTCTACCTTAGGCCTGCTATCAATAAGGTATTCTGATATAAAATTACCCTTTGAGGTGCTTACCTGAATATTTTTATCTAGCTCAGTAACCTTTTTCACCTTAGCGCTATATAAAATTTTCATCTTGCTCTTTATTTGGCTTGAAAGTAGCTTAAGCGTTGTATAGCCATCATGATAGACATAACGATAAGGATGAATATCTTTTTTAATTTTCTTCCCATTGCCCTCAATTAATATCTCATTCCATCGATGTTTTGATTTTAGTTTAAATTCTTTTTCAATATCAATTAGGCCAGGCCCCTCCCAAACACAAAAGGACTGACTGTGATCAATCATTTTTTTTTGCTCTAAAATCAGGACCGATAAGTTAGGTTTGTTTTTAAGCATTTTTGATAAAAACATAAGACTAGAAAGTCCAGCTCCGATTACGGTAATGTCATATTCATTTTTCATTAAACATTTGCATCCGGAAGATTACCAAGTGAGGCATGTAATTTTTTTTCATGTAAAGGTAAATCAACGACTTTTGAAAGCTTAAGTAATGTTTTAACTGTTAAATTAAGCTTTTCATATTTGTTAAGGAATACTCTTTGCTCATTAAAAGAATATTTTTTTTGGATAATTTTATGCCCAATACCTTGGTAAATATTTGATGCCACCATAAATGACCTTTTAATTTTTTTTGGTAGCTGATTTATGCCATATAAACCGCTTTGATAATACTGATCAGCTAACTTAATTAGCTTATCTCTTGCCCCATTAATTATCATCATGTCAGTTTTTGATGGATCTTTATAATTATTTAAGCCAAGGGAAGCAGTCTCACTTTTAGGCAAATATATTCGACCAATTTGAGCATCTTCTTTTATATCACGACATATGTTTGTTAACTGCATCGCGATTCCAAAATCAATAGCGAAATATCTAAGTTTTGCATCATGAATATCTAGAACGTCACATATCATAAGACCAACAACTCCCGCAACGCGATAGCAATATTTTAAGAGCTGGCTTAGGTCAGTCGGTTGTTTAAATTCTAGGTCGCTAAACTGCCCCTTAAGAAATTGATTTATAATGTTTTGCTTTGGGTGCAGATTGAGATCAATACCCTTAAATTCTGCAAAATTTTCTTTAGGTCGGTTATTGTTTGTAAGAGAGATTATTTTAGATATCTCTTCTTTGGCCTTAGAGCTTTGATTTGATGTGTCTACGAGATCATCAAGTCTTCGACATAATGCATAAACAGCAAACAATTTGTTTGCTGTGGGTTTATCTAAGAACCACGAAGCCCAAAAAAAAGTCTTGCCGTGCTTCTGCATTACATTGGAATAATTACTCATGGGTACAAAATATTTTCAACAACTTTTGCTGAATTAATTACTCCAGGGACACCAGCGCCAGGATGCGTGCCTGCACCTACATAAAATAAATTTTTATACTTATCATCCTGATTATGCGTTCGAAACCATGCTGATTGTCTTAAAATAGGTGCTATTGAAAAGCCGCTTCCATATGGCGTTCTATAGTTAGACTTAAAGTCTTTGGGTGTCATGGAGAAGATATCTCTGGCATTTTCTGTTATGCCTGGCATGATCGTTTTTCCTAATGCATCAAGAATTTTATTTGAAAATTTCTCTTTAATTTTATCCCAATCCTGATTTCCTTTTAAATTTGGAACAGGCACAAGTGCATAATAACTATCCTGCCCTTTAGGAGCAAAAGATGAATCAGTGCAGGTGGGCCTATGAAGATAAATAGAGAAATCATCTGCTAGTTTATGGTGATCAAAGATATCCTTAAGGAGTTCTTTGTATCTTGGCCCCATCCATATTGTATGATGAGCAACGTTTTTATATTGTTTTTTTGATCCAAAAAATAAGACAAAAAGACCCATAGAATGTTTTGCAAATTTATTTACGAATGCATTATGAAGTGATATTTTCTTTTTGCCGATCAGCTCTGTTGAGACTTGAATAGGGTCAGCATTGCTGATAACTAGATCAAACTTTTGACTTAGGCCATTAGTAAAATGAAGCTCTGAAATTTCGTTATTTTTAGTTGATAGGTGCTCAATATCATGCTTGTATTTTATTTTAATATCTTGACGTAACATAAGTTTTTCAAGTTCCTGAACAAGCTTACCTGTCCCACCCATGCAGAAGTAGATACCCCATTTTTGTTCTAAAGAGTGAATGAGGGCATAGATAGAGGAGGTCTGAAATGGATTACCTCCAACCAGTAGTGGTTGGATTGAAAATGCTTGTCTTAAATTAGGATGTTTAAGGTACCTTGATACAAAGGTGTATACGGACTCATACCCTCTCATTTTAATAATTGCAGGTGCATATTTAATCATTGTCATGATTTTATGGAATGGATGCCCAGCCAATTTTTGATATCCTAACTCGAATATTGCATTCGCCTCTTTAAGCATTTTTAAATAACCATCCACATCTTTAGGTGAAATTTTCCCAATTTGTTCAAGCATTTCTTCACGGTTAGGCCCATAGTCAAATTGTGTTTGGTCATGAAAATTGAATCGGTACCAAGGGTCTAATGGTCGAAAATCTAGATAGTCATCAAGTTTTTCTCCAAATAACTCAAACAATTCATTAAATAAATAAGGTGCTGTTATAACAGTAGGGCCTGCATCATGAATATAACCATTTTTTTTGAATACTTGAGCACGACCACCTAACGCATCCAGTCTATCAAAAAGGGTTACATCGTTACCTCTTGCACGGAGCCTTAAGGCGGCTGCGATCCCCCCAAAACCTCCCCCGATAACTCCAACCTGTTTCATTTTTTACCCTTATCTAAATTTTTCATTCTAAAACTAATTTCGTTAAAGATTGACATCAATACTGGCTCAATTACTTTAGGTACTCTATGAAATTCATCTTTCGCTTCATTTAATAAATTTTTGATCATATCTGTTTGGCTTTTGAATGCATCCTCATTTAAATACTTAGTAAGACTCCGGGGATCTTTGATAATTTCTATTTTTTTTGATTCTTCGAGATTTTTTAAGATATTTATTAACATCCCATTTGGGTGGTTATTATATATATCAGTGCATTTATCTTGATCGATTCCAATTAAATTTTCTAAGTCATTTAGCCATTGATAAGAAAGTCCAAGGATATTAGAGGACTTTTGAAGTCCTTCACATTCTCCTTTTGAACATTCCTTACATTCGAACATACCCATCATTGGAAGCGATATAAAAGGTGCTGTTTTATGGGTTGCCATTTTTGTATATTGATCCCATGTCATTTTGTAGGGACTAATACTTATATCCTTTGATTGCCCAAAAATTATTTCTTTGACCGAGCAGGAGAGCAACTTCAATAAAATCGTTTGGTGCCAGCCCTGATCAATTTCTGTAATCTTTCTGAAAGCCTCAGCAATTAAATAATCTCCTGTGCAGATAGCAGCAGATATTCCAAACTCTTTCCATAAGCTCGTTTGCCCACGTCTAAGATTATCTTGATCACATACATCGTCATGAAGCAGGGATGCGCTATGAATTAACTCACAAACAACTGCCCAGTTGATGTAGGTTTGTGATGAAATACCTAATAAACCACCTGTTGCGAGCGCTAGCCTGGCCCTTAACCATTTTCCTTGAGACTCACCGTGGTGTGACAGCCATGCAGATAAAAATTGATCATCAACTTCAAAGCTTTTCGCAAAATCAATTTTAACTTTGTCTAAAAATTCATCCATCTCAGGCGGTACAAAAAAATTATCCCAATGTTTTTTCATAATTGATTATTTTTTTTATTGGCTTTTATGCTCCAATATCCGATTTTCTTTGAGCGATTAAATAAATCATAATACCAAATGATGCGATTGATAAGATATCTGCAACCGTATATCCAACCTGCAGACTGACATAGGATGCACTTGGATCAAATATTGGAAGTAAATAAACAACGGGGTAAATCGTCCAAGATACAATAAGTAACCATCTCGAATTACTAACTAAGCTTTGAACATTCTTTGGTTGTTTTGATATAGGTTTTTTTAATTTTATGATTAAGTTGTAAAGAATGAATAAGAAAGGAAACATGGCAAGTGACCAATATATCCATCTCTCATGTAATTGATCAGCATCGACTAATCCTTCACCAGAGTAACCTAAGAGCACCATAATAACTGCTGCAACAGTCAACTTAGCTCCCAAAGAAAAAGTCTCTTCTCTTGTTAGCCTTATAACCAAGACGAGCTCAAGCAATAGCAGGGGTACGGTTAGAAGCCATCCAACATAGCGATAACTTACATTCAATTGTCCGCCAGTTTCTGTAATTACGCCATTAATTACTATATAGGCTTCATTAAAGCTCTCAAATATTCTTAAATAATGATAGAGCGCGATAAGGCAAACCAAACCAGCTAGAGTGAGTGCTGTTTTATAAGCAGGCGCAACTTGTGACCTCTGACAAAAAAAGAAGACAGTGCTCGCGCCAAATGTGGCGATTGCAAAGGATAAAGTGTTGTAGAGTAAATTGTAGTCAGCTAATTGCATTACACCCTAAATCAAAAAAAAGAATTAAAAAAAACGCGCCATTAAATGACGCGTTTTTAATATTACACTACAGATTCAAAAATTACTTAGCTTTTGTACCTGATGTAGCTGCTGCCCAAATTACAACACCGAAGGCAATCTTGTTAACAAAATCAGCTAAGTTGTATACGATATTTAGAGTACCGGCATCAGCGCTGCCTGTATATCCAAGATAGTAACCGATTGGATAAATAGCCCAACCAACAGTCACAATCAATCTTAACGCATTAAAAGCTTTCTTACTTGCTACAGTACCTTTGCTTGCACTGATTTGGCTTGCTTCACCTTTAAATACTTCCCAGATGATATATAACCATGCAACCATACCGATCCAGAAACCAGACCATAAGCTACCACCGTCTCCCATTGCACTTACTTCACCAATATAGCCTGCAACTAACATAACTACAGAGGCAATTAGTAAACGCCAGAAAACTGAAATAGAAACAACTGCAATAGCAGCAAGAATCAAATAGAACTCTACAATTTGTAGTGGAACTGTAAGTAGCCAATCTACATATCTAAATACTGTAGGTGAACTCCCTGTTTCAATCCAAATACCACGCATGTAAAAATAGTGAATAGCAGCAATACCTGTAACCATTGCGGCTACTGTAAGTGAAGTTTTCCATTTACCTACAGCTCTATCTCTCTCAACCCAGAAAAAAAATGTTGCAGCAACCATAGCCGCTGAAAGCAGCCAAAAGGAAACTCCAACGTAATCTGATGGATTTAACATATTTAAAACCCTCCTATAAAAACGTTTAAACAAAAATGTCTTAGCATCATCACCCGAAAGACTGTTTTACGCTTTGATTAAAAAAAATGCCTTATAAAGAGAGCTAATAAATAATATAACTTAATTTTTAAATCTTTATTAGCACACCTTGTAAAACAATTATTAATTTAACACAGTATTTACAACTGTCTCTTATACACATCTCCGAGCCCACGAGACCAGAGAGGATCTCG
>CAJXQA010000058.1 GCA_913058475.1 uncultured Nitrosomonadales bacterium
GAGATCCTCTCTGGTCTCGTGGGCTCGGAGATGTGTATAAGAGACAGGTTTAATTCATTACTCATTCTATTAGCTAAGATTATTTCAGATTGCTCTATAAATTCTTCAAAATCATTTACTACCTCAAGGTCATCAAAACTATCATCCTCAACTAATGGCTCAAAAATAATAACTTTAATTCCTCTTGAAGTGATTAGTTTTATCACATCTTGTATGCTTGACTCCCTAAAGTTATCAGACCCTTCCTTCATGACAAGGCGGTATATACCAACAACTTTAGGTTTCAATGCAACGATACTATCAGCTATAAATTCCTTTCTTAATCCGTTGGACTCAATAATTGCCCCCATCAGTTTTTGAGGGGTATTTTTATAATTAGCTAATAATTGCTTTGTATCTTTTGGTAAACAATAACCCCCATAACCAAAAGATGGATTGTTGTACCCAGAACCAATTCTTGGGTCAAGGCTTAGTGAATTTATAATATTCTTTGTTTTTAAGTTTTTTGTTTGTGCGAATGAGTCTAGCTCATTAAAGAAAGCAACACGCATCGCTAAATAAGTGTTTGAAAAAAGTTTGGATGATTCCGCTTCAGCCGCGCTGATATTGAGAACAACAACATCCTTTTTCTTTGCACCATCTCTAAATATTGATTCAATGAGCTTAAACTTGTTACCTGATCCACCGATAATAATTCGTGATGGATTAAGGCTATCATTTAATGCCTTACCCTCTCTGAGAAATTCAGGAACAAAATAAATTTCATTCGTTTGATATCTCTCAATCATTTGATCTGTAAATCCAACAGGGATAGTTGATCTTATAATGATCATTATATTTGGATTTTTACTTAAGGCACTTTTAATTGTTGTTTCAACTGAATTTGTATTAAAACAGTTAGTTTTTTCATCATAATTTGTTGGTGTTGAAATTAATACAATATCTGAATTTTCATAACCTGCATTTGAGGGAAGAGTTGCTTTTATGTCAAGTATTTCATTAGTTAAGAAACTATCTATTTCTTGATCAAAAAGATGTGATTTTCTATCGTTAATAAGGGTTACTTTATCAATATCTATATCAACAGCCGTAACACTATTTTTTTTGGCCAATAATAAAGCATTACTTAATCCAACGTACCCTAAGCCAACAACTACAATTTTAATTTTTTTCATACTTTTTATATGCAAATAATCAGAGCATTATAAGGTGAAAACTTAATTTTTTTTATTTTAATTAAGTAAATGATATGCAAATTAAATATTTACATCAAAGATTTATGAATAAACTAATCAGTAAATAATTAAATCCTAAATTTGTTCAGCTTGGCAGTTAACTAAAACTGATTTTTTTCTAATTGCTCCTTAATTCTTAACTTTTCTTTTTTAAATTTTCTAATCTTAAGATCAGGCACATAATTTTTAAAGCTTAATTCGATGATTTCATCTAACTCTTTATGTCTACTTTTCAATTGCTTTATATCCATAAAACACCTCCGAAACTGATTAAAAAAATGTTATTTAAAAGTCTTTTTAAGTTACTCCTGGTTAGTTAATTAATACATTTCTACTTTATACTCATTTTTTTAATATTTCTACCCTTTTGTTTACTTTAAAAAACTTGAACAATCAACTTTAAAGATTGTCATTAAAGGGTGATAAAGGAAGTGAATGTTCGAAGATATTTTATTAACGAAAGCTTATTTATCATATAATTAGCATTATTTAATTAAATGGAATCCAATGAAAGCACTTGTTAAAAGTCATGCTAAAGAAGGTATATGGTTAGAAGACGTATCTGAACCAACTGTCGGTAACAATGATGTGCTGATTAAAATCCATAAAACAGCTATATGTGGCACAGATGTCCATATATATAACTGGGATGAATGGGCAAAAAAAACTATACCAATTCCAATGACAACAGGTCATGAATATGCAGGAGAAATAGTAGAGCTTGGTTCGAATGTAACTGACTTAGAAGTTGGAGATATTGTTTCAGGTGAGGGACATATTACATGTGGCAGATGCAGAAATTGTTTAGGGGGAAGAATTCACCTTTGTCCAAAAACTATTGGGGTTGGGGTTAACCGTACAGGAGCCTTTGCAGAGTATATTTCAGTTCCATCCAAAGTTGTTTTCAAGCCAAGCAGAGAGATATCAACAGATCTTTTGTCAGTCTTTGATCCTTATGGTAATGCCGTTCATACAGCGCTATCTTTTAATATGGTTGGAGAGGATGTGCTAATAACAGGTGCAGGTCCAATTGGTATTATGGCGGCGATGGTCGCTAAGCACGCTGGCGCAAGAAATATTGTTATCACAGATCTCAATGACTATCGATTAAAACTCGTTAAAGAGATTCTGCCAACTGTCATCACAATAAATGCTTCGAACCAAAAAATTGATAGAAAATTAATGCAATCTGTCGGTATTTATGAGGGGTTTGATGTGGGTCTTGAGATGTCAGGGTCCCCAATCGCTTTTAGTGGAATGTTGGAATTAATGATTAATGGTGGCAACATCGCTATGCTTGCGATAATGCCACCGGGATCAGGTATTGATTGGGATATGGTTGTATTTAAAGGGTTAACTATCAAAGGGGTTTACGGAAGAGAAATATTTGAGACTTGGTACAAAGGGTCAATGATGGTGCAATCTGGCCTACCGCTTGAAAAAATAATTACCCATCGTTTTTCATACAAAGAATTTCAACAAGGGTTTGATGTGATGAGGTCTGGACAATCAGGAAAAGTCATACTTGACTGGACAAGTTAAATTTAAATAGAAAAAGGAATTAAATGAGTTTTGATAAAGTAAGACAAGGGTTGACTGAAGATTTAGAGGAAATAAAAGCAGCTGGTTTGTGGAAAACTGAAAGAAATATTAACTCAAATCAAGCAAACAATATTTCACTTGAAAGTGGTCAGCATGTCACCAATATGTGTGCTAATAATTATTTAGGGTTAGCAAGTGATCAAAGGATTATTCAGGCAGCTAAAGATAGTTACGACCAGTGGGGCTATGGACTAGCGTCAGTCAGATTCATTTGTGGCACCCAAACGATACATAAAACTCTAGAAAAAAAAGTAAGTGAATTCTTGGGGATGGAAGAAACCATTCTATATGCCGCATGTTTTGACGCGAATGGAGGATTATTTGAAACAATCCTAACTTCAGAGGACGCTGTTATTTCAGATGAGCTCAATCATGCATCTATCATTGATGGTGTGAGGCTATCAAAGGCTCAAAGATATCGATATAAAAATAATGATATGGATGATCTAAAATCTAAACTCATTGAAGCAAAAGAAAAAGGTGCACGTAGAGTCTTAATTACAACTGATGGTGTCTTTTCAATGGACGGAACAATAGCTCAACTTGATAAAATATGTGATCTTGCGGATGAATTTGATGCAATGGTCCACCATGATGACTGTCATGCAACCGGTTTTATGGGTAAAACAGGTAAAGGTGTTCATGAATACTGTGGTGTTATTGATCGAGTTGATATTATCACTAGCACATTCGGTAAAGCCTTAGGGGGTGCTTCTGGGGGATTTACTTCAGGTAGAAAGGAAATCATCGATATGTTGAGGCAGCGATCAAGGCCCTACTTATTTTCAAACACATTAGCCCCATCAATATGTGCAGGTACATTAAAAGCGATCGAAATTTTACAAGATTCAACTGAATTGAGAGATACCTTGGAAGACAACACCCATTACTTCAGAAAAGGAATGCAAGAAGCAGGGTTTGATGTTGATAGTGGTGATCACCCTATCGTACCGGTAATGCTTGGAGATGCAAACTTAGCTCAAACCATGAGTCAAAAACTCCTTGAGCATGGAATATATGCAATTGGTTTTTTCTACCCTGTTGTACCTAAAGGTAAAGCAAGAATAAGAACGCAAATCTCAGCAGCTCATTCAAAAGAGGATTTAGATAAAGCCATTAAAGCCTTTGCAACAATCAGGGATGAACTCAAAAATTAAAAATTGAAATTTCTATCTAAAATAGCATTAAAGTTTTTAGTTTTTGTTGGGCTTATATTATCCCTCCATGCTAATGCATTACAAATAGGTGATAAGGCTCCAAACTTTATAGCTGATACGACAAAAGGAAAATTAGATTTTTATGATTGGAGTCAAAATCAGTGGGTTATTCTTTTGTCCCATCCTGGAGACTTCTCTCCTGTGTGCACAACAGAGCTTGCGGAAGCTGCAAAACTGCAACCATTATTCAATAAGAAAAATGTCAAAATAATTACTCTGAGTGCTGATTCACTTGAGGATCACCTTGAATGGGTTGAAGTGATTAATGATTATAAAAATAAAACAACGACAACGGATGATTTAAAGAATCTTCTTTTAGGGATAGAAGGTGATACTGATGTTAATTTTCCTATAATTTCTGATCCAGATTTAAAAGTTGCTGAGCTTTACGGAATGTACCATCCAAAAGCTAAACCTAATGCAGGATCCTTTGGAGAAGAAAATAAGTCAACAATAAGGGCAGTATTTATTATAGATCCAAAAAAAAATATTCAAGCTATGCTGACTTACCCTAAAAATATTGGTCGAAATTTTAATGAAATTATAAGGACATTAGATGCCCTTCAAATATCCTCTGAACTCAATGTATCCACCCCAGCCAATTGGGAATTCGGTGATGACGTGATTGTTTCAAATGATATTCCCGATGAGGATATAAAAGAAAAGTATGAGGTTGAAGAATACAATGTGTTTGAGACTTTCTTAAGAACGATTAAGCAACCTGGGTATTACGATGGAAATGATGCCAGAAGAAAGCGTGTCAGAAACTAAACTAATTAGTTCTTAAAAAACGCCACTGCCCTAGAGGCAAATTTCCAAGACTGATATTTCCAATACGAACTCTTTTTAGACTGGTAACTTTAAGGTTTACCATGGCACACATTTTTCTTATTTGACGATTACGACCTTCAGTTAATATAAATTTAAGTTGATCTTCATTTTGCCATGCTACTTTTGCAGGTTTTAACTTATAACCATCCACAGTGAGCCCATGATTTAAAAGCCTTAAATTTTCTTCAGTTAAATCTCCCTGCACTTTAACTAGATATTCTTTTTCAACAACTACATTCTCGCCAATAATACTTTTAGCCATTGTGCCATCCTGAGTTAGGATTAAAAGTCCTGTAGAATCAATATCTAATCGACCCGCAGGCGCAAGTCCTTCCTTATTAAATAAAAGATTTCGATCATTTAATTCATTAGAAAAATAATTATCTGGATTAATTAACTCTGAGGCAGGTTTAAATTCTTTATCATCGTCTAAGTGAGAAATATAACCCACGGGTTTATTAAGAATAATAGTTAATTTTTTTGATTGTTTAAGCTTGCCCTTCTTATTTAATTCAACCTTTTGTGACCGACAAGCTTTAGTCCCTAATTCACCAACAACCTTTCCATCAAGTAAAACAAGCCCTTGTTTGATATATTCATCAGCCTCTCTTCTTGAGCATAGCCCAAGCTCTGATAATATTTTTGAAATACGGACTTGTTCCAAGATATTTTTTTTACTTTAGTAAAGGTTTAAGACTTGATACTATTTCTTGTCCAAGCTTAGTTAGACATTCACTTTGTGCTTGAACCATTTTATCAATATCTGTTGTTGAAGCTTGAGCTGTAAAGCTTGATCTTTTATTCAGGATTGTTTCATCCTTTGATTTAATTGACCATTGTGCTATCAACTGACTTTGCCCTTTCTCATCAATATTTAACTCTAAAATATCAATCTTGATTTGAAAATCAGTACCCGGTCTTTGTGGCCAGGGATAGCGAATCATTCTATCTGTGCCTAATTGTGCAGGAAGTGTCTTAAACAATGCTAAAGAAATATTTTGGTCTAATTTTTCTGCCCAACGATGACCATCTAGCAACTTATACTTATTTTCAGAAACAGCGACAACCATTTGAAACCGGTCCAAATAATCTGGCAACCTGATCGGACCCAATCCAATTAATGGGCCTTCATCCTTCTCTAAAGGTTGATTGGTTTCTATTCCAACTGAGGCATCCAGCATATAGTACTCAACAGGCTTACTACTTTTTGCGCAACCCAAAATTAAAGATATTAAGCATAATAAAGCAATATTTTTTAAAAGACTTTTAATCGAGTACAGTTTCATTTTATTCATCACCTTTACCGTAAATAATTGACTCTGGATTTCTCTCTAGCGTATCTGTTAAATTTTTTGTTGATTCAGCTGCGTCTTTAAGCGCTTCTAATGCCTGCCAAAGAGGGGCTTCAGGAGAAGAAAGTGCTTCAAACGAACGAACGGCAAACTGAGATTCTGATAATAAATCCGTTGCCTGTCTCTTATACACATCTGACGCTGCCGACGAATAGA
>CAJXQA010000059.1 GCA_913058475.1 uncultured Nitrosomonadales bacterium
TCTCGTGGGCTCGGAGATGTGTATAAGAGACAGTTTTTAAGCTTAATGTTTTTTTAGATTTCTTAATTAACTGATATTCCAATGACTCATCATTTGATAATGGTAATTTAACTATTTTTTTTGAATTGAAGTTAAACATTTATCTTTATCATTTCTTTTTCTATCCAGTCTTTTGTTATTTGATTCAGTTTGTCAGCTTTTAGCTTATTACTTACAATGACCTTTCCTATTGAAACTGTAATTACTCCTGATGTTTTAATAATAGAATTTTTTGGCCAAAAAAAACCAGCATTATGAGCGACAGGCAGGATAGGTATTTTAGTTTGTGATGCTAACCAAGCACCACCGATATGATACTTTCCAATTTCTTTAGGTTTTATTCTTGTCCCTTCAGGAAAAATAACAATACAGAATCCTTTTCTAATTCGATCAAGACCTTGTTGAAGCATTTGAGCTAATGATTTCTTTCCTAATGATCTATCAATTGCTATGGGTGAAGTCATCGCTAAACCCCAACCAAAAAAAGGCACAAATAGCAATTCACGCTTCATTACCCAAACCTGAGGAGGAAAAATCTTTTGAAATGCTAACGTTTCCCAGGCTGATTGATGTTTAGATAAAATTAGGAAGGGTGCCTTAGGAATATTTTCGTGGCCTTTTATCCTAAATGTGATGTTGCATGTCCATTTCAACCAAACCAGCATTGTTTTAGCCCATAAAGAAATAAATTTATAGCGGTACATTGGCGGAGCTGGAAAGGTGAGTATGGAAAGCATGGTAAATGGAACTGTAAAAATCCACATACCTAACTGAAATAATATTGATCTTATTAACATTACCATTCCATTTTAATAATGAATTTGGAAGTCTCTAGAAGATTATCAAATATTAAGGTATTGCTTGGGTAGGATTTTCTTTTTTCAACATCTCTTCCATTACCTGTTCTTACAAGAATAGGTCGAGCCTCACATTTTGAATAAGCTTCTAAGTCTCTTGCTGAATCTCCAATGGCAGGTATTTTTTTTAAACTAATATTGTAGTGCTCTTTTATTTTTTGCATTAATCCAGTTTTTGGTTTTCTGCATGCGCAGTTATCTTCTTCAATATGAGGGCAATAAAAAATTTTATCAATCTTGGCATTTTTCGTTTTGAGCAAATCTTGCATTTTTTTATGAATGCTATCTAAAGTAGCATTGTTAATTATTTTTTTACCAATTGCACTCTGGTTTGTTGCCACAACAACAGTATATCCATTTTTGTTCAACAAACTGATTGCTTCCAGGCTACCTTCGATTGGAATCCACTCCTTAGGACTTTGTATAGAAAGAACACTATCTTTATTTATGACACCGTCTCTATCTAAAATCACTAATTTCATCTCAAGAGGCTAATTTAGAAATATCAGCAACACAGTTTAAATTTTGCCTGAGCTTATATAGAAGGCTATATCGATTATTTTTGATTTTAGTATCATCAGTATTTACCATCACTTTTTCAAAGAAATTATTTATGGGTGCATTTAAAATTACTAAATTTTTTAATGCACTTACAAAATCATTTTTATCTAAGCATTGATTAATTTTTGGCTCTAGATCCAATAAGACTTTATGCAGCATAATTTCTTCATTCTCTATTAGAAGGCTTACGTCAACAGGGTTGTTGGTAATTTTGTCTGCTTTTTTAAGAATATTAGATACCCGTTTATTTGCTGAAGAAAGTGTGTCAGATTCCTTGAGTTTTATAAACTCAGAAATTGCTTGCAAACGTTCTAAAATATCATGAATTTGTGCAGGTTTTGAAGATACTAATGCATCTACCATCTCATTGGAATAACCAAGGTCTTTTAGGTAGTTGAATAGTCTTTCATAAAAGAAATTAGTTAAACTTGCTCTAGCAGAATCATTTTTATCCAAGAAAGCATCAATTAATGTGTTTATATTGATTGGTAATTTTTTTTCAGTAATTAATCTTATTACGCCTATGGTGTTTCTTCTCAAACCAAAGGGATCTTTCTCACCGGTTGGAATTTCATTAATAGAGAATAAATCAATTAGTGTCGTAAATTTATCTGCAATTGCAAGCATAAAACCTAACTCATCTCTTGGCAGTGAATCATTAGAAAATCTTGGCTTATAATGATCTTCGATCGCATTAGCAAAATTTTTATTTTTATTTTCATTAAGTGCATAGTAGCGGCCCATTATTCCCTGTAGTTTTGGAAATTCACTTACCATGAGGCTTATAAGATCTGCTTTAGAAAAAAGACATAATTGCTCTAAATCAATATTAAATTTTAAATTTAAACTTTTTGTTAAGTATTGTAACTTCCTAGCAACTCTCTCTGCCCGATCATTTTGTGATCCTAGCTTGTTATGGTAGATAACGTTTTTAAGTTTTTCACAAAAAGTTGATAACCCCAGTTTTTTATCTTCATCGTAAAAGAATTCTGCATCCGCTAAACGCGGTCTTATCACTTTTTCATTTCCATGGGTAACTTGATCTGAATTTTCTGGTGAAATATTTGAAACAATAATGAATCTATTTGTTAAGCCACTTTTTTTATTAAAAATAGGGAAGTATTTTTGGTTTGTCTTCATCGTTAATGTGAGGCATTCTTCTGGGATAGAAAGAAATTTTTCTTCAAAGTTACCAATCAGAATATTCGGCATTTCGACAAGAGATGTTACCTCATCAGTTAAGGCCTCATCTTCGGTAATATAAAAATCCTCACCAAGCTCTGAAAGAGCAACTTTTATATCGGTTTTTATTTTAGTTTTACGTTTATCAAAACATGTGATTACATTACCTTCAGTCGCTAAAGTTTCTTCATAATTGTCTGCGTGTTTAATTGTGATAATTTCTTTTTTTGATTCAAACCTATGGCCCAATGTTGTATTCGATGAGGAGCAACCAAGAATACTTACATTTAATATTTGCTTTCCATGAAGCACAATTAGTCCTCTCATTGGCCTAACAAAATTAACGGATGTCCATCCATCTTTAAGCTGATAACTCATAACTTTTTTTATGGCTAATTTTTGGAGTGCATTCTTTATGATGTCACCTAAACCATCTTCAAGCCGAAAACCTTTAATTTTTTTTAAAACATAAATAAATTTCTTGTTGTTTTCTTCTATAATCTCAAGGTCTTCTGTTTTAATTGCATCATCGATAGAACTTAATTTTTTTATTAATGGTTGTGTCGGGTTATTATGTTCATCAAAGCCTACAGAATAAGGCATCAATTTAATCAGCCTTTCTTCGTCTTCTGCTTCCTTTATTACTGATTTAATGTTTACGGCAATTCTTCTTGGGGTAGCATAAGTTTGAAAATCACTCGTAGCTATTAAATTTTTGGAGAGAAGTTCTGATGTTATGGTTTTACCAAACTGATCACTTAAACTCTCGAGAGAATCAGGCGGTAACTCCTCTGTGAAAAGCTCTATTAGTAAATTATCTTTAACCACTTGAATCACTTTTTTTGTCAAGTTCACTTATAGCTTCTTTCGCATGATTTTTATCAGCCATTGGAAAGCCTAATTTTTTTCTGCTTATTAGGTATGCTTTTGCCACATTTCTAGAGATATCTCTTATTTTTCCAATATAGTCAGCCCTTTCGGTGACGCTTATGACTCCTCTTGCATCTAATAAATTAAATGTATGGGCTGCTTTTAAAACTTGCTCATAAGCAGGTAATGCTAGATTCTCTTTCACAAGGTTGTTTGCTTGCTTAGCATGTGACGCAAAAGATTTTAAAAGAAATTCACTGTCACTAAATTTAAAGTTGTAACTACTCTGCTCTTTTTCATTTTGTAAAAAAACATCGCCATAACTAATTCCATCTGTCCATTGAATATCGTAAACACTGTCTACATTTTGAATATACATAGCGAGCCTTTCTAGACCATAAGTAATTTCACCAGTGATTGGCTTGCAAGTAATCCCACCTACCTGCTGAAAATAAGTAAATTGGGTGATCTCCATCCCATTTAACCAAACCTCCCATCCTAAACCCCAGGCACCAAGTGTCGGATTTTCCCAGTCATCCTCTACAAGACGAATATCATTTTTGTTAAGATCAATCCCAAGGCTTTGAATAGAGGACATATAAAGATCAACTATATTTATTGGCGCAGGTTTTAATGCAACTTGAAATTGATAATAGTGCTGCAGACGATTTGGATTTTCTCCATAACGTCCATCCTTTGGTCTTCTACTTGGCTGGACATAGGCAGCTTTCCAAGGCTCAGGTCCAATCGATTTTAAAAATGTAGCCGTATGTGATGTTCCGGCACCCACTTCCATGTCATAGGGTTGAATGATTGCACATCCCTGTTTGCTCCAATATTCCTGAAGCTTAAAAATAATTTCTTGGAAGTTAAGCATTTTTTTTAATTTTAATTAATTATTATCGTATTTTACTTTGTTTCTTAATCACAGCAAGAAACTTACCAAATAATTTTTTTCGAAAAAAGGTAAATGAGATAATTAAAAAACATAGAATTAAAATTGGAAAATGACCGTATTTAATAAATGGCGTCCTACCAATAAAACCTTGTACATTTTGAGTAAGTGACCCACTTTCAAATTGGGGTAGTTTATTGATGATCTTACCTTTTTCATTAATAAAAGCAGTGACTCCAGTGTTTGTCGCTCGAAGCATCATCCTTCCTGTTTCAATTGCTCTTGCTTGTGAAATTTGTAAATGTTGTTCGGCAGCAATTGAATGGCCGTACCAAGCATCATTACTCATATTTAATAAAATGTTTGCACTGGGTAACTGGTTAATTACTTCATTCCCAAATACATCTTCATAGCAAATATTTATTGCTATTTTTTGCTGATCAAAATTCATAGGGAGCTGCCTTCTCTCGCCCCTTGATAAATCATTAAATGGCATATTCAGTAAATCTTCATATACGAAACCAAAAATACTTCTCAGTGGAACATATTCGCCAAAGGGGACTAAATGATATTTCCTATATTTCTGTGATCCATCTTTGCCAAATGAAATAGCAGAGTTATAAATATAACCTTCATCTCTTTCGATGACGCCTAAAATTATATTTCCACCAATTTTTTTCATATGTCCTTTAATTTTATTTAAATAATTTGATGGAATATATTCAAGTAAAAGTGGTATCGAAGTTTCAGGTAAAACAGTCAGTGGAGAATTACTTTTTAAAATTAAACTCTCATACTTATTTAATATTTTTTTAATTTTAGTCTGATCCCATTTTTCATCCTGTTTTACATTGCCTTGCAACAATGTCACCTCAATAGGTTCTCCATTTGGCTCTGTCCATTCAATTTTTTTTAGAAAATGACCTCCGCCCCAAATAATAATGATTAAAAAAATTATCCATAATCGTTGATGAGTTTTATGTAAAAAAAGAAATATTAAATGCGAGTTTAATATTAGAAGAAAGCTAACACCATAAATACCCATAATAGGAATATATCCAGCCAAAGGACTACTATCAACTTGAGAATAACCTAGAGTTAACCAGGGGAAACCTGTAAAAATCCAGGAGCGAACCCATTCAACTAGTGTAAAAATTGCTGCTACGAAGAGAGGCTGATTTTTACACTTTGGAAAAATTGAAAGAGATAGAAAAAAAAAAGATAGAAATAAACACAAGCTAAAAGTTGAGAGTCCTGCTGCTATTTCTGGCATACCCCCAAATTTTTGAAGGCAGATATATATCCAATAAATACCAAAAATAAAAAAACCCAATCCAAAAAATATACATTCCTTAAGAGGCAGATTATTTTTTTGGATTAACCAAAAAAATATGGTAAAAGCAAGAGGAAGAATGAGATAAAAATTAAACGGAGAGAAACTTAAAACTAATAAACCTCCAAGAAAAAAAAAGGATATATTTAGGGCTTGTTTAGATAGAAGGGTCAAAAGTGTACTATTTAAGGTTGCAAAATAGTACTTTAACCTTAGTTGCTAAGCTTGTAAAAAACTAAAATAAGCTATCAGGGTTTTTAGTATCGAATTTTTGACCCTCAAAATTTGAGTTTTCATCAACATCATTTAAGAATACAACCGACTCAACGTATCCATCTATGATATCTAGTTCGGTGGTAGGAAAGTAATTGCCATTTCCATCGGTATTAAGGTTGTGGTAATACCATGAACTCGCTATTATCTCATTAGATGATTTCATCTTTAAATCTAATTTTTTAGCTGGCTCGCCAATTAGCCCAACAATTTCTTCTGGCTTTAAAAGTCCAATAACATTAGCAAATTCAAGATAATCAGTAGGCATTTCATCGATGATTAGGTTGTTAGCATCAGCATCAGCATCAGCACTGTCTCTTATACACATCTGACGCTC
>CAJXQA010000060.1 GCA_913058475.1 uncultured Nitrosomonadales bacterium
TATTCGTCGGCAGCGTCAGATGTGTATAAGAGACAGGATTAAAGTGTAACTAAAACAATAGGTTAGGGTAGTTATTCGGGGATAGAGCATCCCCCTCCTAAGGGGAATATCAGTTCAATCTAGAATCGACTAATAGTTAAGAAGTTACTCACCCTACAGAAAGCCTATTTTTTTCACAGGCCTAAAAGCGGCATTAAAAGGAATGTTAAGATAATGAATGATGCTTATTAATGAGGGCTTAGGTTATGGAGTCTTTCTCTGAAGAGTTTTTAGGAATACCAAAAGTTATTTGGAAAGGCATATTGTTTCTTATAGTGTGTATTGCTATTTACTATGGGTGGAAAAGAAATAAGGATGATGTCTGATGTCACTAGAGAATATATATGGTGCTGTTGTTTTGGTAGCAGTAGGTTTAGTCATACTGTTACATCCAGATAAATTTCGCTATTCATCTAAGCAGGTAAAGCAGTTCATCTTAAGATACTGGTGGATTTCCGTATTTGTACTTCTTGGTTATTTAACGATGGGAGAGTGGAGCAATCTCTTCATGGCATAACAACTATAGTGCAAAATATGAATTATCGCCTATCTGGTAAGGGATTTGGATGTAGCGTATTTAACAGTTATAAACTATTATTTAATACTTTCAAAATGACATACTTCTTTCAATATATTATGTCCAAGTGAACCTGGAGTTAAATATCTAATTTCATTTAACGTGGAACCGTAATAGTTCCAAACTGGAATATTCTCTGTGATTATTTTTCCCTTGGCCATTGGTTGACTGTAAAAAGTATTACTTAACCAAGTTTGTTTTTCATCCACACAATTAACTTTGTATTCGCTAATATCTGAATAGGTGCCAATTTCAGTTGATTTAAGATAATCGATTAGAATCCAATAATAAACAAATCCGTTATCTTTTTTTATGTTTTCAACATCAACATAAAAGGAACTTCCGCTTTTGTTTTCACTAAGCTTCTTCCAATTGACAGCAAATCCATTAATAGAAAATAATAAAATTATTGAAAAGAGAGTAATTTTCATAAACTTATTTTACTGAATAGTTGGAGTAAGACAAATTTCATGTTTTGAGAGATTCTCCAGATTGTTTTTGGGTAGTTATCAGGGGACAGAGCATCCCCTCCTAAGGGGATTCATCATGGTTAACCTCAATCATTTTTTATATCTTTTAAAATTAGAATTTCGATACCTATATTTTCCTTTAAATGCTTAAATAGAGATCTACATATATTTTAATAGGGAAAAAGTATGAAAAAGTTAATGGTAGCGATATTTTTATTAGCAACATCACCAGCTGTTTTGGCTGTGGAAGTAGCCTCGGGTGAAGGAGGCGTTTATATAATTGACGGCAAAAAAGTTTACTATTGCACGCAGTTTTGTAAGTTAATAACAAATGATTACACTAAATCAAAATAAAAATAACCTTTTTATCATTCAATCCACCTTTTAGATATCAAGGCAATAAAGCTTTGTGTTTAGTTACTAAAAGGAGTAAATCATGGAAAAAATTACAAATAAAAAGATTTTGAAAGCAATTTATTCTGCAAAAATTTTATCTTATTATTGTGGAGAGAATAGTTAATTTTTTAAACTACGAAACAAATTTTTTTTAATGTAAAATTTTTAATGTAAAATGGTTTTAAAACAGTTTTATCAAAAGGAGAATTATTATGATTTATAAACAAACAAGTACAAGTAAGTTACAAAAAGGTTTTACGCTAATAGAGCTATTAGTTGTTATTGCAATTATCGGTATTTTAGCGGCGGTAGGAATACCTGCTTACCAAGGTTTCCAACAGAAGGCGAAATATAACGCGGCTAAAACAAACTTTTCTAATGCAAAAAGTTTTATCATGGCTGAAATCTCAAAATGTAATGGCCTTACAACTCCTTTAACATTTAATGCATCAGATGGTACTGCTGTAACATTAGCGGGTGGAGTATCAGCTTGCCCAATTGGCTTAAGCGCTTCTGCTCAAGCTGACGGTTCAGCATATTTCAGACAATTGCTTTGGGATAAGTTTAAAAACCCATACTCAACTGCAGCTGGATCAATTCTTGGTGCTACTGATTTAGCCAGTGCTGCTACGTCCACTACGGTGGTTACTAACGTAGTAACTGCGCAAGGGTATATGTCACTTACAGACTCTGGCACCGGATTAATATTAACTACTAATATCGGTAATCAAGATGGTGGTGCTGTATATGAAGTATTGTCAGAAACTATGTCATTAACTGACTAACACGTAAATACTTGAGTCTTTAGGAGTAATGAAATAATGCTATGGGCATTGATTAAAGAGCTAGCAAAGAAGACTCAATTATCAGATATTCATATTCATGCCGATAGGCCCATAGCCTATCGTGAGCATGGAGAAATGAAACAATTGCCTGACCATGTAACTAAAGCAAAAACAATTGACAGCTTTCTTGAGGAGTTTTTAGAAAAAGATGATCTCGAAGCTTTTAAAAAAACAAAAGACCATGATTTTGCAATAGAATCTGACGGATTACGCTTTAGAGTAAATGCCTTTCAAGAAAATAATGCACATGCACTCATCTTGCGAATAATTTCAACTGAAATACCAACTTTTGAAGACTTAGATCTTCCTGCCTACATAAGCACTATACCGACATTGGAAACGGGGTTAGTTTTGGTGACAGGTCCAACAGGCTCGGGAAAAAGTACGACACTTGCGAGCGTTGTTGATGTAATTAATAAAACACAAAAAGGTCATATAATCACCATTGAAGATCCTGTGGAATTTAAACATGAAACTCAATCTTCCGTGGTCACCCAAAGGGAAGTGGGAAGGGATACAGAAACATTCGCTTCGGCATTAAGGGCATCACTTCGTGAAGATCCTGATGTTATTTTGGTGGGTGAGCTTAGAGATTTAGAAACAATTCAATTAGCACTCACAGCAGCTGAGACCGGACATTTAGTTTTTGGAACGCTGCATACCAATAGTGCGCCTTCGACAATCAATAGAATCATCGACGTTTTTCCTCCAGAGCAACAAGAGCAGGTTAGATCGCAAATTGCTTCAACCTTGAGATGTGTAATTACGCAGAAATTACTTAAAAGAATAGATAAGGCAGGACGGGTAGCAGCCTTTGAAATAATGATTTGTAATACGGCAATAAGAAATTTAATACGTGAAAATAAAGTATTTCAAATTGCTAATTCTATGCAGATGGGTAAAGCTGAAGGGCAAATGTTAATGGAAAATTCTCTTAAGGAGCTTATCGCTCAAAAAGCAATTTCCCCAGCAGATGCGGAGATTGATTAGAAGTGAGTCAAGCAAAACTTAGCAAGGGCTACACCCTTCTAGAGCTATTAGTAGTCATTGCCATTATTGGAATTTTAGCTGCAGTAGGTGTTCCAATGTATCAAGGCTATATTTCAGATGCTAAAGCAAAGGATGCACAAAACACGCTTCAATCAATTGCATTACAGCAAAAAAGTTATTTTAATAAACAGTTTTGTTTTTACGTTACGGACACAGGCGATAAGGCAGGATTAATCAATACAGGTCTTTTTGGATCTGAATTTGAAGCAGATGGACCAATACCGATAGCCAATAATCAATATAGCTTTGAAATAACGGGCACAACCTCCGCCACATGTACCGGTTCAAACGCGGTCACATTTACGGCAACAGCAACAAACAAAAGAGATGACTCAGAGGTATTTAGTATTTCAAATACTTTAAAAAAGACAGGCTTTTAAAGCTTTATAGATGACTTTCTTCCCAAGCCTTGCTTACCTAGTCGTTTTTATATTTGGACTAATATTCGGTAGTTTTTTTAATGTATTAATTCACCGTATCCCAAAAAGTATTCAATCTCCCAAAAAAGAGAGTTTATTCAGCGCGATATCATTCCCAAAATCCTATTGCCCAAAATGTAAGAAAGGTTTATTTGTCGTTCATAACTTACCGATTATTTCTTGGTTATTTCTTTTGGGTAAATGTTATTTTTGCAAAGCTAAAATATCGATAAGGTACCCACTTGTCGAACTTTTTTCAGGCTTTATCTTTTTGTTTTGTTTTTGGCAATATGGCATGACAGCTGAATTTTTTCTTTGGTTAATATTTTTCTCTATCCTGCTCATTCTTTTTTTTATTGATTTAGAAACATTCTTTTTGCCGGATTGTTTAACTATTCCCTTATTGTTAATAGGTATTTTTAAATCACTACTTTATCCACTCCCCATTGATCCAATAAACGCGATTGTAGGAGGCCTGGTAGGATTCTTTGCATTATTTATCACCAATGCTATTTATAAGTTTTGGAAAGGGATAGATGGATTTGGATTTGGCGATTTTAAGCTGCTAGCGGCGTTAGGCGCGTGGTTTGGAGCTACCTTGATTATTCCAATTATAGTTGTGGGCGCATTGGTTGCGTTGCTTGCAGTGGGTTTATTATCTTTCGTGGGTAAAAGATTAAATTTGCAAACAATGATCCCTTTTGGGCCTGCATTAATCACAGCAACTATCATTATCTATTTCAATCCAGATATATTATGATTAACCTAACTGCTAAGATTGAATTTATATGATGATTAATTTAAAAATAACTGTATTTGTTTTATGTATTGTCTCCGCCTTAAGTCTAAGAGCAGAGAACAGGTTCGAAACTCTATGCTGGGATGCTATGGTAGACATGACTAATCAGTATAGCCTTAGTGAGAAAATAAATAATGCTGAAGTTTACAGGTGGGTGAATGATAATTACGTTTACAAACCTTTAAAAACTTTCCTTAAAAAAAAGTGGTTAATCACGCTAAAAAGCAACAAAGATTTTACACTTAATAACCTCTATGTGATGAAGGACAAGTACTTAAGTAGTTGTGTTGCTGCGATAAGTAAAACCAAATAACCCCCATATATCATCTATAATAAAATCATGAATGATAATAAAAATATTCATGGAATTACTTTAATCGAATTACTCGTAGTTATCGGCATTATGGGTGTCATTGGTGGTTTTGTATATCCCACTATCAACGATTGGCAAACGAATAAAAATATTGAGCGAGATTTACAGGCTTATATTGGCTTGGTTGATTACGTCGTAAATAAAACCAAGACAGTAGGTGGGACAGGGATGATTTATTGTGAAATTAAAGACGAAAATACAACCATAGTCAGTTATAAAATTTCATTATATTTTGTTAAGCCGAATGGATCAAATGCACTTCTTATTGACGCAAACTTTACAAATAATATTATTAAAGATCCAAGAAATGCCATTGGTGTATCACCTGCTGAAGACCCAAATCATAATATCCTTTCAGTGAAGAGTGATTTCTTATCAAATATTTGCCAGAATGCAGGGATTATTAACGCAAGAGGTCAGTCTGGGATCAATGGGGTTCCGAGAGCATCTACTGGCATCACTTCATATATTCATGCTAAAGGGGCAACAGCGACATTAGTTGGAAATAACTTATCGGGTGATGATGAGTATGAAGACCATCCCAGTTATCAGATAATGACAAGCACAACAAGAGGGTTATCTACCGTTAATCGAAGAGATTATAGCTCTGGTGAATGGGAGTGTGCAGAGGATTGGTATAGCGATATCAAAGGAGATAAAAATCCGTGTTACAGGTAAAACCTAACGAAAAAGGATTTACACTAATTGAAGCTGTGGTCGCTATGGTAATTTTTGGGATTGCCTTCACAGGGCTTTATCTTGTTTTTGGTATTGCGATGAAAGGGGCAAATGATGCGCAAAAAAGAATGCATCTAAATTTGATAGCCAATCAAATTGTTGAAAGCATTTCTGCCGAGACACGAAGAGATCCAAATGATGATTTAAATCCTTTTAAAACACCCAGTATTTATAATGCGGACTTACAAGATTGTGACAGTTTTGGTTCTTCTGACATTAGAAATTCTTGGTGCAATAAACTGAACGAGGTGGTGGGAGGTTTTCAAGGGACTAATTCTGAGCAAAAAAGAAGTGTCACGGTTTTAAAGTTAGATAACAATTTATACGTAGATATTCACTTTGTGATTGGGGGAGATAGTAGGGGAAACAACACTTCAGAAGTGGTGATGGCAAGAAGGATTCGCCCCTAATGACTCCACAAAATAATATGAGAGGCTATACCATTATTGAGCTAATGATCGCACTCGTTGTGAGTGCGATTGTCATTGCCGGTTCATTGGCTGGGTTTAACATCATTGAAAAGCAATTCAATGAGGTAAATTTAGAAACAGCATTGGATCGACAAGCTGCAAACTTTATAAGCTGTCTCTTATACACATCTCCGAGCCCACGAGACCAGAGAG
>CAJXQA010000061.1 GCA_913058475.1 uncultured Nitrosomonadales bacterium
CACCTCTCTATTCGTCGGCAGCGTCAGATGTGTATAAGAGACAGGATATGCTCAGGAGGCTCTTCAAGTGTTTTTAACATTGCATTGAAGGCACTATTTGAGAGCATATGTACTTCGTCAATAATGTAAACTTTAAATCTACCGGAGGTAGGTGCGTATTGGGAATTTTCTAAAAGCTCTCGCATTTCATCAACTTTTGTATTTGATGCTGCATCAACTTCGATAAGATCAACAAAATTCCCCTTATCTACAGAAACGCAAGAAGAGCAAACCCCACATGGTTTTGAGGTGATACCTTTTTCACAGTTTAATGATTTTGCTAAGATCCTGGCTAAGGTTGTTTTGCCAACACCCCGAGTACCGGTAAATAAGTATGCGTGATGTAGCCTTTCTTGATCAAGTGCATTAACAAGAGCTTGCACAGTATTTTCTTGACCCACAAGTGTATCAAAATTTTTTGGACGCCATTTTCTAGCTAATACTTGATGTGACATTTATTCGCTTAACTTTAAATGAAAAAAATGGCGAGCCAGACCCCCGGCACTTGTATCTTTAGTTATGGCTGCTTGCTTCCGCATCTGACCAGGTTGGCTAAATCGCAATGCGAGGAGGCCCGCCACTTTTGATTTTACATTACTTTATAAATTTTATTTACTAAATTAGCCACAATGTTTTACTGGGAAATCTTTAAGATAATCCCATTCTTCATCGGTATAAATTCGGGAGCGGATAAGGAAGCGTAAGCCTGTAGGTCTTTCCAGAGAAAATTGACCACCCGTTCCTTTAATGGCATCGAGTGTAATATGTGTGTGCTCCCAATAAGCAAATTGTTCAGCACTCATATAAAAGGATGTGTTTCTCACAGTACCAATTTCAACATCAGCATTACCTAAATAGAATTCTCCTTTGGTGTAACACATAGGAGCACTTCCATCACAACAACCACCTGACTGATGAAACATTAGTTCCCCATGCTGAGCTGTAAGCTCATCAATGAGTTTATCTGCTGATTCTGTTGTTGATATTCTGGTTATCATCATAAATAAAAGCCAAGCATAAACTTGGCTTTTGAAATTTTAACTAATCATTCAGTTTAAAAGAAACCTAGCTTAGTTTCTGTATAACTAACTAGTAAATTTTTTGTTTGTTGGTAATGGTCAAGCATCATCTTGTGAGTTTCACGACCGATACCGGAGGATTTGTAGCCACCAAATGCGGCATGAGCAGGATATGCGTGATAACAGTTAGTCCACACTCTACCAGCCTGGATACCCTTACCCATTCTAAATGCCGTATTACCATTTCTTGTCCATACACCCGCACCTAAACCATAAAGCGTATCATTTGCAATTTCTAAAGCTTCCGCCTCATCTTTAAAGGTAGTTACAGACACAACTGGACCAAAAATTTCTTCTTGGAAAATACGCATTTTATTAGTACCTTTAAATACTGTTGGCTCAATATAGTAGCCATCTGCATGCTCACCTTCAAGCAAAGTTCTATTGCCACCAATGAGAAGTTCAGCACCTTCTTCTTTACCAAGTTTAATGTATGAGAGTATTTTTTCCATTTGCTCACTCGATGCTTGTGCCCCAATCATTGTAGATGCTTCTAAAGGACTCCCTTGCGTAACAGCTTTCACTCGCTCAAGTGCTCTTTCCATAAATTGATCGTATATGGACTCTTGGATGATTGCACGTGATGGACAAGTACATACTTCACCTTGGTTTAAGGCAAACATCGTAAACCCTTCTAATGCCTTATCAAAGAAGCTATCATCTTTATCCATAATGTCTTCAAAGAAGATGTTTGGCGACTTACCACCTAATTCAAGCGTTACTGGGATAATATTTTGTGAAGCATACTGCATGATTAATCGACCTGTTGTTGTTTCACCTGTGAACGCAATTTTTGCTATACGTGATGAGCTTGCTAAAGGCTTACCTGCTTCCAAGCCAAAGCCATTAACAACATTTAATACTCCGGGAGGAAGGAGATCTCCAATAATCTCCATCATTACCATGATAGAAACGGGAGTCTGCTCGGCAGGTTTAAGCACGATACAGTTGCCTGCTGCCAACGCTGGCGCTAGTTTCCATACCGCCATAAGAATAGGGAAGTTCCATGGAATAATTTGTCCAACGACACCTAGAGGTTCATGAAAATGATAAGCCATAGTCTCATGATCAATTTCACCAATTGAACCTTCTTGAGCCCTTACTGCACTGGCAAAATAACGAAAGTGATCAATCGCAAGTGGTATATCGGCAGCCATACATTCTCTAATAGGCTTTCCGTTATCGATGGTTTCAGCTAATGAAATCGTTTCAAGATTTTGTTCCATCCTGTCGGCTATTTTAAGAAGAATGTTTGCACGGTCAGTTGCGCTAGTTTTACCCCAACTATCTTTTGCAGCATGCGCAGCATCTAAAGCTAGATTTATATCTTTTTCATTTGATCTTGCTACTTCACAAAAAGGCTTACCTGAAATAGGGGTGATATTTTCGAAATACTTACCATCAGTGGGTTTAACCCATTTATTATTTATATAATTATCATACTTTTCTTTTGTATAAGGACTCTTCACTCCCAAGTTTTCTAGTGTATCGAAAGCCATAATTTCTCCTGTTTAGATTTTATGAATTAAATTTTATCTGTTATTTACAGTACATTAATACTATTATTCTCATAAATCAAGCGCTTTTAAATCTAATACTCTTATAGGTCATATATAAGAATTTTTAGTAATATTTTTGGTTAATATTGTATTTTTATTAAATATGAGCTGGTTAGATATATAATTTGTAAATATACGGAAGGGTGGATGAGTGGTTTAAGTCGCACGCTTGGAAAGCGTGTTTAGGGTAACCCCCTAACGCGGGTTCGAATCCCGCTCCTTCCGCCAAATTTAAATATTAAATGAAAAATTATGACAATTATTAAATGGCTCTCAGTTCTATGTCTTTGGGCTCTTCTTGGTTTGACAGCGCATAACCAATTAGATCCAAATACAGTTTTTGGTAGTGTAATGGGGAGCGCTTTTATTTTTATTTGGTTTGGGGTTCTTATTATCGGAATCTTTATAAGACAAAAATTAAAAAAGAAATAATGAAAAAATTATCTATTATTTTTCTGATATCACAAATCATCTTATTTGGTTGTAGTCATGATGAGAAAACCTTCGAGTCTGGATATGATGATGGATATGCTGAGGGATTTAATACTCAGTGCGAAGTTAGTAAAATTTCAATCTATGGGCATTGGGATTCAGATGAATACAGTAAAGGCTATAAAGTAGGCAGAAAGGACGGTGTCAGAGCTTGTGAGCTTTATCAAGAAAAATAATTTCTTAATTTTTCTTATTTTTTATACGCCAGTTTTAGTATTGGCCGAAACAATTATTGATGATTACAGAAAGTATGACGTTACCAAAACTAAATTCACTCTCGAAAAGTCTGCGAAAGACCTAAGTTATCCGTGGGCACTGTCATTTATTGATAAAACAAACATTGTGATAACAGAAAAAGATGGAGGCCTTTATAAGGTAGATGTCCTATCAGGTAAAAAGCAAAAAATTAAACATAATATCCCGCATATAGGTTATGACGGTGGTGGGCAAGGAGGCTTGCTTGATGTTTATTTTAACCCTTTAGATGGTTTTATTTACTTTACATATAGCCATAAATCATCCAAATTGACTCGAACAAAACAATTAAGCAAAAAATCAAGTACCGCAATTTCTCGTGGGAGGTTAATTAAAAATGAGATTAAAGATTTTGAGATATTGCTGATCGCAAAACCTGAATTTTTAGAAAATCGGCATTATGGCTCTAGAATAGCTATTAAAGGAGATGACTTATTTGTAAGTTTTGGAGAAAGAGGACAAGGCATAATCTCGCAAGACCCATCAAAGCACCCTGGGAGCATTATTCGTATTAAGACAGATGGTGCAATACCGCAAGATAATCCTCATTTTATTGAAAACAAAGATTGGTTACCCGAAATCTATGTGATTGGTGTGAGAAATCCGCAAGGAATTGCAATTTCTCCTCATGATGATGAGTTATATTTTTCAAGTCATGGCCCACGCGGAGGTGATCATATTGGAGAAGTTGAGTTTGGATCAAATTATGGTTGGAAGGATATTGCTTGGGGTGGAAGAGAATACTACGGTCTAGGTATTGGGGATAGTCCCTTTAAAGATAAGTATAAAAGACCCTTAATAAGCTGGGTCCCTTCGATGGGGATCAGTAGTATTCAATTTTATGAGGGCAGGGCGTTTCCTGAATGGCAAGGAGATTTATTAGTTGCATCATTAAATGGCGAAAGTTTAATTAGACTGGATGTCGAGAATAACGAAATTGTTGCAAAAGAAATTATCTTCAATGATAAGATTGGGAGAATAAGAGATTTTAAAATTGACTATAATGGAAATATTTACCTAATTAGTGATAGTCCAAAATCATATTTATGGAAATTATCTAAAATTTTATAAGGATGTGAAATGAATAAAATATTACAAAACCTTTTTTTAATTATTCTAGTGAGCTTAACTCTTAGCGGCTGTGGAAGTGATTCAAATAAAAAATATGAAGGTTTTATGATGCCAGAGTCTGTTGCAGAAGGCCCTGATGGCTCTATTTATGTTTCAGAGATTGGTGAACGTGATATTGATAAAGATGGCAAGATTAGTAAGATTAATCGTGATGGAACCATAGAGACTGTTGCATCTGGCCTTTATGATCCTAAAGGTATCGTGTTTCATAATGACAAACTATATGTCACTGATCGTGACGTAGTAATTGAGGTAGATCTAGATGGCACTTGGCAGGTCTATGCCGGAACAATGTTGTTCCCTAAAGTACCCGTATTCTTTAATGATATCGATGTTTCAAGCAATGGAACTTTATATGTCAGTGACACTGGAGACTTCAAAGAGAGCGGATTTATTTTTGCGGTAAAACCATCTGGCGAGATTGATCTTTTATTCGAAGGAAATGATCTTATTAAAGCGCCTAATGGTGTTTTAGTCTTAGAAGATTCAAAGTTACTAATTGTTGATTGGGCAGGTGATTTATTAGAGGGTGATTTAAAAAGCCAAGAGATTAAGAAATTAGGTGAAGGTTTTGAAGGGGGGGATGGCCTAGCAATTAACAACGATACAATCTATATCAGTAGTTGGACCAAAGGCACGATTTATTCTTTTAAAAATGGAGTAACAAAAGTCATCGCGGATGGTTTTGAGGCAGCTGCGGATATTGCATTGATTCGTGATAATAAAGTATTAGCTGTACCTGATATGAAAGCAGGCACAGTGACGTTCATAAACATCTAAAATAAAGGTTTAGATTATGAGAAAAAAATTCTATATTGATTATCCACAAGAGAAAATAGAGCCTGGGCTTAATTTATATCGATGTTCAATATGTAAAAAAGAATCCTTGTTTATCAATGGATTACTAGATAAACATGATGTTAATTGTAGCTACAGGTTAGAGCAACAGAAGCAATTAGTTGATTGATCATAAACAAGCATGTATTCAGGCTACCGACCTTGCCCTTTCGGGTAAGTGGGATAAGGCACATGCAATTGTTCAAGAAATAAATACTGACTTTGCGCAATGGATTCACGCGGTTTTGCATAAAATCGAGGGAGATGAGCCTAATAGTCGGTATTGGTATAGTCGCTCAGGTTTAAAAGCATTTGAGGATTATATTGATTCCGATCAAGAACTATCTGCAATCAAAGAAGAATTAATTATAGATTAATTTTTCCAGTAAAGATCCATATACT
>CAJXQA010000062.1 GCA_913058475.1 uncultured Nitrosomonadales bacterium
GCAATCAAAGAAGAATTAATTATAGATTAATTTTTCCAGTAAAGATCCATATACTCATTAACTGGAATCTGCTCAAGAATTTCATAATTAAGGCTTTTTTCAAGTATTTTTTTTGATTGCACTTCATCAAATTGCCGAGAAAGATTTACCTTGAATTTTTCAATCAGCTTGGGAATGCCTTCATCACGTCTTCGTTGGTGCCCAATTGGGTATTCAACTTCAATCAGTTCTGATTTGTTACCGTCTTTGTAAAATATTTGAATGGCATTCGCAATGGACCTTTTATTAGAATCAAGATAATCTGCCGTATATTCTTTTTTTTCGATACATTTCATTTTTTTTCTGAGAAGATCAATCCTTGGATCAATTGCGACTTCGTCCTCATAGTCTTGCGCTGTTAAATTTCCCTTTAGCAAGCCAATGGCAACCATATATTGAATACAATGATCCCGATCGGCAGGGTTATTTAATGGTCCAGTTTTGTCTATAATTCTAATCGCAGACTCATGAGTTGTAATATTAATATAGTCAATTGCATCTATTTTTTCAACTTTATTGATTTTATGGAATTCATTTTTATGAAGTATTAATGCACACTCGACAGCTGTTTGAGCATGAAATTCAGCAGGAAAACTAATTTTAAACAAAATATTTTCCATTACATAACTACCGAACTTTTGGTTAAATTTAAACGGTTTGCCATCAAATAAAACATCATAAAATCCCCATATTTTTGCGCTAAGTGCTGTTGGATAACCCATTTCACCCTTCATTGTCATTAATGCTAGCCTTACCCCTCGACTTGTAGCATCACCTGCAGCCCATGATTTTCTTGATCCCGTATTGGGAGCATGTCGATAAGTTCTTAAGCTCTGGCCATCCACCCATGCGTTTGATAGTGCATCTATTATTTGCTCTTTTGATGCGCCAAGCATCTGTGATACAACGGCGGTTGTTGCAATTTTTACTAAAACAACATGATCAAGCCCAACACGATTGAAGCTATTTTCTAATGCAATAACGCCCTGTATTTCATGAGCTTTGATCATCGCTTCAAGAACGGCTTTCATTTGAAGTGGTTTTTCTTTGTTTGAAACTTTTGTTCTCGAAACCCAGTCTGCTACAGCAAGAATCCCACCCAGATTATCAGATGGATGACCCCATTCGGCTGCCAACCAAGTATCGTTAAAATCAAGCCAACGAATCATTGCCCCAATATTAAATGCTCCATTTATTGGATCAAGTTGAAAGTTAGTTCCAGGAATTTTTGTTCCATTTGGAATAATAGAACCAGGTACAGTCGGTCCCAAATGTTTAACACAGGCAGGGTAGTCCAACGCCTCCAAGCCACAACCTAAGGTATCAATAAGGCAATTTTTTGCTGTTTCTAAAGCCTCTCTACTTTTAATTTTGTAATCAAATACATAATTAGCGATTTCAACTAGTATCTCGTCGGGTTTTTGATTGTTTTTTTTAACATGTGAGCTCAATCTTTATTTTCCTTTTTTTATCTTTGTTGTATTGGCGTTATTGGCCTATCAGCTGGGCCATTATATTCAGCATTTGGCCTAATAATTTTGTTATCAATCCTTTGTTCTATAGCGTGTGCAGCCCAACCAGATGTTCTTGATATGACGAATATAGGAGTAAACATTGATGTTGGAATTCCCATTAAGTGGTAACAGGAGGCACTATACCAATCTAAGTTAGGAAACATCTTTTTCTCTTCCCACATCACTTTTTCAATGCGATCTGATATCTCAAAGAGTTTCATATTCCCAGAATCTGCAGATAAATTTCTTGATACTTCTTTGATACACTCATTTCTGGGATCAGAAATTGTATACACCGGATGTCCAAAGCCTATAATAATTTCTTTTTTAGCCATGCGCATTCTTATATCGGCCTCAGCTTCATCGGATGTGTTATAGCGACTGATGATTTCCATTGCTACCTCGTTGGCGCCACCATGTTTTGGACCTCTAAGTGCACCAATTGCTCCTGTGATAGAAGAATATAGATCTGACATTGTCCCCGTAATGACCCTTGCAGCAAATGTTGAAGCATTAAATTCATGTTCAGCATAAAGTATCAATGAAATATTCATAGACCTCTCATGTAATGAGGAAGGGGTCTTACCGTGGAGTAGGTGAAGGAAATGTCCAGCAATAGAGTCCTCATCTGTTTTACAATCGATACGTATACCTTCATGAGAAAATTTATACCAATAAATTAAAATTGAACTGAAGCATGATATAAGTCGATCTGCTATCTCTTTGGTTTTATCAATATTGTGATCGCTAGCTTCAGGCTCTAAAATCCCAAGCATTGAACATCCCGTGCGCATTACATCCATAGGATGCGCATCTTTAGGAATTTGTTCTAAAACTGTTTTGAGATGAACAGGTATATCTCTTAATTTTTTTAGTTGATTTGTATATTTATCCAATTGCGTGACATTTGGAAGTTCACCGTGAATGAGTAAAAAAGCAACTTCTTCAAATGAGCATTTTTTAGCTAACTCTAGAATATCGTACCCACGATAATGTAAATCGTTTCCTGAATGTCCCACTGTGCAAACAGCTGTCACCCCAGCATTAACCCCTGCTAAGGCCACACCCTTTTTTACTTTTTTAGGTTCAGTTGGCATGTATATCCTCCTCAGTTCTTTTCTTTTTTAAAAAGTTGATCAAGTTTTTTTTCATATTCATGATAATCAAGAAATTCGTATAACTCTTCTCTTGTCTGCATTTGTTCAACAAGATTTTTTTGTGTCCCTTCTTCCCTCAGGCCTTTGTATATATTGAGGGCTGCCTTATTCATCGCTCTAAATGCACTCAGAGGATAAAGAGCGATAGCAATATCAACAGAGTCTAATTCATCCAGAGAAAACAATGGGGTTGCCCCAAATTCAGTAATATTTGCCAGCACAGGTACATCAACAGATTTTGTAAACTTTTTATAGGTATCCAAATCATTTATTGCCTCGGGGAAAATCATATCTGCACCAGCCTCAACGCATGCGCAAGCTCGATCGATCGCAGATTGCAAGCCTTCCACTGCCAGGGCATCTGTCCTTGCCATGATGACAAAATTTGCATCATTTTTTGCATCTACCGCACTTTTTATTCGATCCACCATTTCATTCTGACTAACGATTGACTTATTTGGACGATGTCCGCATCTTTTTGCTTGAATTTGATCTTCTATATGAACTGCAGCAGCACCTGATTTTTCTACACTTCGAATCGTTCTTGCAATATTGAAGGCACCACCAAATCCTGTATCAACGTCAACAAGGAGGGGGAGTGATGTCGAATCTGTAATTCTTCTTATATCAATTAATACATCCTCTAAGGTTGAGATACCTAAATCAGGAACGCCTAGGGAGCCAGCTGCAACTCCACCACCTGATAAATAAATCGCCTTGTATCCTGTTTTTTCTGCAAGTTTTGCATGGTAAGCGTTTATAGTCCCAATAACTTGTAAAGGTCTTTCCTCTTCAATAGCTTTTTTAAATAACAGTCCTGGAGTCATTTTATTTTCCATAACCATTTAACTAAAAAAAGCATTTACCGCATCATCTGGTAGTGCCATCCCTGAAAGTTTTGCAGTTTGAAGCATTTTCCAAAAATATCGGTAAGTTGCTCTATCATGAAGTTCTCCAGCATATTGTATTGGTCCCCAATTTGATTTTTGAGCCTCTAATAAAATTTTTGCCCCATCAATTACTTCACTATAATCTGGCTTCATTCCATCAACAATCGCCTTAATTTGAGTTGGATAAATACTCCACATTCTTAGAAATCCAAACTCTTCTCGAGCACGTTTAGCATCACTATGAGTTACCTCTGCATTTTTTAGATCGAGCGTTACATTGTGGGCAGGGATTACACCGTTGCCAATTGCGGCCGCTACAACCTCAGATTTTGCTCTTGAGAGAAGCTTGTGATCAAATTGTCCAGGACTTCGCATCGCACTGGCTGGGATTGCCCCATGATGACCACTTACAAAGTCCATTAGACCAAAATCAAGGACTTGAACCCAATCAATAGTTGCAATTTGTTGAACATCCTTAAGGGCACCATGTGTTTCAATGAGAATATGAATGGGTATAGCTTTTTCTATCCCAAGTTCATTAGATCTATTTTTAATATAACCAACCATTTCATCGACCTGAGAAAAGGTAGTTGATTTTGGTATGGTGATATAAGAAACAATTTCTCCAATCCCGCTCAAAATAATGTCAACATCTTCCTTCCAGGAGCGATGGGTATAATCATGTATCCTTACGCCGGCCATTTTATATTTATTCAGGTCAGAGCTTAAAACTTTTACAATCATCTCTGCGTGTTCTTCTTCTTGGCCAGCCGCAGCACCATCTTCACAATCACAAGTAATATCAAAAATAGGGCCAAGCTCCTCTTGAAATGATAGTGCTTTTGTAATTAACTTTTCACTACCTGCAAAATGTTCACAGCATGGGATGACTGGGATTGGTTTTTCTCCCTGAAAAAGTGCTTCGTTTGGATGTACTAGTTTCATATTATTTTCCTTTAGGCACAACAATGCTGTAATCAAGATCTAAAACAACATTTTTGTTATAAATTTTACTTTCTCCATTCTCTTCATATATAGATTTTAGCGAGCTCGGTATTTGGTTTTTAATACCTATTAATTTTAGTTTCAAAACTCCAATATCTTGATGATCTGGCAATTCATCCTTGCCAGTGATAACTGTTTTCGCATATAACGTGTCGTCTGCCAAGACAGGATTTGAGTGAGTTCCTGCATGAATAGCTGTCATGATAAGGTTGTTTTCAAAGCCCTCGTGAGCAATAGAGCGGCACAACGATATAACATGTCCACCATAAACAAGTCTTTTTTTAAATGGCGAGGATTTCATTTGATGGGCATTAAAATGCAACTTTGCATCATTTTGATATAAATGAGTTGCTAAGGTATGAGAGGCTTCATCAATGGTAAGCCC
>CAJXQA010000063.1 GCA_913058475.1 uncultured Nitrosomonadales bacterium
GCTTCAGTTGCAGCTGCTTGTACGTCAGCTAGACCACCACCCGCTTGAGTTCCATCTTTTGCATCAGAAAATATTGCGAATGCATTCACGTTACCGTTCATGTCCACAGTCCACTCACCCGCATCCCATGTGATACCGGCATTAGCCACTGAAGCTGATGCTAGTACCGCACCTGCTACTGCTGCTTTTATTTTGTTATTCATATGTTTCTCCTTGATTTAAAAATTTTTAAAGCTTTAAAAACTTTCTCATAATACAAAAGTACTTTAAGAAATTAGATACATTATCTAATAGTTAAGTATCACTTCGCAAGCTTTTTGTCTGTTTTTTGATACATTTGACATATTTATGTTGTATAAATGCAACAAATCTTATAGCAAAGGGCTAACAAGCATGTTTTACTTGAATACTGCCTTAGTCTTGGCAAAGTTTTTTAAAGGTTTGAAGCGCAAAACGATCTGTCATGCCGGCGATGTAATCTGACACAAGCTGAGCCAAATCATGTTGGCTATGCTTTTCATCGATGTTTATTAAAGCGGGTTTTTGCATCAATTTTTTAAATAATGCATTAATGACCTCATGGGCATTGTCTGTCATCGCCTGAACTCGTGGATGTAAATAAAGTGCCTCTCTTAAGAATTGCTTTAGGGATTGTTGTTTTTTCGTTAAATCTGTTGATAAGGCAATGATTGTCCCTTCATTTCTGACATCATCAATCGTATTCACATTTTTTTTATCTATTCTTAATTGAGACTCATGACACAGGTCCATGACAAAAATATTCATCATCCGGCGTATGGTTGCTCTCATACACTGCCTGTCATTAATTGATGGTGAATCTGATTTTACTTTTAATGCTATTTCCTTAAAAAATGGCACCGCTTGCAATTGATCAAACGTCAGTAGCCCTGAGCGAAAGCCATCGTCAATATCATGATGATTGTAGGCAATTTCGTCAGCAAAATTAACGAGTTGTGCCTCTAATGAGGGTTGCGTCTTTTGAATAAAGCGCTCTCCGACCTCACCTAATTTACGAGCATTTTTATTTGAGCAATGTTTTAATATTCCCTCTCTCGTCTCAAATGTCAGGTTAAGCCCCTTAAAATCAACGTAATCATTTTCTAATACATCAACAATCCTTAAAGATTGAAGATTGTGTTCGAACCCACCATACTCTTTCATACATTGATTTAACGCGGTTTGCCCTGCGTGACCAAATGGGGTATGTCCAAGATCATGGGCAAGTGAAACGGCTTCGGCTAAATCTTCATGCAACCCAAGCGTTCTTGAGATCCCCCTGGCAATTTGAGCCACCTCCAGTGAATGGGTCAGTCGCGTCCTAAACATATCGCCTTCGTGATTCACAAACACTTGTGTTTTATATTCTAATCTTCTAAAAGCCCCCGAATGAATAATACGATCGCGATCTCTTTGAAAATCGTTTCGAAGCGTTGAGGGGGCCTCTTTAAACTGCCTACCAAAACTTTTTTGAGGATCAGCGGCGAAAGGTTTAAGATTCATCAGAGGGGAACTTTAATGCGCAGATTGTTCTAGTATTTGGCGAAGCTTTGAGGGATCGTAAGAATCAGATAAAACTGCTTCGCCCATTGATTTTTGAAGTACCAAATTTATTTTTCCGTCCTTTGTTTTTTTATCAAGCATCATTAGCTCTATATACTTATCAACAGAAATATTTGGCGGCACTGTTGGTAACCCAGCATGTTTAATCAGTGAAATAATTCGCTCAATATCAGCTTCTGACAACCATCCCATAGCCTGTGATAATTTTGCTGCCATTATCATGCCTACGCCAACCGCCTCGCCATGCAGCCAGTTACCATAACCCTGGGCAACCTCAATCGCATGTCCAAAGGTGTGTCCTAAATTTAGTATTGCCCGTATCCCTGATTCAAATTCATCTGCTTCGACTACATCCGCCTTATTTTGACAAGACCGCAAAATCGCCTCGGATAAATGTTCTGGATTCATTTCGATTAAAGATTGGATATTAGTTTCCAACCATTCAAAAAATTTTATATCCCTAATCAAGCCATACTTAATCACTTCTGCTAAGCCTGCGGATAGCTCTCGGCTTGGCAATGTCTTCAAAACATTCACATCCGTGATGACACATTGAGGTTGATAAAAAGCACCGATCATATTTTTACCCTGAGGATGATTGATACCTGTTTTACCGCCTACAGATGAGTCCACTTGTGAAAGTAAGGTTGTCGGCATCTGTATAAAATTGATTCCCCTCATGTAAGTGGCTGCCGCAAAGCCCGTGATGTCCCCGATAACGCCACCACCTAGCGCAATAAGCGTCGTATTTCGATCCGCTTTATTTTTGAGAAGCTGAGAATAAATGCTATTTAATGAATCCGTATTTTTGTATTTTTCTCCATCAGGCAAAATAATAGAAATGACATCCTTATGAGGTGATAAAGAATTTATCAGTGGAGCTAAATAGATATCCGCAACAAGATCGTTTGTAATAATTGCAATTTTTTTATGCGGTAAGTGTTGACCTATTAACTCATAATCTGAAATTAAACCCTCGCCAATATAGATAGGGTAACTTCTTTCATCAAATTGGATGTTAATCGTTTTCATAAATTAATTTATTACACTCATAATTTCGTTAACGACTTCATGAATTTTTTTATTTTTTGTCGTTATCTCGAAGTCCGCAATCTCTTCATAAAGAGGCTCTCGTTCTTTACATAGTGTTTTGATAATTTCTTCAATATTTCCATTTTGTAATAATGGCCTCGTTTTGTCATTTTTCATTCTTAAGATCAAATCTTTTTGATTAGATTTTAAATATACCACTATCCCATTTTGGGCCAAAAGATCACGATTAGATTTTGAAAGAATAATGCCACCGCCTGTCGCTAAAACAATATTTTGTATACCCACAAGCTCCTTTAAAATATCTTTTTCTCTCTCACGAAAACCCGCCTCACCTTCATACTCAAATATGATCGGGACATCAACACCCAATTTTTCTTCGATCACCTGATCGCTATCATAAAATTGTTTGTCAATTTTTTTAGACAAAATTTTACCCAAAGTCGTTTTACCTGAACCCATAAGACCTACTAGATAGATATTTTTATATTTTTTCATATTAAGCTAAGCCAAAATAAAATTATAAATCAATTAAAACTTATAATGAAAATCTTCAGCTCTATAATATACTTATACCGATTACAAAATTTAAAAATCAACCACATGGTTTCAAAGATAAAAAATTTCCTCACGCTCTCTTTCCTTATTGGTATTGCCGGTTTAGCGGCTATAATTTTTACAATTACGCTAATATACCCAACGCTGCCTGATGTTGAGAGTCTTTCTAAATATCGCCCTAAAGAACCCTTGCAAATTTTCACAAAAGATAATTACTTAATTCAAGAATTTGGAGAAGAGAGAAGGGATTTTATTGCCATAGAGAATGTCCCCCAAAAAATGATAAACGCTATATTGGCGATTGAGGACAGGCGCTTCTTTGAACACCCAGGAATCGATTTTATTGGCATCGTAAGAGCAGCTCTTAAAAATTTTACCGGGCAAAGCAGAGAGGGTGCCAGCACAATTACAATGCAAGTTGCCCGAAACTTCTTTTTATCATCGGAAAAAACATTCAAAAGAAAACTTAATGAAATTTTACTCTCATTAAAAATTGAAAATAAGCTATCTAAAGAGGAAATTCTTGAGCTCTATATAAATCAAATCTACCTTGGGCAAAGATCTTTTGGATTTTCTGCAGCGGCTAATACCTACTTTAATAAGTCACTTGAAAATTTAAACCTAGCTGAAATTGCTTTACTGGCTGGTTTACCCAAGGCACCCAGTAGATATAATCCTTTATCTAACCCAGATTTAGCTGTAGCCAGACAACAGACCGTTTTAAATAATATGTATAAATATGGCTTTATTGATAGACCCTCCTATATATTAGCACTTGAGGAACATCTTGACCTCGTTGAAAAAAATACTCGTTACGAAATTCAGGCTGACTACGTTGCAGAAATGGTAAGAAAAGTTTTATACGATGAATATGGCAACAGTATCTATACCAGTGGTTTAAAAGTTATTACAACTATCAAAAAAAAGAACCAAAAATTTGCAAATCAAGCAGTCGAAAATGGCATTGTTAATTATTTGAATCGTCAAGCTCTGAAGTCACCTGAAGGGTTTATTAATCTAGACTCTAAAAACTATATTGATAAAAAAACAAAAAAAAAGTTTTTAAGAAAAGCTTTAAGGCCTTTTAAAACTTATAACAATTTTATTCCTGGCATTGTCTTATCTACCCAACCTTACAAAATTGAAGTTTTTTTAAAAAATAATCAATACATCACTATTTATAAGAAAAATTTAGGACTTTTAAAGAAAGATTTAGCGAAGGAAAACGTTGATGAAAGATTAATTAAACCTGGCTCCGTAATGAGGTTCTTAAAAAAGAAAAGGGATTGGGTTGTCACCCAACTCCCTGAAGTTGAGAGCGCATTAATTTCAATGGACCCGAATACGGGTGCAATTGTCGCGCTGGTAGGAGGCTTTAGCTTCAAAAAAAATAAATTTAATCATGTTACTCAGGCACATCGTCAACCTGGATCTATTTTCAAACCCTTCATTATTTCTAGTGCGCTTGAAAAAGGAATTACTCCTTCTACGATCATTAATGACTGTCTCTTATACACATCTCCGAGCCCACGAGACCAGAGAGGA
>CAJXQA010000064.1 GCA_913058475.1 uncultured Nitrosomonadales bacterium
GGCTCTTCATTTCTGAAGAGCCTTTTCATCGCGATGTTTGGTGGAGCTGGCGGGATGTGTTTTTATATGTATAAAATAAAATGTTTTACTTTATTTTTTGGGTTGAAGTGCCCCCAAAACTACCCGATAACTTATGAGGTGGTTTTACTTAATTGTCATCCAGTTAATGTTTAGGTAACTATAATAAATTTTTAATGATTTCTAAAGAACACGATATAGGTAAGCTCAACTTCATTATGGAATGCTAAGTTGTTATAGGTTATAGTTTTCCTATAGGTATTAGTTCTTTAACCTTGAATTATAGGTTCTTATCTATTCAGGAAAATGTATTCTGACGTTAGTAAGGACAGCTTTTTAGATTACAACTATATCGAGTCGATTCATGTCTTTAAATCCGCTAAGGATCGCGGTAGCTAGTGACCTACATTTTGTTTCTGAAAATAATGTCAACGATGGTGACTACCACTCGTGGCTATCATTTCAAGCAGACAAGTCATTTAACAATCTTTTCTGGAAAAATCTTTTAGAAAAGATAGATGCAGACAATATTACTGCTGACATTCTTGTATGTCCCGGAGATATTACCACTCACGCAGAACCAATCGCTTTGAAATTTGCATGGGAGAAGTTACTGGAACTGGCTAAAGCCTTAGATTGCAAACTTCTGGCTACCGCAACTGGAAACCATGATGTTAAAAGCAGGCCGAGTGAGCTAAACAATGTGATTAGAGACCTGAATCAAAATGATAACTTACTAGAAAATCTAAAGTTACTTGACCCTCCGTATCCATTTGTTGATCTTAATGATACTACTCAAGCCCATTCAAATAGAGTTCATTATTTTGGTACTGATTACCTGCTTTATGAAACCGATAATTACCGAGTATTGATTATCAATAGTTGTTCATCTCATTCTGCAGATCAGAAGGAATACGAAAGAGGTTCTGTTTCAGAATCAACTATGAACTGGATAAAACTAGACCTTCAACGCATTAATAATAAAAGAAAGTTGGGAATTCTAATCTGCCACCACCATCCTATTCAGCATTCAGAGCATAATCTTGGTAGTTATGATTTTATGAGAGGGGGCACAGAATTGCTTGATATGTTGAATTCGAACGGAAGATGGATTGTTATCCATGGTCATAAGCATCATGCCAAGTTAAATTATTATTCCTCAGGTTCAAAAAAAGCAGTTGTATTTGCTGCTGGCACATTATCTGCACATAAACACACTTTGGGGGCTGATTTCACAAATCAATTCTACGTCCTGAATGTCAATACTGAAAAAGAAAGAGGTACTCCAGTTGGTAATGTAGATGTTTATTCTTGGCAAGGTTCGAAGTGGGCGAATTCTAGAAGAACTTGTGATGGGATATACACAGGCGTTGGTTTTGGTGAACCGGGGTGCTTAGATACTATCGCAGAGAATATTTCGCGGAACGTCAAGGGACCGGTGAGCGTTCCATGGAATGTTATTGTAGAAAAAGTACCTAAGTTGAAAGAGTGTGTACCTCAAGATATTAAACATATTAAAGAATACTTGTTGGAGTTTAATATCGATATGAACTTAACTGCTGAAACTGAAATACATAGCTTGGAAAGGTCCATAGATTGATATGAAACAGGTATTAGACTCCTACAATGCTAAACATCTAAAAGATGATGAAATTCTCAAGAGTTTTGTGTCCACGCCTTTATTTATTGAAACAGCAAAGAATATGCATACAGTATTGGTTGGGCCAAGAGGCAGCGGTAAAACCACCTTTCTGCGCATGTTAAGTAATAAAACACTTCCTGTGTGGCCTAAGTATGAAAGTTTCAGAGATGTTGGTGAAATTAATTATCAGGGAATATATGTTCCTGGAGATTTAGTCTGGGGTGAAATGCTGAATTCACTCTCAAAAGCTGGTTTACCGTTAAAGTACAGTGAAGTTTTTTCATACTCAGCCTTTGTATCTCATGTACTAATCAGTTCGATAGAAGCTATCGAAACGTATCTAAATTTGCAAGATCCTGCTCTTATCGCTTCAAAAGAAGAGCAGATATATGAAGCTTTAGAGTCTATTGGGCAAACCTTAAAGTTAAGCTTAGAGAAAATATCCATATCCCGTATAAAACAACAGTTAAAAAGTAACTTAGCTTCATTGTTTGAGTACTCTCGATATTTGTCATTAATAGGAGGGGATGGCTTTGATGAACAGGAGTTTTTAGTAAAAGCTCCATACGCGTACTCTGAATTGAAATTTATGCTAGAGAACGTGTTTGATTCTATTGACGTTGCTTTGGATAACAGTGAGCAACGTTGGGCGTTATTATGCGATGAGTTTGAAATAGCACCTAGTTACTTGTTAGGTAAAATAATTTCTCATATGAGGTCTTCTTCACAAAAAGTAATTTTCAAAGTTGCGCTTGTACCATGTGGTTCACACCAAGAATTGAAAAATCAAAGTAGCTCTATTAACGACTATTCTGTTGTAGAGCTTTGGTATGTTAGAAAGGGTGAAAGTAAAAAGTTCTGTGAAAAATTAATTAAGTCACGATTTGATATTGCAGATCCGGCTTCAAAATTGGGAATGACAAAATATGGGGTTTCTTCTAAGAATAACAAAGAGCAGTGGGTTAACGTATTTGAAGAGTTAGCAAAAAAAGATAAGTCATTTAAGACTTTTTTAATTTCTAAAAATATAGATCCCCAAAAAATATTTAATCTAGAAGGGGCAATGGATAGTTTAATTAGAAAAATATCTCCTCTTGTAGCATTTCGTAATGCTTTTTTGAATTCTAGTGGAAATCGTAAAGGGCGAAAGTCACTTGCTGAGTTTTATTCTGGTTGGGAAGGCATTACTACTATTAGTGAAGGGAATCCTCGATGGCTTCTTTCCGTGCTCAGCTTTATAGTTTCTGTAAAAAAACCAACTAAATCATTGGCTTCTGTACAAATGAAACAAGTTGAGAAATCTACAAATGCTTATTGTGCAATGTTAAAAACATTACCTTTGTCCAATAACATGGGGCTATCAACGAAGCAGCCAGTTTATGAGCTTTTGGAAAAAATTGGTAAATATTTTAATAAACGGTTTATTGATGATGATTTTATGGTTTCTCCACCTTCAACTTTTACAGTTGATAAACAAGTTAGTAAAGAGGTAGAAGCTGCTCTAATGATCGCATGGAATTATGGAGCAATAGTTTCTATTTCAACTGATACTTCCTTTGGAAATTATGAGAACATTATTGGGATGAGGTTTAGGCTATCTCACCTTTTAGCTCCGAGATTTGAATTGGTTTTAACAACAGGGCCAAGTATAAACTTAATTACTATCCTTAATGACGTTAAAGAAAAGAATAAAAGTCCTAGCGATAGTGGAGAAGACTATGTTCAAAAGGATTTATTTAGATGATACCTAAATATAGTATTACTGGTATTAAAGATCTCATATCAGAGATTGGAGTTTCTGAAGAGTTTTTATCATCTGATTTGATATTGACTTCTCATGGCCTGAAACGAAATGCTATTAATTACTTAAAAATTGAAGAGAAAGTTAAAAATAAACTGTATGACGTATCTGAAAATAATTTGGATTTAAAGGCTATTGTTGATGAACTGGAAATTATGGATTCCCTTAAGATTGTAATAGATATATCTTTATTAGATAGACGTCGTATAGCGGATATTTTTATAGAGTTAACTAAGTTATCAACAAAATATAGATGTAAGATATCGATCGTATATTTGCTAGCAAAATACTCACCACCATCCGGGTTACCTGTTAGCAATCATTCTGTAAAACCAGTATCAAGCTTTTTCTCTGGCTGGGCGAACCAACCAGGACTGCCAATTATGACTGTAGTTGGCCTTGGATATGAAAGAGATAAAGCCATAGGTGCTATTGAATATTTAGAAAGTTCACGTTCATTTCTATTTCTTCCTAAATCATCTGAGGAAGAATACTTCGATGTTGTATTAGCTACTAACTCTGAAATAGTTAGTTCGACTGATGAAAATCATAAGATTAACTACCGGGTAGAATCACCAGTTGAAGCGCTTCTCTCAATCGATTCTTTGTTAGAAGCTAATAAGAATAAATATAAAATCGTGTTATTACCTTTTGGACCTAAAATTTTCTATGCGATGAATTTGCTTGCTTCAATCGTTCATTCTGAAGTATCAGTATGGCATGTTAGCGGTGAAGAAGAAGATGGAGACTCATCTCAGGATCGGGAAGTTGCTTCAGTAATTGGGTTTAAGTTTGAAATGATGGTTACTAATTAATTGGCTACCACCAAACATACATACCTCCCCCCTAAAGGGGGGGGCGGGAAAAATTACAGAGACACCCAAGATAAAAAGTATCAGCAATTATAAGAATTGACCTCGTTAGTTTTTTCTAATTTCTCTTTTTGTGGGCGTGGAGCCTGGCTATTAGGTTTGACATGCCAACTGAAAGTTTAGGTAGAACTGTTTGTTTTATTTATATTATTTCTTTTTATTTTTTGGGGTAGGGAGCCTAGAGGCATTAACCTAGGCTAAATACTAAACTTGTTAAAAACAAAAAAGGCTCTTCATTTCTGAAGAGCCTTTTCATCGCGATGTTTGGTGGAG
>CAJXQA010000065.1 GCA_913058475.1 uncultured Nitrosomonadales bacterium
CGGCAGCGTCAGATGTGTATAAGAGACAGGTGTTTGATACCTTAAATTGTAAAGCCGCTTTATTCGCGGTAGAACAAGCTTTTGAAGAAATGTCACAGAGACTCCCTCTCATGATTTCTGGAACAGTAACGGATGCATCGGGTAGAATTTTATCAGGGCAAACAGTGAGTGCATTTTGGAATTCCATCAGACATGCAAAACCATTAACCATAGGACTAAATTGTGCCTTAGGTGCTGCTCTTATGCGTCCTTATGCTGAAGAGCTATCGAAAATTGCCGATACCAATATATGCATTTATCCAAATGCAGGTCTTCCAAACCCAATGTCGGACACGGGGTTTGATGAAGAACCACATGATACCTCAGAGCTTTTAAAAGAATTTGCTAATAGCGGATTCATAAATATTGCTGGTGGTTGTTGTGGAACAACACCGGATCATATTAAAGCGATTGCTGAACAGTTAGAAAACATCCCCCCAAGGATTGTTCCAACACAAGAAGTATTTACCAGACTTTCTGGGCTTGAGCCACTGAGTATAAAGGAAGATACACTGTTTATTAATGTTGGTGAACGAACAAATGTCACAGGCTCCAAAGCTTTTGCACGACTTATTATCGAAGAAAAATTTGAGGAAGCAGTTTCAGTAGCACGACAACAAGTTGAAAATGGAGCACAAGTTATTGATATAAATATGGATGAGGGCATGCTGGACTCCCTAAATGCCATGAAATATTTCTTAAATTTAATTGCTTCTGAACCGGATATTGCTCGCATCCCCATAATGATTGACTCATCAAAATGGGAGGTCATTGAGGCAGGATTAAAGTGTGTTCAAGGGAAAGCGATCGTCAACTCAATATCCATTAAGGAGGGAGAGGAACTCTTTTTAAAACATGCTCGATTATGCAGAAATTTTGGGGCTGCGGTTGTAGTTATGGCCTTTGATGAAAAAGGGCAAGCTGATACTTATGAACGTAAAACTGAGATATGTAAACGCGCTTACGATGTCCTTACCCAAAAAATAGATTTCCCACCCGAGGATATTATTTTTGATCCGAATATTTTTGCTGTGGCCACAGGGATTGAGGAACATAATAATTACGCGGTAGATTTTATCAACGCAACCCGCTGGATTAAAGAAAACCTTCCCTACGCTAAAATTTCTGGAGGCGTATCAAATGTAAGTTTTAGTTTCCGTGGAAACGATCAAGCAAGAGAGGCCATACACACCGTTTTCTTACATCATGCTATTAAAGCTGGGTTAACTATGGGAATTGTCAATGCAGGAATGCTTGGCTTATACGATGATTTAGATGATGACTTAAAGCAAGCAGTAGAAGATGTTGTCTTAAATCGAAGACCTGATTCTACAGAAAGAATGATTGATATTGCTGGCACATTAAAAGGAAGTAAAAAAGAGGAATTAAAATTAAATTGGCGAGGTGATGAAAAAACACCCGTTACTATTGAAAAGAAAATTCAATATGCATTAGTGCATGGGGTCACAGATTATATTGTAGAAGACACAGAAGAGGCGCGATTAAAAATTATGAGTGAGAATGGGCGACCAATTAACGTCATTGAAGGACCCCTTATGGATGGAATGAACGTTGTGGGAGACTTATTTGGCCAAGGAAAAATGTTCTTACCTCAGGTTGTAAAATCAGCAAGAGTAATGAAACAGGCTGTTGCTCACCTTGTACCTTTTATTGAAAAAGAAAAGGCGGAGGATGAAAAAAGAACAGGGATTAAAGCTAAGCCTAAAGGAAAAATGTTAATCGCAACCGTCAAAGGTGATGTCCATGATATAGGAAAAAATATCGTATCCGTTGTTCTTCAATGTAATAATTTCGAAGTAGTCAATATGGGCGTAATGGTTCCCTGTGCGGAAATACTTGCAAAAGCAAAAGAAGAAAACGCTGATATTATTGGCTTATCAGGATTGATTACTCCGTCTCTAGAGGAAATGTCTAACGTAGCTAGCGAGATGCAACGTGATCCATATTTCAAAGAAAATAATATTCCATTACTTATTGGAGGAGCAACCACATCTCGAGCACACACAGCAGTAAAAATTTCTGAACATTACGATGGTCCTGTTGTACATGTATCTGATGCATCTCGTTCAGTATCTGTGATGCAATCTCTAATGGACCCAATACAAAAAATGGAATATCTTGTTGATCTTTCTAAGGATTATGAAAACGTTCGACAATTACATGCAAAGAAAAAAGGTCCAAAATTTGTATCAATCGAAGAGGCGCGAAAAAATAAATTAACACTTAAATTTAAACCAAAAAAACCTAAGTTTATTGGCCGAAGAATCTTTAAAAATATTGATCTTAATTTAATCAAAGAATATATAGATTGGTCACCTTTTTTTCAAACGTGGGATCTTCATGGAAAATATCCTGATATCCTTAAAGATAAAGTAGTAGGTAAAAGTGCAACAGATCTTTTTAAAGAAGCTCAAAAAATGTTAACTAAACTTATTAATGAAAAAAAACTAAAAGCTAATGGTGTGGTAGGTTTTTACCCTGCAAACTCTATTAATGAAGATGATATCGAAATATTCAAAGATGAATCCATGGAATTAGCTTTCACTTACTATTGCTTGAGGCAGCAAACCCAAAAACCCGTGATTAAGGGTACTCAAAAACCTAATATATGCTTATCTGATTTTATTGCTCCTAAACAAAAAAATATTACCGATTATATCTGTCTCTTTGCTGTCACGTCAGGTATAAATGCGGAGGTTTATGAAGATATATTCATGAAAGATGAGGATGATTATAGCAGTATCATGGTCAAAGCTATCACAGATCGGTTAGCTGAAGCTTTTGCAGAGTATATGCATGACAGAGTTCGACAAGATCTCTGGGGATATCAAACTGAAAAACTTAGTAATGAAGCAATGATAAAAGAAAAGTACCAAGGGATAAGACCTGCTCCTGGTTATCCGGCTTGTCCTGAACATACGGTTAAAAATGAAATATTCGCGCTTCTAAAAGCAGAGGAAATTGGTATGGAACTGACAGAGGGTATGTCGATGAAACCTGCATCCTCAGTAAGTGGCTTTTATTTTGCACATCCTGAGGCAAAATATTTCAGTGTTGATAAAATTGATGAGGATCAAATTAATGATATGGCTGAAAGAAGATCTATATCTAAAGAACAATTAAAGAAATGGATTTCACCAAATATTAGGTAAAAATGCATATTCATATATTAGGCATATGTGGAACATTTATGGCAGGGATAGCATCTCTGGCAAAGTCAAAGGGTTTTAGAGTTACTGGATGTGACAAAAACGTATATCCACCCATGTCAACCCAACTTGAAGAGCAAGGAATTAAAATCATTGAAGGATTTCATTCTTCCCAAGTAGAGCTTACTCCGGATATTTATATTATCGGTAATATTATCAAAAGAGGTAACCCTCTTATGGAAGAGATATTAAACAATAACCTAGCGTTCCAATCTGGACCCCAATGGTTGTATGAAAACATTCTTCATGAAAAATGGGTTATAGCTGTCGCTGGAACCCATGGTAAAACCACAACAACGGCAATGCTCACATGGATTTTTGAGCATGTTGGGCTTAATCCAAGTTATTTAATCGGTGGCATTCCAACAAACCTAAAATCCTCATCAAGACTAGTAGAAAATAAACAATCTAATTTTTTTATAATCGAAGCAGATGAATATGACACAGCTTTTTTTGATAAACGTTCCAAATTTATTCATTATCATCCACGAACACTTGTTATGAACAATTTAGAATTTGATCACGCAGATATTTTTGATAATCTAGATCATATAAAAAAACATTTTCATCATCTGATAAGAATAATTCCTGAAAATGGACGTGTAATTTCAAATGCAAACAGTAAGGCTCTAGATGAAGTAATAAAATTTGGTATCTGGTCTGAATTAGAATTTTTTAATGATGATGAGGGTTGGTCATACCAATGGGTAGATAAAAGTAATTCTTTAAATATTTCATATAAGAACAAAAATCAAGGATCTATCGACTGGGAGCTTATTGGTGACCATAATGCTTCTAATGCATTAGGTGCAATTGCAGCAGCTAATCATATAGGAATACCTACTTCTAAATCTATTGAAGCATTAAAGTTATTTAGGGGAGTCAAAAGAAGATTAGAAAAAATAGGAGAGTACAAAGATAATATTAAAATCTTTGATGATTTTGCTCATCACCCAACAGCTATCAAAAGTACACTTGATGGAATGAAAAAAATACAAAAAGTAGGTCGAATAATTGCAGTTTTAGAACCAAGATCTAATACCTGTCTCTTATACACATCTGACGCTGCCGACGAATAGAG
>CAJXQA010000066.1 GCA_913058475.1 uncultured Nitrosomonadales bacterium
GTTAAGCTGATATTATACTCTTAACTGGACTGGTCAATTCAATTGGACCACGTCAGTAGTTAGCTAAGCATTGGAGAGCAGCTTGTAGGCTTTCAGACGAGACCATGGCATAACCAAGAGCATGAAATATATTAGGATGAAACTGATTGGCAACAGAAATGGAGAAATCATGCCGATTCAACTTAGCGTTAGTATAATTAAGTATTTTAGTTATATTTTTTGCTGTAGTTCTTGATTCTGGGTTATTAAAAGCACGGCTATCAATCTTAAAATTTTGACATGCTTCATCAAAATCAAGATCAAATAACTCCATTGCACGCTTAATAGAGATCATCCAACCGCTCAGTACCGTATAACTTTCTTCCATATTTTACTTCCACAAATAAATGTAGACCCCAATAAAATGATTAAAAATGACAAAACAAATACATTTTGACGTAAAAAGCACTAGTTAAAACCAACGCCCTACGTCATCTTATGTAACAAGTTAAACATAAGATTAACAATATCCTCAAGATGGTATTAAATTTCTTCTTGCCGCTGGAAATGCAGGTGTTGAAGCATCAACCAATATCGTAATTGAAGAAGCACAAAAATGAGATGCTTATTTGGGTCTATTCCGTTGTTATTATTATTTGTTTAATTACCTTTAGATCGGTGCCTGTTGTTGTATGCATCATAGTTCCTTTGATTGTCACTTCGGTGTTAAGTCAAGCGTTAATGGCCTTTGTAGGTATAGGCGTTAAAGTTGCAACATTACCTGTAATTGCATTAGGTGTCGGGATTGGGGTTGATTATGGCATCTATATTTTCAGTAAAATAAAAGAAGGGCTTGCCATGAAAAAGTCACTCTATATGTCTTATTTATATACATTAAACCAAACAGGTAAAGCAGTAGGCTTTACTGGCGTAACTTTAGCAATATGTGTAGCGACATGGGCTTTCTCTCCAATCAAATTTCAATCCGATATGGGCTTATTATTAACCTTTATGTTTGTTTTTAATATGATCGGTGCGCTTACCTTAATTCCAAGTTTAGCTTGGTTATTACGTATCGGAAAAAGCCAGAGCGAATCTTAGATCGTAAACTACTAATAATACTTTAACGATGGCTACATCGTTAAAGTATTAAGCTTATCTTATAGATATGCGTTTAAGCAAATTCAAGGATATTAAGTGACTTTAATTAATCATACACATGTTCCAGGACATCATTGTTCTAGTACTGCAATAGCAGACTTGGTTCGTTTTCATCATTTCAATTGGAGTGAAGACTTCTGTTTTGGTATAGGCGGCGGCTTAGGCATTACTTATTTAAAAACACCGTCTTCATCCCCTACTCGCCTGCTTCATACACGCTCTTTAGGATATGAAAAACGCTTTTTCAATGCTATTGGTGTAGATGATTTTTCATGGTTAAGTGGCCGTACGGAAGAAGAAAGCGAGAAACAACTTCTTTGTGCCATAGACGAAAACCGGCCTGCCCTACTGCTTAGTGACATATTTTATTTACATTACTTTAATTCATCGAGTCATTTTCCGGGTCATGGAATTATGGTTTGGGGTTACGATAAAAACGATAAAATTTTTTATGTAACCGATACCGAAAGAGAAAACTTAGAAAGCGTGCCTTTTTCTGATATGAGAAAAGCGCGGGTATCACAAATCCCCCCCTTTATATGTAATGGTGATTTTTATGCTCCGCATCATCTATCCAAACCTACAGATTTACAAACACTATGCAAATTGGCTATTAAGGAAAATGCACATAGGTTGCTTAACTCAACTGACCATGCAAGCGGCTTTTCTGCTTTGCACTCCCTGACCGATGATCTCAGTAATTGGGCCGAATCTGATGACTGGCAATGGAACTGTCGATTTGCCTACCAAACCATTGAAAAAAGAGGTACAGGTGGCAGTGGTTTTAGAAAAATGTATGCTCGATTCTTAGCTGAAGCGGGTCAACATCTAGAATCTATTAAAACCTTAGAATTAGAAAATAAAATGCTTGAAAGTGCACAGAGTTGGCATGTGCTTTCAAACGCTTTTAAGCAAACCTCTGAGAACAATAAACCAGATTTTGAATTTATTAAAAAATGTATTAAACAAGTGATTGCAAAAGAAACCATCTATTGTGAGAGCGCTTTATTAGTTTAAGTTTATAACATAATTAAAAAATAGAGGAATACTGATGGATACTTCCAGAAATATAATTAACAGAGTTGCCATGGGTGATGTTTTTAGGCGTAAAGCAGCAACATCCCCGAACCTTGATGCCATTGTGGAATACAGAAACAATGAACGGCTTGCCTATACCCATTTAGCGTTAAATAAAGCGCTAAATAAAGTTGATCATATGTTAAGAGCGTTAAATATAAAACAAGGTGATAGAGTTGCATTAGCCAGTCCTAATTCAATTGAATTCGCTCTCGTTATTTATGGTTGCATGAAAGCAGGCGTTGTTGTTGTACCTGTAAATTATTTACAAGGTCCTTCTGATTTGGTTTTTACGCTTAATCACTGCGAAGCTAAAGCGATATTTATTGAAGATTCATTAGTTGAAAAATTTGAAGAATGCAAACACGAACTCAATGTTTTGAAACATTGGATTTCAATACCTGTTACAGGTTGCAACGTGCCAGATAGCTACCTTTGTTTTAATCAGTTACTTGAAAGTGCTGCTGATAAAGAAAATGAAGATCTAATTATTAGCGATCGCGATCCTCTACAAATTTTATACACCAGCGGCACAACATCTAAACCTAAAGGTGTAGAAACTTCTCATCTTGCCCTATTTATCAATAGCCTATCAGCAGCTATTGAGCTAGGCATAAAAAAAGAAGGTATAGGTACATCGGTTATGCCAATGTTTCATTGTGCACAACACCTAATTTCAACCTCAGTATTGCATATGAGTGGTACGGTTCTTATATTTAGAACGTTTGAACCAGAGGATTTTGTCAAAATTATTGAAAAAGAAAAAGTTAACTTTATTTTTCTTTTACCTTTAATGTGGAAAGCGCTTCTAGAGGTTCCTAACATAGAAAAATACGACTTCAGTGCATTAGATACTTGTATGTATGCAATGGCACCAATGGATAAACCAAGCTTACTCCGCTTGAAAGCTATTTTTAAATGTCCGTTTATCTTAGGCTCAGGACAAACAGAAATGACCCCCGTTACCACTGTCTTTCATGATAAATGGTCATATAAAGATGGTAATTACTGGGGAGAAGCGTTAACAACAACAGATCAAGCCGTAATGGACGATAATGGCGTAATATTACCCGATGGTGAAATAGGTGAAATCGTATGGCGTTCACCTTCAGCAATGAATAGCTATTATAAAGATCCTGAAGCTACCGCTGAAGTATCTACTTTTGGTTGGCATCACTCGGGGGATCTAGGTTATTTTGATGAAGATCACCAATTAATGTTTGTTGATAGAAAGAAGGACATGATTAAAACAGGCGGTGAAAACGTTGCTTCTGTTAAGGTAGAGAGAGTCATAATGTCACACCCAAGCGTAGCTGGTGTGACCGTTATAGGCTTACCACACCCTCATTGGACAGAAGCCGTAACCGCTATCGTCATCCCAAAACCTAATGTGAATATAACGGAAACTGATATAATAAAAATGTGTAAAAGCGAACTTGCTGGTTACGAGGTTCCTAAACGCATTCTATTTGTAGATGATATTACTAAAACAGCTACAGGAAAGTTTCTTAAAGCTCCTTTACGTGAAAAATATGCAAACCTATATTTATAATGCTGTTACTGAAGGCTTTTTTTTACAATTAAATATTGGATAATTAAAAATAAATCTATTGTGGTTAAGAAATATTGCCGACAGTCTTATAGCAAAGTCAGTTTTTTTCTGGCATATTTTGGCTTTAAACCGCTGTATTGTGATGTGGCAAATATTACTTTACTACTAGGTGGTATTTCTAAACTTAATGAAGTGAAACATTTTCTCTAATTAATCTATGCGCTCTAAAAATTTCAACATCCATCGAAATAGGCTCACCCTTATACAGTCCCAGCCTGGATTCGGAAAAACAGAGCTTTTAGATAAACTTTATCAAGAATCAAAAAATTTAAAAAAGTCTATACTTATATCTATATCTCAATCAGATAACAACCCCATAGCCCTTCTTAAAAAATAGTTATGACGTGGTCCAATTGAATTGACCAGTCCAGTTAAGAGTATAATATCAGCTTAA
>CAJXQA010000067.1 GCA_913058475.1 uncultured Nitrosomonadales bacterium
AAACGTAAAATATCCTGGAATGCCCTATCTAGTTGCAGCAGGTTTAATTGGAAAAAGTTATTGTGCCGAAATACAAAGGCAAGGTGGTATTGCTTTGGATATCGGCGCACTGATAGACTGCTGGGATGGCCTATATAGCAGACCCAAAGTCATAGAATCAAAATTCGATGTTAAAAAGAGCTTAATGGGCAAGAAAAAGCTGCCGGAAGAGCTCAAAATGACAATTGAAAATGCTAAACGGCTACGCGAACTATTTCGCAAGACCAGATGCTAATTCACACCGAACTGAATTTAAATCGATAGGTACTGATTACATTGAGTAAAAAACGTCTTCTTTCCTCTGGCTTATTTTCACTTATTGAAAAAATAGTCACTGTTTCCGCCATGCTAATACTGACCCCTAGTATTATCACCAGTATTGGCAGCGACGGCTATGGCTTATGGCTGTTAATACTTTCTTTAATGGCTTTTTTTAACATTATTGAACTTGGCTTTCCCGCAGCGGTTCAACGATTTGTTACGTTATACTTAGAGAAAGGTGACAAAGAAACGGCAAACGTCTTTCTTACCACGTCTTTGTTGCTGTTTCTCAGTTTGGGAACCGTATCAGCACTGTCGGCTATTTGTGTGTTTAATTACCCCCTTTTATTAGGGTTAGGTAATGACTATCAAGATACTTTGATGCAAGTCGCTTTAATTTTCGCGCTGAAGATTGTAATGGACTTTAGCATGAACCCAGTCCATGCGATCTATTCTGCACATTTAAGGGTGGATGCGGATGCGGCCCTGTCGACGCTAAATGTCATTGTGAAGTCATTGCTCATATTTTATATAGGAAGACAGCATGGTGTTGTAGCAATGGCTTATTGTGCCGTTTTAACGGATGTATCGATTAACCTTTTGAAGATTGGCGTGGCGAGAAAAATTTATCCTTATTGGAGTTTAAATGTTAGTAATATTAGCCTCAGTCGCGTATTAGAGCTCTTTAACTTTTCCAAATATATTATCATTATGGCTTTTGCTCGGATGGTAAATCAGCGCTCTGCCCCTATACTCATTAGCAATATTATGTCCGTTAAGGCCGTCGCCATATTTGGTGTCGCTCAAAACCTAATAAATCATGCTGATTCACTCAACAGTTCAATTTTTCAAGCCTTTTCGGCTTTTTTCACAAAATTGGTTGCTAGAGGTGATGACCTAAATGAATATGTAATTAAAACTGCTAGACTTTGCTTTTTGGTATGTTTAGTTTTAACTTTAAATTTAATTATCTTTAGCAAACCGTTTATTAGTATTTGGCTAGGAAAAGGATTCAATCAAGCCTCTGAAATTATTGTCATTCTATCATTCGCATTATTAAATCGACCTTATTCTGTAATTTTCAGAAACATATTAATCGCTCAAGCGAATCACAAAAATCTCATGTATGTTTCTATAATTGGCTCAATTAGCACGATATCTTTAACTTTATTATTGGGTAGAGCTTTTGGATTAATTGGTGTAGCGTTTGCCTTTACATTTATTTCATACATTACACAATTCTTGCTAAATCGTATGATCTTTGTGAGATTCAATAGAATTTCGCTTTTGAAAGCAGACGCGTTCTTTATTTTTTCCGTTACCATATGTATCTTGGCAAGCTTTTATTCAGAGCTTATTTCAAATCCAATTCAAAATTGGTCATCTTTAGTCTTATCAGCATTTTTATTCAACCTAATAGCAATACCTTCATTGAGCTTGCTATTACTTCCGCGAGAGTTTTTGAAATCATTAATTGTTAGAATCAAAGTATAGCAAATTATAATTTATGATATGGATAGCCAAAATGTTTAATGCAATTAGATATAATGAAGCGACATACCGCCTAATGAAATGGTGGTATGGTTTAGGAAACCGTTCAGTTAAAGCATATGTTTTTGTTTGTTCGACAGGAAGATGTGGTACGAATACGATATCTGATGTTTTCGCAAATTCAAATGAAGTTTCAAGTTTGCATGAACCCTACCCAACTATGTACTCGAACCATAGCGATTTGCCCCTTGTACAGCAGAGGCAGCTTAGCTTACTAAAGCGTAAGTATTTAAATATTTTAAAAGCTGCTAATTACAAACTGGCATATGTCGAAAGTAATCATATGTTTATTAAAACATTTTTTCAGATCGCTTCTGAATTTCTTCCCTCTGATAAAGTAAAGATTATTCATGTCAAAAGAGATCCTTTCAGTGTTGCATCATCGTTTTATGCGATCAATAGTATTCCTGGGAAACCTCCCACTGGTGATAGATTTCTACTTGACCCCTTCGCGGATGGGAATCTATTGGACCTCCGCCAAGAGCTTACAAGTGAGAATTTTAGACATGATTTTTATAAATGCCTCTGGTATTGGTATGAAACTGAGCAAAGAATTGCAAAAGCAAAACTGCTCACAGCCGATAAAATAGATTGGCTATTTTTAGAAACTAAAGATTTGAATTCTCCAACTAAAATACAAGAACTCATATCTTTCGTGGGTCTAACTGACGTCATGCCTAACATCCAAGATCTCGTGGGTATGCGCTCAAATCAAAAAAAAGTACAAAAATCACATTTTTCAAAAATCGACTTCAAAATATATGAGGAAAGATTTAATCAACTTTTGCTATCTAAAGGCTTTATGCCTCACACTGAGTGTTGAATAGATGTGTAACGATTCAAAAAAAAATAATCCGTTAGTATCGATTATAATTCCTGCATATAACTGCGAAAAATTCATTGAAGAAACTGTAAATTCGTGTTTAAAGCAAACCTATCAGAATATAGAAATTATTTGTATCGATGACTGCTCTTCTGATGATACATTTAATGTATTAAAGTCTCTCTCAATAAGCTGCCAAAAGCTTACCGTCGCTCAAATGCCGTTCAACTCGAAACCTGCAGCAGTTAGAAATTTAGCTATTAAGATGTCCAATGGTTCTTTTATTCTCCCTTTAGATGGTGATGACTTAATCTCGCCATCTTACATTGCGAGAGCGATAACCGTATTTATTGAAAACCCCTCCATTTCCGTTGTTTATTGTAAAGCAAATTACTTTGGTGAAAAAACAGGAGGGTGGCAACTACCTCCATTCGATGAACTAGAGATTATCGAAAAAAATATGGTTCACTGTTCAGCACTATACCGTAAAAACGATTGGCTAAAGCTTGGAGGCTATTGCGAAAATCTGATACACGGTCGAGAGGACTGGGATTTCTGGCTTCAATTTGTAAAACGAAAAATGTTTTTTTACCGCATACCAGAAGTTCTCTTCTTCTACCGACAACTACCTAAGTCAAGATCAAGTTTTCTTACTGACACAGAGAAAGTTAAAAATACATCTAAGTTAATCTACCGTAGGAATGTAATTCTACATATAAGAAAAATGAAGAGAGAAGGAAGTATCAATTCAATTAAAATGTGCAAAATGATACTTTCATCATTTTATTGGCGTTATTTTCCACCTAAGTGAGTTATCGTAATTGAAGGCGAGCCGTTGTTTCGACAGTACTTTATTCATCAATTTGGTTGAGTGATTTTGAGCGTAACTATTATGAACGCGTATTTTTCTTTGACTACTCCGCGAAAAATACAGTTATAGATTTGTTGCGCGGAAATACCTAGCTCTGCGGCTACTGATTGTTGGAGTTACCTTTTTTATCTGCTCTGCGAACAGCCTCCTTACGAAACTCTTCAGTGTATGCATGAACCTTCTTTTTACTAGCCATAAGCCACCTCTTATCTAACTATAGGTGATGTCCACTTTGTTGTAAGCGTCCGATAATTCCACCTAGCGCTTAGCAAACTGCCATGGTAGCAGTTGCTCGATATTGACGTCGGGCTGGCTGAGTTCATCAAGGCAAGTCATCACATACTCGAATACGTTCAGGT
>CAJXQA010000068.1 GCA_913058475.1 uncultured Nitrosomonadales bacterium
TCTGGTCTCGTGGGCTCGGAGATGTGTATAAGAGACAGATACATTATGATATCTGGATCAAGTGAAATAGCCCTTGCTAATGCTACTCTTCTTGCCATCCCCCCCGACAACTCTGCAGGCATTTTTTTATGTGCGCCTCTCAAACCAACTGCGTTCAGCTTTAACAACACAAGATCTTTAATCACATTTTCTGGTAAGTCAGTATGCTCTCGCATTGGAAAGGCTACATTTTCATAAACAGATAAGTCAGTAAATAACGCACCATGCTGAAATAGCATGCCCATCTTCCTTCTTAAATTACGAAGCCCTTCTCGACCTTGCTCGTGGACAACTTTGCCATCAACTATGACATTTCCTGAATTTGGATTTAATTGACCACCTATAAGCCTAAGGATAGTTGTTTTACCACATCCACTTCCACCCATGATCGCAGAGACTTTACCTCGATTAAATTGCATATTAATATCTTTATGAAGAAGGTCTTTACCATAACCAAATGATAAATTATTTATTGATATTAAATTTTCGTCCATACGCGAATTTTTTGCTTTGCTGTTAACTTGAAGCAATCGTACTTTAGAATAAACTTCTTTGCAACTTTAAAGTTCGCCGTAAGAATGGAGGCCTGAGAGGAAAAGATTAACCCCTAAAAATGCAAATGTTGTAATTACAAGGCCAATCACTGACCACCATGCCAAAATTGGACCTCTCAGGCCTTTGACTAATCTTAAATGTAACCAGCCTGCATAATTTAGCCAGACAATAAGCGCCCAAGTTTCTTTAGGGTCCCAAGACCAATAACCACCCCATGCTTCTGCTGCCCAGGCAGCGCCTAAAATAGTCGCAATAGTAAAAAATATAAAGCCAATTGCAATCGCTTTGTAAGTCAAGTCATCTAGAATGATTAAACTAGGCAATCTTGAACTTAGTATGCCTTTATCAGCTAACAAATAAGCAATCGAAGTCATAGCCGCAATTGCAAAAGCACCGTAACCGATAAAATTTGCTGGCACATGTATTTTCATCCAATATGATTGAAGTGCAGGGACTAATGGCTGAATTGCATCGGCACCTTTTGAAAAGGTGTACCACAATATAAACCCTACTGCGACAGTGATAATTATTAAAACGAAGGCTCCTAGTTCTTTTCGATTCATTTTTTCTTCATAGTAAAGATGCAATAAGGCTGTAATCAAACAGAATAAAACAAAGACTTCATATAAATTACTTATAGGTATATGGCCTACATCGATACTTATTAAGTAGGATTCAAACCACCTCACCAGCAAACCTATAAAACCCATTGCCGTTGCAATCCATGTCAATTGAGAGGCAAAATTTCCAAAAAATGATTGTTTTTTAAATAAGTAAATCCAATACATTAAAAGACTTAGAGGGTACAAAGAGCACATCCACATAATTGCAGATTGACTAGATAAGAAGTATTTAAGTATAAATTGCTCTTCACCTGAAAATAGGTTCCCTTCATACAAAAATATTGATATGAAACTAAGAACTAAAACGGATGAAACTAGATACCTAAAGTTTTGCCAATAACTACTCATCCAAATAAATGTTAACCCTGTTCCAACTAGGATAAACATTTCGTAGTAATCCATATATTGATGAAATTTAAATAGGCCTAGTGCAGGAAGCATCAACATAGAAACAATAAATAAGTAATTAAATGTTTGTTTGAAGATCATATTCATTTCCATTAATTAAAAGTTTTTTTTATTTGTTGACTAATTTTTAGAGCAAATTGGTCAAACTCAAGTCTATGTCGATTAGTAGTAAGTGCCAATAGAATATTTTTATTATCTTTTTTCTTCATAATCCACAACCTTACCTCTTGAATATAAATCATACAAAATATGCCAAGCACTAAAAGAATTGATCCCAAATAAACCCAAAACTGGCCTGGTGATTTAGTTAATTGCAATCCACTTGATTGGACATGGACATAATTTTTTAATTCAAGAAATATTGGTAGGCCATAAAAAAAACTGTCGTTAAATCCTGTTAATGCCTCTTGTACAAATTGATGATTACTCTCAAATAAAAAAGTATCAGTTTCTAAATTGTTTGATTGATAGATTGCGATAAGCTCTTTCCCTACTAAAAAAATTATTTTTATATAACTACTAGCTATTCTCTTTTGATCTTCAATTGACAAAGATGTATCAATTGATTCAGCAATCTGACTATAACCTCCCTGGATAAATCCAGACATTACTCTCTCAACGCCCTCAAAATAAATCTGACTCCTCTCTCCACCATCAGGGAAAGATTGCCCGACAACTCTTTTAATTGCATTTTTTAAAATTTGAGGCGAATGAAGAAGTCCTTTGAATAACATAAAACCATTAATCTCTCCATTTGCATCGGCAGGCAATTTTAAATATTGATAATCTTCTTGAGGCGTTTTTCTCATTCCACTGATAAAGTAAAAAGAATTATCCATCTTCATAGGATATTGATAAGTTTGGTATTCATTTGCCTGACCAGACTCGTTTCTAACTTTGTATATAAAACTTGGCCCTACATTTGTAGGTTTTTTCTCATTGCCAATTTCAATGTCTAGAATATTAAATTTACGAAAGTCATTAAATTCAAAAAAATACTTTTGGTCATTGATTGCTAACTCATTTTTTTTAAAAATAATACTTTCCATTTTTGAACTTTCTTCAGAAGAATGTAAATTCCAAACATCAAGCGCTAATTCTGTCCCACCATCCTCAAATGATGATTGATAGATTGTCACACCATTAAAAGTTAGAGGACTGTTTACGTTGATTGTTTTTTTTATCAATTGACCAGACTTTTTATCTTCAACAATTAAGTCGCTCTCAAAAGATTTTGGCTGTCCAGTACTGTAATGTTCAATCCTAAAATCATTCAATCCAACAATAAAAGGTAGGTCTTGAATAAAGTAACCTTCTTTTGCCTTTAAAACTGCTACGCTTTGTTTTTCCCCTTCTCTAAGTAACATTTGTGCTCGATATGAAAAATTTGAAGTCGTTAATTTTCCAGTCGCCGGCACATCATTAAGAGCTAGGTCTTCATAAATAATTTTTTTTGAACCTGTCAATTCCTGCATCTTTAAAATAAGATTGCCATCCATCAGTCCACCGATGCTAATTATAATAATTGCCAGGTGGGTAAAAATATATCCTAATTTTTGAAAATCTCCCTTTTTTGCAGAAATAATTAAGTCTCCATGTTTATTTGTCTGCTTCTTCAGCCTAAATTTATTTTCAAGAAGTAATTTTTCTAATTTAATGATGCCAAATTTCTTAACAGGAATCTCATAACTATGTTTAAAGGATTTTAGAGATTTTTCACGAGCATTCAGTTGAAATTTTTTATACTCTTTTAATATTTTTGGTGAGTTTCTCGATACACAGAATGAAGTAGAAATAATTAAAAAAATAAGTATTAATAAAAACCAGAATGCTTGGTATACATTATACAAACCCATGGCTTCAAAAAATTCAAACCAGAACTGTCCAAATTTAATAATGTAGTTCTCATAGGGCTCGTTTTGCTTGAGGATAGTCCCGATAACCGATGCAATACCAATGAAACAAAGCATAGTGATTGCAAAGCGCATTGTGCTTAGTAAGTGCAAAAAAGAGGAGAAATTTTTTCTTGATTGAGCCAAATTTAAAATCTTATGTTTTTTTTAGAAAATATATACTAATAAGAGATTGATTAGAGAACAATAGTTCACTATTAAGCTTCTGTCTCTTATACACATCTGACGCTGCCGACGAATAGAGAGGTGTAGATCT
>CAJXQA010000069.1 GCA_913058475.1 uncultured Nitrosomonadales bacterium
GCTCTGGTGCAGGCTCTGGTGCAGGCTCTGGTGCAGGCTCTGGTGCAGGCTCTGGTGCAGGCTCTGGCTCCACTAAACTTTCAACTTGTGATTGACTAGCTGGTAAGGGATCAAGTAAAACTGTATATTCTCTAAAATTTCTTCCCTTTGGTGAATCAATCTGGATTAGTAAATCTAAAAATGGATCAAGAACTGGTTTTTCTGAGCTAAGCTTTAATATTGATTTTTTTTTATCCTTGATAACAGTGATTTTGATATCCTCATGGACAGGCACTCTCTCTATTGATTGTGCTTGATAAATATCTTTTCCTGCAATTCTTGCTTTTAAAGAATCTAAATCGTCCCCACTGGATACTACTAACTCAATTTCAGCATTTAAAGGCTGATCTTGTGTTGAATTTACCGAAATTTGACCTAATTGAAGTGCTAGAGCGTTAATTGAGAATATTAAGAAAAATAAAGCGCATAGAATTTTTTTTAATAAATTTGTCATCTTTTTCATAATTTTATATTTGTCAAAATATTAAGCATTCGTCTTACTGGTTCTGCCGCACCCCACAACAATTGATCACCTACTGTGAATACAGAAAGTAAATTTTCGCCAACATTAAGCTTTCTTACCCTTCCTACAGAGATTGAAAGTTTACCTGAAACAGCTGCAGGGCTTAAGTTTTTTATTGATTTTTCTTTATTATTAGGAACAAAATTTACCCAAGGATTCGCCGAGGCTATTAATAATTCAATTTCTTTTATTGGATAATCTTTATTTAATTTAATTGTTAGTGCTTGGCTATGTGATCTCATAGCTCCGATACGAACACATAGACCATCTACATTAAAAGCTTTATGCCCATTTGATTTTAAAATTTTATTTGTCTCAACACCGCCTTTCCACTCTTCTCTACTTTGCCCATTTTCTAACTCTTCATCTATCCAGGGAATCAAACTCCCCGCAAGTGGTGCATTAAATAATTTCTTAGTAAATCTTTCAGAATTCATCATCAACTGAACGTCTTTATCTAAGTCAAGGATGCTTGAATCAGGCTTTATATTATCTAAGGACCCTGACAGCTCACCCATTTGAATTAAGAGTTCTTTCATATTTTGCGCTCCAGCCCCACTAGCTGCTTGGTAGGTCATGGACGAAACCCACTCAACTAAATCTTTTTTTATTAATCCATGGATTGCCAGTAGCATTAGAGAGACCGTACAATTTCCACCAACCCAGTTTTTGTTGCCCTTCTCAATAGCTTTGTCAATTGCTTCTTTATTAATCGGATCAAGCACAATCATGGCATCAGAATTCATTCTCAGAGTTGATGCAGCATCGACCCAATGTCCACTCCAATTTTTTTCTCTAAGTGGATGTAGCATTTTTTTTGTATAATCTCCACCCTGACATGACAATAAAATATCCATTTTTATTAATTCATCAGCATCAAAAGCATCTAATAAAGTAGATTCTTGAGATTTAAGTATGCGAACTTTTCCACCAGACTGAGAGGTCGAGAAGAAATGAGCGTCTATACTTTCAAAGTCATTTTCCTCATGCATTCTTTGGATTAAAACAGAGCCGACCATTCCCCTCCAACCAATGATGCCAACTTTAAGCATTTTCTAATTCCTCAATAATTTTATTACCCATTTCTTCACAACCAACAAGTATTTTATTTTCTGAGAAAATATCTTTTGTCCTAAATCTTTTTTTCAAAACATTTCTGACAGCATTTTCAATTTTTTCTGACTTGTGATTATCATTAAATGTATATTTAAACATCATTGATAGCGACAAAATGGTAGCTAATGGATTTGCTATATCTTTACCAGCAATATCAGGAGCTGAGCCATGACTTGGTTCATACATCCCCTTGTTGTTCTGATCTAATGAAGCTGAGGGAAGCATTCCAATTGAGCCAGTCAGCATTGATGCCTCATCTGATAAGATATCTCCAAAGATATTTCCAGTAACAATCACATCAAATTGTTTAGGCTCACTCACAAGCTGCATTGCTGCATTGTCAACATACATATGACTTAATTCCACGTCTGGATATTCAGAGGCGATCTCACTAATCACCTTTCTCCATAATTCTGTAGATTCTAGAACATTTGCTTTATCAACTGAGCATAGTTTTTTTGACCTTTTTGAAGCAGTCTTGAATGCGATATGAGAAATCCTTCTTATTTCAGACTCTGAATAGCGCATTGTGTTCAACCCTTCCAGCTCACCTTTTTCATTTTTTGATATCCCGCGAGGCTCACCGAAATAAATATCACCCGTAAGCTCTCGTATAATCATAATATCAAGACCCGATACAATTTCGGGCTTCAAGCTAGATGCATCAACAAGCTCAGGAAACATCAAAGCAGGTCTTAAGTTAGCAAACAAATTAAGTGCCTGCCTAATTCTTAACAACCCTCTCTCTGGTCTCATCTCCCTTGGTAATTCATCATACTTCCAGCCACCAACAGCACCAAGTAAAATTGCGTCAGACTCTTGAGCAAGCTTTAAAGTTGCTTCTGGCAGAGGATCTTTGAACTCATCATAACCTGCTCCCCCTATTGAAGAGTATGATAATGATTCACCTAAACCAAAAAAATTTAACACTTTGACAGCTTGTGAAATAATTTCAGGTCCAATTCCATCACCAGGTAAAATCGCGATTTTCATTGTATCTCCTATTTTATCAACCACGGGTAATGGTTATAGTAATAGTTTTCAAAGTCCTTAATAGCTTTCCTATACTCAAGAGTTAATCCAATATCATCAAGCCCCTTTATCAGACAATGCTTTTTAAATTCATCTACTTTAAAATCGTATTTTTCATCGTCAGCAATAATTAATTGCTTTTCTAGGTCAATTGTTAAATTTAAACCAATTTCAGATAATGCTTTTTTAAAAAATAGATCAGTTAGTTCTTCACTAATTTGAATTGGAAGGATTCCATTTTTAAAACAATTTCCATAAAATATATCAGCAAAGCTTGGTGCTAAGATGACCCGGATACCAAAATCAAGCAATGCCCAAGGTGCATGTTCACGACTAGATCCACAACCAAAATTCTCTCTTGCTAATAAAATAGTCCCATCACGATAATTATGTTTATTTAAAATAAAATCTGGATTAAGCTCTCTACTTTTTTGATTAATACCTGGTTCACCATGATCAAGATATCGCCACTCATCAAATAAGTTTGGACCGAAACCAGATTTCTTAATAGACTTTAAAAATTGTTTAGGGATAATTGCGTCAGTATCTACATTTGCTCTATCCAACGGTATAACGATTCCATGATGCTTATTAATTGGTAACATTAAGAAGCTTCTCTGATATCAACAAACTTACCATGGATCGCAGCTGCTGCTGCCATCTCAGGGCTAACAAGATGCGTTCTACCACCTTGCCCTTGTCTTCCTTCAAAATTTCTATTTGACGTTGATGCGCAACGCTCGTAAGGTTCAAGCCTGTCTGCATTCATTGCCAGGCACATTGAACCTGTCTCTTATACACATCTGACGCTGCCGACGAATAGAG
>CAJXQA010000070.1 GCA_913058475.1 uncultured Nitrosomonadales bacterium
CATTTGGCCAAGGAGTGCTTGCATCTGTATGCCTAGCAAACCCACCATTGCTGAGTGCTAAAGATCGTAATTGCCTAACATAATCATTGTGTGCTTGTAATTCCTCAGCCGTTGCTCCAGCACCAGGAGATGTCAATGTAGCAGGATCTACCCAAGGGCCAATCATTTGATTAATAACATATTTCTCAGCTTCAATTAAAGCATGTTCCGCCACATAAAAAGTTTGTTGATATTCATCACTAGTATTATTGCTTTGATGGTCACTAGAAGAAATAACAATCAAGCTCCCTCCCATAAGAGACATCACTAATAAAAGTACAAGTGATAAAATAAGAGTAAAACCTTTTTGATTTTTTTTATTCATTAAAAAATTCCATCATCAATAATGTTTCTTGTATAAACTGTAACAACTACGCTATCCCTTAAATACCTATCTGAATATTTTTTAATTGCTCTTGAAAATCCGCTTAACTGTCTTTCATTACCTTCTCTTGCTTCAAACCTAAAAAATTCATTTTCAGATCTAAATGCTAATCTAATATCTACAGATCTAATCTTATATAAATTTTGTCTAGCACTATAATCAGATGGACTAGGGTCAGGTGAAAGTTTTCTTCCCTCTTGATCAAGAGCTATAAACTCCATATCTTCAACGTAATCTTTAACGAGTTGTTCGTGGTAACATTCAGTACAATCACTAACCCAATCACCTTCTGTAGGCCACGATGCAGTCTCTGAATCTCTTTGTTGTTTCCAGCTAATCTTAGATTTATAAACAGCATATCTTGGATTGCTGTCATCTGAATCAGAAACTGGTAAGGCATAATAAGTTAATTTATATCTTTTATAAGGTTGAAGTTTGTCGTTTTGATTAAAATCATCAAAAACAATATGAATTTTATCACAACACAAATCTCCAGCATTATTTTTAGTAACTGTTGGATCGGTGCCATCAATATTGTGACCTAATTCATTTGCAATAATAACTATGGGGTCGTGATTTTCTTTAATTGAAGTAGTACCCCCAACAAATTCTAAGTAACTTTGTTCGGGGTAACCTAATTCATTAGTTCCAAGATAATATTTAAATCCTGACATTCTAATATCTCGAATTAACAATTCTACTAAATCTCTTGATGATCTACTGATCTTTGCTTTATCAACAACTTGATTGTAACTATTATTAACAATTGTGTAAGTTGAGTACATTGCTGCCATCATCAATGATGAAACAACAATTCCAATTAAAATTTCAACTAAAGTAAGCCCTGCTATACTTTTTAGATATTTTTTTTTCATACTAATCTGAGGAATCGCTTGTAGTTGTTTTTATATTGTAATCTGATTGAAAATATAAATATTTTCTTTTTTTTCCATTATTTAAAAGCATCTCAACTCTACTAATATAAATTGGGTCATCAAAAACTAAATCATTTTTATATGTACAGCTTCCCCATCTGCATACTTTAAATGTTTCTAGTTTTTTTGTTTCATTATTGCTTTTACATTTCAAAAATCTATTTTCATTAAATATCATGTCCCATTTTGCTTCTTTGTTTCTTGGGGCATCATTTTCTTGAGTTTGATAAATATTGTCAGTATTAGTGTTACCTGAGCCTGTTGATGAATTTCCACAACTCAAACTTGCGTTCCAACCATTAGTGTTTAAATGTTCTGAAAATTTTTTTAAACCACTTGCGTCACTTCCGTCTGCAAACGACATTGAGCCATCATTATTAAATACAATATTTTCATTATCAGAATTGGTGCCATACAAAGTGTTTTTGCTACCAATAACATCTTCGGCTATCATTTCAGTTAAATAGTTTGCTTTAGTTCTGTCTCCTGAATTATCAATAGATTGTACTGAAAAATTTGTCATTTGCAGAATTGCTATAAAACCAATTCCAACAATAGCGGTTGATACCAATGCTTCTAATATGGATAAACCAGAAATTTTAGATTTATTTTTTTTCATATTATTGCTCAATCCATTCTGCATCTCTTTTATTCCATTTCTCAAGTTTGATATTTCCAAATCTTGACCACTCTATAACATATAAATGATCATGTTCTGTTGTCGGTTCACCTGTCACGTTATCTATATCACATTGAGATCTTGTATTTGATCTATTACAAATAAATAAATAGCTATCTACAATTACATCATCTCCTGATGATGAAACCAATTCACCGTTACCACTATACCATTGATCATTCTTACCAAAACAAACTGCTCCTACATCGTCACGCCATGTAGTTGCAACATTGTCTAAAACTATCTGTCTTACTTCTATTTTATCTAAATCAATTATTTGATTTCTATCCGGGTCTGGATCTTCATCCCAGTATGCTTCATCAACAGCTTTATCAACAATTTTGCATCGTTCATTTGGCGTCACCCACCAGCCACTTTCTCCATTATTAAGAAGTGTAGCAAGTGTTTTTGGTTTCATTCCTTTTGAAGTTACAATTAACCCATCATCTTCATTTATCAGCCTGCCTTCTTCAACATCTACTTGGACAAATGCATATTGACCTCTTTGAACTTGTGCGTTTATTCCCTCGATTAAAGATTTTATTTTAACTACAGAATTTCTAGTCTCTCTATCTTTTCGCCAATCTGAAAAATTTGGATAAGCAACAGCGGAGAGGACGCCAATAATTGCTATGACAATAATTAATTCAAGGACATTAAATCCTTTAATCTTCTCGTCCTGCACTCGCATCTATCTTACCTGCCTTAACTAATTCTTCTAATGATTTAGTCATAGTAATCATACCATCTCTCACAGAAGTTTGCATGATGCTAGGTATTTGATGAATTTTAGCTTCTCTAATTAAGTTTTGAATTGGAGGCGTACACTTCATCACTTCAAACGCTGCACAACGGCCTTGACCATCTTTAGTTTTAAGAAGTCTTTGAGTAACCACCATCTTTAAAGAAGAAGATATCTGTGCTCTTATTTGAGCTTGTTGCTCAGGTGGAAAAACGTCAATAATTCTATTTATTGTATTAGGAGCACCACTAGTGTGAAGGGTTCCAAAAACTAAGTGTCCTGTTTCAGCAGCAGTCAGTGCAAGTGAAACCGTTTCCAAGTCTCTCATCTCACCAACTAGAATTACATCTGGATCTTCTCTAAGTGCTGCCTTTAATGCACTAGAAAATGTTTTGGTTTGTTTGCCTACTTCTCTATGAGACACGATACTTTTTAAATCTTTATGAATAAATTCAACTGGATCTTCAACTGTAATAATATTTGCAGTTTTAGTCTTATTAATTTCATTTATAATAGCTGCAAGTGTTGTTGACTTACCAGACCCCGTAGGTCCAGTTACTAAAACTAATCCTTTATGCATATCTACAATATCATAAAGAACTTGGGGTAAATCAAATTGTTCCATTTCAGGAATTACACTCTCTACTCTTCTTAATACAGCAGCTGTTCCTTGAATAGTTTTGTAAAAATTAGCTCTAAACCTTAATCCACTTAATGTAACTGATGAATCTCTGTCTCTTATACACATC
>CAJXQA010000071.1 GCA_913058475.1 uncultured Nitrosomonadales bacterium
TGGTCTCGTGGGCTCGGAGATGTGTATAAGAGACAGCCCCTATTCCGCCAGAACCAACATCCATCTTATATTCCGTTAGATCATCTGGAATACCCCCTACAGCTCTATTTTGAAAATCTTGTTCTGCACTTTCAGACTCAATCTCTGAATGAAACCGACTCACTATTTCTTTTGCAAATTCTACTTTGATATTTTTTGGGTTTTCACCTTCTTTGACTCTCTTTTTCCATTTTGAAATATCATCTAATGCCTTTAAAGAAAGTAACTCTATATATCTCCACATTAATTCATCTGATATGGAAAGAATTTTTGCAAACATGGTCTCTGGTAATTCATTTATCCCAATGTAATTATTCAAGGATTTGGACATTTTTTGAACTCCATCAAGTCCCTCAAGCAATGGCAGTGTGACAATACATTGTTGTGGTTTGTTATAGTATTTTTGCAGCTCTCGCCCCATTAATAGATTAAATTTTTGGTCAGTACCTCCAAGCTCAATATCAGCTTTTAATTCCACTGAGTCAAAACCTTGAAGAAGTGGATACATAAATTCGTGAATTGAAATTGGTTGCTGAGCTTTGTATCTTTTGGAAAAGTCATCTCTTTCAAGCATACGAGCTACAGTGTGTGTTGCTGCCAATTTAAGCATTCCATCTGCACCTAGATTGCTTAGCCATGTTGAATTAAAGACCACCTCAGTTTTTGATTTATCTAGAATTTTAAATACTTGAGATGTGTAAGTAATTGCATTTTCTTCAACCTCTTTTTTTGTGAGAGGAGGTCGTGTTGCATTTTTACCAGTCGGATCTCCAATCAAACCCGTGAAATCTCCTATTAAAAAAAGAATATGATGTCCTAGATCTTGAAATTGTCTTAATTTATTTAATAATACTGTATGTCCCAAATGAAGATCGGGTGCTGTTGGATCAAAGCCCGCCTTAATTCTTAATGGCTTACCTGACTCCAACTTTTCTAAAAGCTCTGATTTGACTAATACTTCGTCCGCCCCTCTAGCTATTATTTTGTATGATTCTTCTGCTTTCACTATTGTTATCTCACATTTTTTATACAATATATTCTATATCAATTAAGGTATTTAGAAACAATAAGTGTTATCTTATAATCAGAGATATGTATGAAAATTTACTAAAATTAATTTTAATTTTTAAATGTTAAATTCTAAAATTTTAATAGGCACAATGTCAGGAACCAGTCTTGACGGAATTGATATCGCTTTAACTAAAATACATAAAAATAAAATTTCTGTCCTAGATTTTTTACATATCAATTACTCTACTAAATTAAAAGAAAACATACTTAAACTCCATTTCCCTGAAGAAAATGAACTTGAAAAAAGCCTTCTATTATCAAATGAACTTGCCATATTGACAGGTAAGGGCATTAATCGTTTATTACTCAAAAATAGTTTATCTGCGAAACATATTAAAGGTGTTGGTTATCATGGCCAAACGATAAGACATAGGCCAGATAAAGGATATTCTAATCAAATTGGGAATGCTGATTTATTATCAGAAATAACAAATTTGACAGTTGTTTCAAATTTTAGAAATAGGGATATTGCTGCAAAAGGACAAGGTGCACCATTAGTCCCTGCATTTCATAAAGACCTATTTTTTTCAAAAACAAAAAACCGAGTTATTTTAAATATTGGTGGCATTAGTAATATTACTTATCTTCCTACAAATGGTCCCATCATTGGATTTGATTGTGGTCCCGGTAACATTTTGTTGGATCATTGGATCAAAATTAATCACAATTTAGATTTTGATAAAAAGGGTAACTGGGCAAAAAAAGGTCAAGTTATTGACGGCTTACTTAAATATTATCTTAAAGATAAATTTTTTAATAAACTCCCCCCTAAAAGTACAGGAAGAGACTTATTTAATTTAGATTGGATCAAAAAAGGTATAAAAAAAACTTATTCGCCAGAAGATATCCAACGAACACTTATCGAATTAACAGCAATTTCTATAACAGATGCTATTAAAGAAAATTGTTCAGGGGCGAATGAAATATATATGTGTGGTGGAGGTGCAAAAAATGACTTCCTTGTTAAAATATTAAAAAACAAAACAAACTTAATTATTAGAGGCACCAGCGATTTGAATCTCCCAGAACAGCAAGTTGAGTCGGTTGCCTTTGCTTGGCTTGCAAACCAAACTCTTGATAAAAAGTTTAATAACTCACCAGATGTTACAGGAGCTAAAGGTTTTAGAATTTTAGGCTCAATACATCAATCCTAGATTTATTCCCTTTTGTATTATAATGTCATGCTTATTTAGAATATTGAACAGAGTTGTTAAAGTTAAATGACAAAAGAAAAAATTAAAATTTTACTTGATGGTAAAGAGAGGGAGCTCCCTATTATTGAAAGCACAATAGGAGCACCATCTTTAGATATTAGAAATCTGGGTAATTATAACTATTTTACCTATGATCCTGGATTTACCTCTACTGCTGCCTGCACATCTAAAATCACATATGTAGATGGAAACAAAGGAGAATTGCTTTATAGAGGCTATCCCATTGAGCAATTAGCTGAAAAATGTGACTACCTAGATGTATCTTATCTACTGATGCATGGAGAGCTTCCTAATCCAGCTAAAAAAACTAATTACTTAAAATCTATTTCAAGTCATAGCCTTCTTCACGACCAACTTAATAATATCTTTGGGGGTTTTCGACGTGATGCTCACCCAATGGCAGTGATGGTAGGTGTTGTTGGATCGATGTCAGCTTTTTATTTCGATAATATGGATATTAATGACCCAAATCATAGGCAAATTTCAGCGCAAAGATTAATTGCAAAGATACCAACTATTGCTGCTTGGAGCTACACATATAATTTAGGTTTACCTTTTGTGTACCCAAAAGATGAGTATGATTTTTGTACAAACTTTTTACACATGCTATTTTCAAGACCTAATAAAGATTACGAAGTTAATCCTGTAATTTCTAAAGCCTTTGAAAAAATTCTTATTCTTCACGCAGATCATGAACAGAATGCTT
>CAJXQA010000072.1 GCA_913058475.1 uncultured Nitrosomonadales bacterium
TGGTGGTACCCAAGGGGGTAGTAGTGTAGGAGCGGCATCTGGAACAGGGGCTGCATTATCAGACTCTACAGGAGCTTTTACCACTGGTGCTGGAACAGATAATTTAGTAAATTTTGGATCTGCTGCTGCAACAAGTGGAATTGGAATATTGAAAAAAACTGGTTCAGCTGTTTTAAAAGTTGAACTTGATTTTTTAGAATCTCAAGGTTTATCAAAGACGGTATCTAATCCAAAATTATTTACATTAGACAATCATCAAGCAAGTATTAATCAGGGTGAAACAATTTATATTGATGGTGGAGATGGAGAAGATAAACCAGTTGATGCATCATTAAAACTAATAGTAACCCCAAATATTATAGGTGATGGAAACGTCATGCTTTCAATTCAAGTAAATAATGACACTCCAAACAGATCATCTCCAGGAACACCAGGTGTAAATAAAATGGAGATAAACACCAAACTATTAGTTGCGGATGGAGATATAGTTGTAATTGGGGGTATCAAAAAAAATAATATAGCAAATAATAGAGAGGGTGTCCCAGGAACGAAAAAAATACCAGTTCTAGGAAAAGTATTGAGCGGAAAATCAGATTCTGACACAATGACTGAGCTGCTAGTATTTATAGCTCCAAGGGTTTTATAATGTTAAAAATTAGTAGAGAAAGTGAAATTAATTTAGTTAATGTCTTGATTGATAATGACATTATTTCAGGAAAAGATTTAATAAATATTAAAAAAGTAAGTACTGAAAACAATAAGTCTCAAATTGATGCAATATTTGAGTTAAAACTCACTGATGAAAAAAAAATAATTGATCTATTAATTAAAGAACAAAATTTAGAAACAATTGATTTAAAGACAGTTAAAATTACAGATGAAATAAAAACAGTTTTACCATCAAACTATATAAAGATAAATTTTGTAGCACCATTTAAAATTGAAGGAAAAACTTTGCACATGGCAATTCCAGATAGTTCAAAACTGGGATTGATGAGAAATTTAAAAGCTATTACAAAAAAAGACATTGAACTACACGCTGCAAAAATAACTGATATTTCTGAATATATCGAAAGATTATCAAATGAAACAGATGAAGTAACAATTGCATCAATACGTAGTGATAATAGAAAAAAAACTAAAACTTTTGAAACAGATTTAGGAGATGCAGGAGAAGTTTTAGAGAATACGCCAGAAGAAGATATTGAAGCAATTGAAAACGAGTCAGAGGTAATCAAATTTAGTACAGCAGTTGTAGCCGATGCAATAAAAATGGGTGTGAGTGATATTCATATTGAGCCTTACAGATTTAATTCAAGAGTAAGATATCGATTAGACGGTATGCTTCAAGAACAAGAAACTTATAGGCAGTTTTTACATGATAATTATGGGGCAGTGGTTACTCGATTTAAAATTATGGGTAAACTAGATATTTCTGAAAGAAGATTACCACAAGATGGAGCCATTAATTTTAAAATTGGCAACAAAGTAGTTGATCTACGTTTATCAATATTACCTACAGCAAATAATGAGAGAATTGTAATGCGTATTCTTAATAAGGACGCAGGAGATATCACTCTTGAGCAATTAAATTTTGAAAAGCAAGATTTAGAAAGTTTAAGAAAAGGAATTCACAGTAGTCAGGGATTAATCTTGGTAACAGGGCCAACAGGATCAGGTAAGTCGACAACATTATATAGTATTTTAAAAGAAGTAAGTCGTCCTCATTTAAATATTTTAACAGCCGAAGACCCCGTGGAATATGAATTAGAAGGTGTAGGACAAGTGCAAATTAAAGATGATATTGGCTTTACTTTTGCTAAAGCCTTAAGATCTTTTTTAAGGCAAGATCCAGAAATTATTCTAGTTGGTGAGATGAGAGATAAAGAAACAGTTGATATAGGGTTAAAAGCTGCTCTTACAGGTCACTTAGTATTTAGTACGTTACACACTAATGATGCTCCAAGTACTATTACTAGATTACAAAACATGGGAACACCCGATTACTTAATAAGTGCTGCCTGCCAACTTGTTGTAGCTCAAAGACTAGCTAGAAAAAATTGTAAAGATTGTAGAATACAAGATGATGACGTTAATCCTAAAGTTCTTAAAGATTTAGGTTTTAGTGAAGAAGAGGCATCTAAAGTTAAGGCTATAAAAGGTAAGGGTTGTGGAAAATGTAGCGACACTGGTTACAAAGGTCGACAAGGTATTTATGAAATTTTAGTGGTATCAAAACCAATCAAAGAAGCTATTTTAAAACAAGCAACCACTCCTGAATTAAGAGAAATAGCTATTAAAGAAGGATTTAGAACGATGCAGGATATGGGTAGAAGAATGATTGCATCTGGTGAACTTAATTTTAGAGAATATGAGAGAGTTCTTTCAAGCGAATAAAAATGGAAGCTTTTACTTACAAAGGAATATCTGAAGGTAAGTATATAGAAGGAGACATTGAGGCAATAAATCTTGATGAAGCTTCTCATTTATTAAAAGAAAAAAAAATAATAATTACCAACATAAACAAGTCTAAGAAAAAAAAAGAGGGGGCAAAAAAGAAATCAAGTGGCTCATCTTTTTTTGGGAAAAAAAAAGTTAAAGTAGAAGAAATTCTTATATTTTCAAAACAATTTGCAACTATGGTTAAGGCGGGTTTACCTATTTTACAGGTCTTAATAATGTTGAGAGACCAATTAGAAAGTCCTGCTATTAAAGAAATAATTGAAGATATTAGAAAAAGTTTAGAGGGAGGTGTAAACCTATCAAGATGTTT
>CAJXQA010000073.1 GCA_913058475.1 uncultured Nitrosomonadales bacterium
CCAGAACGGCGAAAGGTAACATCCCTGTAAAGCACTTCGCCTTGTCCAGACGTCCATGTCTGGACATCTGACAAGCCAATTAAAAAGATGGAAAATTGGAGTCGTGAACCAAAGCAGCGACTTCGTCGCCAAGAAAACGGCGTTTTCAAGTGCGCATTTGAAATGCATTATCATGGGTGTCTTGTTAATTAATAGTCTCTTGTTAGCCTACTTTGAGAAATAAAATCTATCGCGCGGATCTATTCCTTTAAATCTCCATGGTTTGTCACTTTGTAAAATTTCTCTCATTTTTGGACTACAGCGACCTTTTAAAGGATAAACTGGTCTCCCTAATCTCAATTTGTGAAATGAGTATATCGCTCTGTGATATTTAATAGGTTGATGATCATCGAATGTTACATAGATTTCATTGTCAACCACAGACCAAAGCACTGCCACACTTTTTGTGGGTGAATACTTAGCGTGATGTATTCCTCGCCCATTACCCGTCATCTCTGTACCTGAGCTTGGGGTTATTCTGAAAATTCGTCTTTCAAGATACTCTTTTATATCCGGATGATGTTCAAGTATTTCTTTTTGAGTAATCGCCCCACCATGATTTTTCTCAATGAGGTAAATGATTGATTCAATGATTTTATATTGAATACCATTAGAGTGTTTTTTATCACGCAACCATTTTTCATTGTAGGTTTTGTTGCAATGGAATATTACGACTGACTTCAACTTTCATCCCTGTAGGCTAACGCAGTGCTCACCAGTAAATTTCGAGCGCAGCGAGTAATTTACTGGTGAGCACTGCGTTATGAGCGCGACTATAAATTGCCATCATTGACCATCTCTTTCCTTAATGTGTTGTTGCGTTTCCTCAGGCACAACATCTGAATAAAGCAGATCTAACTCTTTAGGCTTTGAAATCATTTCATCAGCTATGAAGTTAAGAACGTGGAATAACTTCAGCGCTATGTCTCTGCCATCTTCCAAGTCAATTTGCCCTGGATGCACGGCGTTATTTCCTACAACTCGAAGTAAGTCTAGTGCTTTTTGAATTTTTGGACTGAGCCCTTCTGCTACAAGCTCTTTTATGTCGTTGTTAATATTTTTTCCCGACTTACCTAGTTGCTTAAGCAATAGTTGGAGTGCCAATCTGAGTAAGGCCGTAGCACCTTTGGGAGAATCAACAACAATTGTGGATGCCTCCAGATACAAATCCTGAATCTCTTGATCCATATCTTCATTTGGAGGCGCTACTGCCGTTTGTTTTGGATAGACAATTTCTTGATTCACCCACAAAGAGGATTCGTTACATGTTGAGCAGGTTGCAACAGAAAAACCTTCCGGAACAAACTCGCCCATATGTCGATTATTTGCATCCACAACGTGCTCTATAAAAGCCGAGATGGCGTTTTGCTGATAATCCTTTATGCGCGTTCTATAGTCATAAAATAGGTGATTTAATATCGTATTAGCTGCATTACTCGAATTATCAACATCAAACCAAGCCTGCTGAGAGGCAACCTGACAGTGTGGACATTGAAACTTTTCACTTCTGTATTTTGGGTTTAGATCCAAAGCCTGACTCCTACTAGATAAAGCACATAACACCCCGCTTAGGGGAAATAACACGTGGGCTAAAATTTGGAGCAAAGCGACTGAGCCCACGTGTTATTGTCCCAGGGAGCTTGCGACCGACTACAGCGGTTTATTAGCACTCATGCAAAATTGAAAAAACGATATTTCTCTTGCTCTGTACTAGAGAAACCAAGGTCCTTGCGCATTTCCAATACAACTTTTTCGTAACTTTCTTTTACCTGTTCTTGTGTGACTGAACCGGGATGTGAAACAATTTTCACCTGAAGATCTACAAATCCGTTGAGCGCCGACAAGACTCTATTTGGAGCCCATAGCCATGCGCTAGAATAAGTCTTATAGAAATCTATCTGCACTTCTATATTGTTTTCATGGCCTCGAATGAATACTCTGAGCGAATCCACAATTTTTTCATAATTTTCGCGTCGCTTTTGAGTGATTTTATCTTTGTCTGCAATTTGTGCTTTTAGAGTTTCCATTTCGATATTATGGAGCTTCTTTATGTTTTCTACTTTCTCTGTTATTTCGCTTATGTCTTCCTTGGAGGCTTTGTTCTTAGCTTTTTCATCCATATATTTTGGCAAGTAAGAGTGCAAAAATAACCCAGCAATAATGATTAACGCAAGATTCAAAAAATTTATAATCGAAGATAGATTATCCAACAAATCCTCCTGAGTGCTAACAATATTAATATCTTTTAAAACGCCGTGATTGCATCCGCGTATTAATCACGGCATTTTTTCGCCTCTCCCATATGTCGTTTTTAGCATACACCGTAACTTGTTGTACAGGTTAAAATTTTTCTATTTATTAAACTCGTTTTTTAGAAACGCGGAAAACTTCCAAGATCTTGCTGTTATCCGGAATAGTCGAAGGTAACGAGTATTTTTCTGTGCTCATAAGTAAG
>CAJXQA010000074.1 GCA_913058475.1 uncultured Nitrosomonadales bacterium
TGGTCTCGTGGGCTCGGAGATGTGTATAAGAGACAGATTTAATGAAGAAGCTGATAATTTTTCTGTGCTCACAAATGAGTTTATTAGCATCTATAAAAGTAATATTTTAAATAACCCAATACTCTTTGATGGCATTCATGACCTCATTGCTCTGTTGGATAAAAATAAAATAGGATGGGGTATCATCACAAACAAACATCGCTGTTTTGTTGAAATGATTTTGAAGTTTGTTCACCTTGATCAAAGATGTGAAATTTTAATATGTGGTGATGACGGTATTTCCCCAAAACCATCACCTAATATGTTGATTTCTGCATGTGACTCTCTAAAGGTAAAATCTAATGAATTGGTTTATGTTGGGGATGCACATAAAGATATAAGCTCTGCAAAAACTGCAAATATATTTGCAATACTTGCATGTTACGGTTATTTAAAAAAAGACGACAAAATAGAAAGCTGGGGCGCAGATGCCATCATCAACCATCCTTCGGAAATCCCAGCTTTAATAAAAATTTAAATTATTTTTTTACGTTCAACAATTGATTGGGCTAGGGTGCCAGAATCAACATATTCGATTTCACCTCCCATCGGAAGGCCACGAGCAATTCGGGATACGTTAATTTTACTTTCTTTTAGAAGTTCAGCTATATATTGTGCTGTTGTATTTCCTTCAGTTGTAAAGTTAGTTGCAAGAATTATTTCATTGATTTCACTTATTTTAATTCTTTCAAGTAACTTATTAATATGAATTTCTTTAGGCCCAATTCCATCAAGAGGTGAAAGCCTTCCCATTAAAACAAAATACATACCTTTGTATGAGCGAGTTTGTTCTAGCATTAGTAAGTCAGTTGGCATTTCTACAACGCAAAGTGTATCCGAAATTCTGTTAGGTGAGTCACATATTGAACATATCTCCTCTTCAGAGAAATTGTTACATAATTTGCAATGACCTAACTTTCTTAAGGAATCCTCAATTGAGCTTGCTAGTCTGTGTGCTCCCTTCCTATCCCTTTGCAATAAATAATAGGCTAATCTGAGTGCAGACTTTGGCCCAACCCCTGGGAGACATTTTAATGAATCTATAAGATTTTCTAGTGTGTTATTAGTCTGCATAAGACTAAAAAGGCAAATTCATACCTGGAGGAACTAAGCCCCCCATTTTTTGTGATGAGGTACTTTCAACCTTACTTAAGGCATCTTTAAAAGCAACCTTAATTAAATCTTCTAGCATTTCTTTATCTTCAAGCAGGGAGGGATCGATATCAATTTTTTTTATTTCATGTTTGCATGAGATAGTAATTTTAATTAAGCCGTTACCAGCTGCTCCTTCAACATCAATATTTGCAAGTTCTGCTTGTGCTTTTTGGAGATTTGCTTGCATCATTTGTGCCTGTTTCATTATGTTACCCATGCCACCTTTAGCCATACTATTTTCCTTTGTTATTTAATGGTTCAATACTTGTTGGAACTACTTGTGCATCAAAATTTTCAATTAAGTCTTTAACAAAATCATCTTTCATCATAGCAGATTCAGTTTCCTTTAATAACTTAGATTTTTCTTCATAAGTCTTTATAGCAGGGGTTGTTTTAACCTCATCAACTAAAATTTTGACTTGAATTTTTTTATTAAAATGATTTATTAAAGATTCCTCCAGTTTTTCGACATAATTATCTTGCATTAAATGACCTTTATTTGAATCAAGGGTTAATTCAAAGATATAATTTTGATAGGCTTTAAATTCACATTCTTGTGCTAAAGCATTAGCAATTCCGAGCTTCAGATTTTTAACTAAATTATGCCAATTACCATCAAATTCTTCTGTCTCTTTGATATCATCTTTTATTTCATTTTGAGAGCTTTTTTTTTCTATAATAGATTCATTAGGTGGCGTTACTTTTTTTTTCACTAGTTTTGGATCTAATTTTTCAGTCTGCAAACTAGGAAAAAAGGCTAACATTCTTAGCAAGGTCGTATTAAATCCGGTTAATAAGTCAGGCGCTAAATAAATATCTTTTTTTCCATTGATTACTATTTGGTAGAGGAGCTGGAGTGTTTCAGGAGAATATAATACACTTAGCTGTTTTATTTCATTGTCGTCTTGAAAATCAAGGTTGCTTCCTGGTGCGACTTGATAAACTGAAATCTCATGAATAAGTTTAGCAAGATCAACCAATGTGCTATCCAACGCAATATTTTTATCATTCATTCCATGAGCAATCTCAATAAGCTCCTCACCTTTGTTATCAGATAATTTAAATAAGATATCTATTAGAAAATTATTATCAACAACCCCTAGCATCTCACTTACTTTATTTTCAGATATCTCATTACCAGAATACGCAATAGCTTGATCTAATAATGATAGTGCATCTCTCATACTTCCTCTTGCTCTGTCTCTTATACACATCTCCGAGCCCACGAGA
>CAJXQA010000075.1 GCA_913058475.1 uncultured Nitrosomonadales bacterium
CTACACCTCTCTATTCGTCGGCAGCGTCAGATGTGTATAAGAGACAGCAATAGAATTATTGAATTTAAAGAGTCAAAAGATTTATTAAACAAATTTGTAAATGTAAAAGTGATGAAAATTATAGGTAAATCTCTTGTTGGAGAATTAATTTAAGAATATGAAAACAGAATTAAATCTTTCACCACAAGACAACAAAAAACTAGCGAACTTATGTGGTCCACTTGACGAAAATATTTCTCAAATAAGTGTTGGGTTAGATATTAAAATAAGCAGAAAAAACTCTTTATTTGTTCTAAATGGAGATGAAAGAAAAGTTTTACTCGCATCTCAATTGCTTGAAAGTATTTATCTAAGAGCGACAAGGGCTATCCTGACTGAAGATATTCAATTAAGCCTTGTAGAGCTAAACCAAAAAGAAAATGGTAATACGAAAGACTCACCCCAGCTTCATACATTAAAAACTGATTTACAAGGTCGAACGCCTATGCAAGTTAGTTATCTTAACAATATTCAAGCCAATGATATCAATTTTGGTATTGGCCCTGCCGGAACCGGAAAAACATATCTTGCAGTTGCTTCTGCCGTTGACGCACTCAATAAAGAAAAAGTTAAAAGAATAGTTTTAGTAAGGCCTGCTGTTGAGGCAGGAGAAAATCTAGGTTTTCTTCCTGGTGATCTTGCACAAAAAGTAGACCCATACCTAAGACCTTTATATGATGCGTTATATGATTTAGCTGGTTATGACAACGTCACTAAAATGTTTGATAAAGGCATATTAGAGGTAGCCCCTTTAGCTTATATGAGAGGAAGGACACTTAATCAAAGCTTTATAATTCTTGATGAAGCACAAAATACAACGCCCGAACAAATGAAGATGTTTCTGACCCGTATCGGCTTTGGAACAAAGGCAGTGATTACTGGTGATGTAACTCAAATTGATCTTGCAAAATCACAAAAGAGTGGGCTCATTGAAATACAAGAAATTTTAAAATCTGTTAAAGGTATCGAATTTACTTTTTTTACTTCTGTTGATGTTGTTCGTCACCCTTTAGTACAAAAAATTATTAATGCTTATGAAAAATTTAAACTTTAATATTTACAATGAAGTTTAAAAATTCATTTTCTATATTTATCCAAGATACAATTCACAAAAGAAAACAAATATCAAAAAAGCAATGCCAAGAATGGTTGAGCTTTGTAGCCAAAAATCAAAGTAAAATTACTCTCAGAATTGTCAATGAAAATGAATCGCAAAGATTAAACAAACAATTTAGAAATAAAGATACAGCTACAAATATCTTATCTTTTTTAATGTTGGAAGATCCAATTGAAGGAGATTTAGTCTTATGTCATCCCGTTATAAAGAAGGAGGCAAAAGCCCAAAATAAAAAAATCCGAGATCATTACACACATCTTATTATCCATGGATATTTGCATCTTTTAGGATATGATCATCAAAATAATACAGATGCTGATAAAATGGAAAAAATAGAAAGAAAAATATTAAGCAAATTAAATATTGATGACCCATATAAAGATTATAAATAGTTGAATTTATGAAAAGAAAAAGATTAAAAATTGGATCACACCTAAGAAACCTTCTATTAAAACCAAGAGATAAAAAACAACTTGGTGATCTTTTAAAGTCAGCTTTTGATAAAAACATGATTGATGCAGATGCATTAATGATGATTGAAGGTGTTTTAAATGTTTCAGATATGCAAGTCAGAGATATTATGCGACCAAGGTCACAAATTGACGCTATAGATATCTCGAAGAAGCCTGAAGAATTTATTCCATTTATAATAGAGACTGCTCATACGAGATTTCCTGTTTTTGAGGAAGGAATTAATAATATTATTGGAATTCTCCTCGCTAAAGACTTACTTAAGCTCACATCTGAACATGAGTTTGAAATTCGAGATATTTTAAGGCCACCAATATTTATTCCGGAATCTAAAAGATTAAATGTTTTATTAAAAGAATTTAGAACGAAGCGGAATCATATCGCAATTGTTGTCGACGAACACGGTGGTGTTGCTGGCATGGTTACTATTGAAGATGTTCTTGAGCAAATTGTGGGTGATATTGAAGATGAATTTGATTATGATGAAACGGAAGGCAATATTATCGAAGAAAACCAGAGACAGTTTCGTGTTAAAGCAACAACAGAAATTTCAGATTTTAATAGTTTCCTGTCTCTTATACACATCTGACGCTGCCGACG
>CAJXQA010000076.1 GCA_913058475.1 uncultured Nitrosomonadales bacterium
TGTGTATAAGAGACAGTATATATACTTATTTATTTGGAACATTGGAACATTTGTTTGTTTTCAATGACTTACACCCGATTTGCTTGGAACAAGCTTGGAACATTTGGAACATTTGGAGGGATTGCTAGGGGAATAGGCTCTATTCTATTTGCGTTAAAATCAATATTTGGGTTGGCTGCTATGAGTTCTTGGGATAAACACATAAAAGTGGGGTCGGTGTCTTGATTCTCTTGAGCATTTATGGCTTGAATATACTTAGCCATGCACGCTCTATTATCTTGGTTGTCTTTTAAGAGTTGGCCACTCACATTACAAATCAATGTTTGCAAACAAACCCTGTCTTCTTTCCAATCTGCATAGATAGTCATAGGCAGTAATAAGATCCCGATGAATGACAGGATAGTTGCTAAGTGGATTGGTTTGTAGGTTGACATCCTTTTAATATAACCTATATTAATTTGAGCTGCAACAAAGATGGTTTATTGTCCTGCATGTATCATATATATTTTTCTGGAATCATTTTTCCATCTCTGTTCTTGGCCATAAACCCACCAGCAACATCTGCACATTTTGTTCTCTTATGATGGCATCATGTAAATTTATGTACCTGATTAGCATAAGCCTTATCTATAAACACATTACTTGCATTTGAGAACAAGCCTAATACAATTGCGCCTAGTAGTATCTTTGTTGTTTTATCTAATTTTAATTCTATATTATTCTCCTTGTTTTAAATATTTACATAGTTACTAAACCATTTTAAAGAGTATGTGGATACTTGGAGCCCCATTTTATAAAGATGGAGGCACTAGGGGGTGGGATCTTCTATATTGATATAACGGAGTCATAAATTGTAATAAATAATTATTAAATCAATAAGATACAGATATTAACTAAAGTAGTTAAGAAGCAATGATGTCAGCAGTTTATACCGAGATTGAAATACACATGGTTTACTAATCACATGACATGGTCTGTATATTAAGCTAGTTGAGATTGTATTTAGTAGGAGTCAAGAATCTAAACAATCAGGTGTATAAAATAAGTACTGAAGCTAGTTGGGCTATGGCCTCCATAAAGCACAAAAATACCTAATAATTGAATATATTTAGGGGTGCTTACATCTAATTAATTTAAAATCCTTATATTTAAAGGTATAAAAGCAGTAGTAAGGTGATGCTTACCCCCACCAATTTTTGTTACAAATGGACTCTAGATGGACCAATTATTACTCCTTAATAAATCTTAAGGTCATTCGATCCGATTCTCCAATTGATATAATATTTGCTTTATCATCATCTTCCACACCTCTTAAGCTAGGTAGCAGATTCCAAACACCCTTTGGATGATCAGCAGTATCCTTCAGATTTGCATTGATTTCAGATTTAGCATCAAGCCTGAAACCAGCATCTTTTGCCATCCGAACAACATAATCCTCAGTCATATAACCACTTTCAATCTGCTTTTCTAAAGGCGTTCCTACCTTTGCTCTATGCTCTACAACACCAAGGGTTCCCCCAGGCTTAAGTGCCTTTGCGAAACCAGTGAACATTGCTTCAGCTGATCCCGCCTTCGCCCAATTATGGACGTTTCTAAATGTAAGGATCATATCAACAGGTCCATTCGGAGCAAATTCAGGTTGTTTTGGATCAAAATGAACCCAACGAAGTTGATCGTAAATATCAGGATTTTTTTCCATTTTTCCTTTAAATGCTCTTTCTAATTTAACAAAGTAGGGGTTTATTTTTTCATGCAATTTTAAGGAGGTGTAGGTGTACTGCCCTTTATTACGAACCAGGGGTGCTAAGATCTCTGTATACCAACCATACCCTGGAGTAATTTCAATAATAGACTGTTCTGGGTCCAGGCCAAAAAAGAGTAATGTTTCTTTTGGATGGCGATATTTATCACGCTGGATATAAGAAGGCGTTCTATGTTCAGCTTCTAAAGCTTTATCGATAAGCTGACTAGTATCCGGCTTACTACAACCTACAAATATCGTTAAAAAGAAAAAAATAAAAAAATGTTTATATAATTTATTATTTGTCATGTTTATGTAAATTTAAATATTAATTAGAGGGTTAATGTAAAAAAAAATCAAATATGATTATAAAATATATTAATTGATTACTAATCAAAAACAAGGCTTTTTATTAGTCTTAATCTGTCTCTTATACACATCTCCGAGCCCACGAGACCAGAGAGGATCTCGT
>CAJXQA010000077.1 GCA_913058475.1 uncultured Nitrosomonadales bacterium
ATAAATAGTAAGTGAAGGGTAGTCTTAGCAAATGCTAAAGTGGTTACATATGTGGTTACATATGGCTATTTTTGACTAGATTAATTGACTAACTTTCAGTATTTATAAGGGTCTTGAAAGACATTATTGGCGTCCCCAAGGGGATTCGAACCCCTGTTGCCGCCGTGAAAGGGCAGTGTCCTAGGCCTCTAGACGATGGGGACATCCAGAACGCGTAATTCTACTATATTTTAATAATAAATAAATAAATTTTCTTATATTAATTTTCATTTAATCAAATAAATATAGTTTACCTACTGATTTTTAATTGCTATATATTTAACTCAAAGTTTTTTTTTGAATATGTACAAAATTTTTTAAATTAGGAGCTCTTAAATGACATCTGAAATCAGTAAACTTAAAGATGAGGTGAATGAATTAAAGGCTTTAATAAAGTCTCAAGAATGCTCATTAGAGGACAAAGTATCAATGAACAGAAACATGATGCCAACTGATGGTTCCAGTGCAGAAGATGTAAAAACGTTTATTGAGGATGAGATTCTTTTAGATGTAGCTCCAGCACTAAATACATCATCCTATGTAAATGTTCGGTTAGAGGCACAAGAGCAAGAACTTGCATTAAAAGGTCTGGAAGTTAATATTGCAGATCAAACGGTTTATCCTCAATCTTTTAAGATACATGACACATGCGTCAACATGATTGCAAAGTTATGGCACTGCCCGGAGCCTGATGATTTTGATGAGTATGGTTCTTATCCAGGAGCTTGCACTGTAGGGTCAACTGAGGCGTGTCTACTAGCAGGGTTGGCATTAAAGTTTAGATGGCGAAAGTGGTACGCAAAGGAAAATAACCTAAGTGAACATAAGGTTTTGGGAGAGAGGCCTAATATAGTTATCTCAACCTGCTTTCAAGCTGCTTGGGAAAAATTGATTAAATATATGGATATTGATGCAAAATTCATCCAGCCTTCTTACAAAGATTTTAAAATAAAAACTGAAGAGATCAGGAGTGCTATTGATGATCACACTATTGGTGTAGTAGCGATTATGGGGAACCACTATGGAGGTCAATATGATCCTGTATGGGAGATAAATGATATCGTTGAAGAGGTAAATAAAAATAAAGGGTTTCAAGTCGGAATTCATATTGATGCTGCATCCGGTGGCTTTATCGCTCCGTTTCAAAAAGATCTTCCAGACTGGGATTTTAAACTTAAAAATGTATTATCCATGTCAGCAAGTGGGCATAAATTTGGTGAATCCTGTATTGGAACAGGTTGGATAGTATGGCGTCAGCGTGAAAATTTAAGCGATCATGTAGCTATATCAGTCAGTTACTTGGGCGGAATGGGTGAATCGTATAACCTGAATTTTTCTAGACCGGCAAGTGGGATATATGTCCAATACTACAAGTTTTTAAGGTACGGAATTTCGGGCTATCAAAAAATTTGTGAGCATATGATGACACACGCTCAAAAAATCCGAGAAGGGTTAAAAAAAATGAGATTTGAGGGCAAGCCCAGATTTATAATTCTCGATGATGGAGACAAGAATTGCCTACCAGTTGTGACAGCCATGCTTAACCCCGAATGTAATTTTGAATATGATGACATTGACTTACAGCATGCTATTTCAGAGCATAATTGGTATGTAAGTGCTTATAAGATGAATTTTGAGGATCCAATTACAAAGCAAGACAAACCTATTTTTACGGATCAAGATGGCTCAAAAACAATGTTTAGAATTGTAGTCAAAAGCAATATAAATTCTGTAATGGCCGACAATCTAATAGATTCTTTTGGTAAGACTTTAGAGATGCTTGATTCAATTGAGTTTAAAAATAAGGCCAATGGTGCCTTAAAGGGAATGCACAGAAAAAAGAATTTATTCTCAAAACACTTGTGTCATGTATGTTAATCAAATACTAAATAAACTCTTGAAATGAGAATGTTTTCATCTAAACCTGTCTCTTATACACATCTGACGCTGCCGACGAATAGAGAGG